>CAYLLC010000015.1:0-28371 GCA_964384355.1 uncultured Sulfurospirillum sp. | reverse complement strand
TCTCTATTCGCCCGATTTGACCCAGTCGAGCACCCATTCCCACCTGCCGTATCCGCTGTCGGCGTTGATATGTCCTGCATTTTCCAGAATTTTCATCTCGATGCCCAAGGCTTTCTGGAGTGCAGCCGCTTCTTCCGGTGTGAGATAGGGGTCGTTGGTGGATGTGACGAGCATCGACTCGGAGGCGAAAAGATTTTCGGGTATCGGATAGGGGAAAAACTGCCTGATGGTTTTGATCTGACAGCCGCTTGAGGGTGGCGCGACGAGCAGGAGTCTCCGTACCGGTGCTATCTCCCCTGCATGGCAGAGGTGAAACCAGATGACATTGGCCAGAGAGTGGCAGATGACGGTATCGGGTCGGAATTCCCCGAGAAGTGTTTGGACCTGTCTCGTCTGGCGGTTTTTATTAGGGAAGTGGGGATTGTCCAGCAGCGGAAAAGAGACCGTCCCGTACTCTCTGGCGATCTCTCCCGCCAGCCAACTCTGCCAATGGGGATAGTCGCTCCCGCCCCATCCGTGTAAAATCAATACTTTCTGTTTCATGCGTATAAGTATAGCATATGTGCAACGGGGCCGATCTGTTTTATGCAATTTAACCCGCTTTAGGTTATAATTATAAGTATATTTTATAAAAAGAGTAGAAAGATGCACAATTACGACTATTACGATACACTCCTGCCGCAGCTGGTCGGATCCAAGAGCGGCCCCGTCGCTCCGGTGATCGTACCCTCGGCGGCGTTTGGCTATACGGATGCGGAGGAAGCGGAGAGGATCTTCAGCGGCGATGTCGCCAAACCGCTCTATGCGCGGATGGGCAACCCTACCAACGCCAAGCTCGAATCGGCGATGGCGCAGATCGAAGGGGGCGTGGGTGCCATCGCGACCTCTTCGGGTATGGGTGCGATCTCGATGGTCCTGACGGCGCTGCTGCGGCAGGGAGATGAGGTACTCTGCGTGGGCGGTTTTTTCGGCGGGACTTACGCGCTGATGACCGAGACGATGCCGCGTTTTGGCATCGGGGCGTCGTTTTGCGATGTCGACGATCTGGAAGCGATCGAAGAGAAGCTCAAAGCCGGCGTCTCGGTCGTGATGGTCGAGAGTGTGGGCAATCCCAATATGAAGCTTCCGCCCATCGCTGAGATAGCGGCACTCTGCAAGCGCTACGAGACGCTCTTTGTCCTGGACAATACAATCACCCCGCTGGCGGTGCAGGGGCTTTCGACGGGTGCCGATATCGTCGTCTACTCCACGACCAAAAATATCAGCGGCCACAGTGCCGCGCTGGGCGGTATCGCAGTCTTTCGTGCGGTAGAAGCGGGTGGCAAACTCTATCATGACAGATATGCCCATCTGCGAAAAATCGTCGAAAAGATGGGCAAGATGGCTTTTGTCGCTATCTGCAAAAAGCGTGCTTTGCGGGATTTTGGCATGAGTGCCAACGCATTTGGTTCCTTCATGACGCTGGTCGGGCTCGAGACGCTTTCGCTGCGCATGCGAAAGGTGCACGAGAGCAGTGAAAAGCTCGCATCGCTGCTGGATCGGGAGCTGCCGTCAGGGAGTGTGCGCCACCCCTCTCTCGCCTCGCATGAACATGCACAGCGCTATCGGTCGGCCTATCCGCTGGGGTGCGGTCCGCTGCTGACGATCGATATGGGGAGCAAGGAGGCGGCGTTCGCGCTGCTGAACCATACGGCCAGAATCACCCAGACCGCCAATATCGGAGACAACCGCACGCTCGCGCTGCACATGAAGAGCACGATCTATCGCGACTTCGATCCGAAGGCACTGGAGATACTGGGTATCACGGAGGGGCTGATCCGACTCTCCGTGGGGCTCGAGCATCCGGAAGATATCGCGGAGGATATCGTCTCGGCGTATCATAAAACAAGGTAATTTCGCTAATATTAGCGCATGACAAGAGCAGCGTTAGTCCAGATTTATGGACAGGTGGTCAAATGAGCAGCGCAACAAGCACCCCAAAAAGAGAATCCGGCACCGGAGGCTGGTGGGAGGTGAGGGTATGAAACAAGACCCTACCTACACCCCGCCCTTTACGATCACTTCCGAAATTCTCAATCTTGTGAGTGAAATCAGCGCCGAGGCGGCAAAACTCGAGTTGCTCTCTCCCCGTATCATCACCCCCAAACTCAGAAAAGCATACAAAATCCAAACCATCACGGGCACGCTCGAGATCGAGGGCAACAGATTGGGAGCAGAAAAGGTTACGGCGCTTCTGGAGGGCAAAAGAGTCCTTGGCTCGGTCAGGGAGATCGCCGAAGTGCAAGGCGCGATCAGGGTCTATGACGCACTGGATACTTTCGATCCTCACAAACTGGACGATCTGCTGAGGGCACACAAAATGCTTATGGGAGAGATCCTCACCGATGCCGGGGAGTTTCGATCCTCCAATGTCGGGGTAGGAGGCAGCGAAGGCGTCGTGCATGTGGCGCCGCCGTTTGTGGAGGTGCCGCGGCTGATGCACGAACTTTTTGCATGGCTGCAGGAGACCGACTCGCATCCGCTGATCGCAAGCGCCGTCTTTCACTACGAGTTCGAGTTCATCCACCCTTTCAGCGACGGAAACGGTCGCATCGGCAGACTCTGGCAGACGCTGATCCTGGATCGTTACAAACCGGTCTTTTCCGCCATTCCCGTCGAGAGCGTGATCCGAGAGCATCAGCAGGCATACTACGAAGCTCTTGAAGCCTCCGGAAGTGCGGGCGAGAGCACGCCGTTTATCGCCTTTATGCTCAAAATGCTGCTTGAGACCATCACCGACACACTTGAAAGCGACCAAGTAAACGACTATGTAAGCGACCAAGTAAAAAAGCTTCTTGAGGTGATGGGCGATGAATGGTTGAGCAGTGCGGAGATTATGGAGAAGCTGGGGCTTTCGCACAGACCGACCTTTAGGAAAAATTACCTCAATCCCGCGATCGAGCGGGGGCTCATCGAGATGCGCACACCCGAAAGCCCGAGAAACCCGAAACAGAAATACAGGAAGAAATCATGAATGCTCAGATCGCTCCGGCACCGGAGATACCGGGTATCGCGGAGGATATCGTCTCGGCGTATCATAAAACAAGGTAATTTCGCTAATATTAGCGCATGACAAGAGCAGCGTTAGTCCAGATAGCAGAGCACCTCGGAAAGTACCGCAAGATCAGTGCCGTAGAGCGTGTCGAAGATACGATCATCAAAGTGATTTTCGACCGTGATTCGGTCTACTATTTCGACATGCGGCGCGGTGACTCCTATATCTTTCAGACCCCTTCCTACCATAAAGTCCGCAGTTACAATGCACCTTTTGACATCGTGCTCAAAAAGCGCTTCAACAACGCCAGAATCGAAAAGATCGAAGTGCCGGAAGGCAATCGGATACTGCGGATAACGGTCAACGCCTCCTCCAGCTACAAATCGCAAAAGAGCGTCATGCAGTTCGAGTTCACCGGCCGCAATACCAATGTGATTCTGCTCGATGAGGCGGGTGTGATTCTGGAGGCGTACCGCCATATCGATGCGGATACCTCCTTTCGTCCGGTGCAGGTGGGGGTCAGGCTGCTCGATCTGCCGCCGCGCCCTTTCCCGCATCGGGAGGAGGCGCAGATCGACGATATCCCCCGGTTTTTGCATGCGGAGTATGAGAAGCGGGAGGCGGCGAAACTCGCATCTCTGAAGCGGCAAAAGCTGCAGATCGTGGAGAAAAAGCTGCGAAAACTGCAAAAGATCTATGCATCGCTGGAGGATGCGTCGGCTCTGATGCAAAAGAGCGAGGCACTGACACAAGAGGGCAATCTGCTCCTCTCCAATCTCCACCGCATGCGAAACTACCAAAAAGAGGTGACGGTGACCGATTTTTCGGGTGAGGCGCGTACGATCCGACTGCCCGAAAGCGCCAGGACGCCCGCCGAAGCGGCGAACGACTTTTTCCGCCGTGCCAAAAAGCTGAAACAGAAGGCGAAATTCACCCATATCGAACGGGAGAATCTGGAGTCCAAAATCACCTTTCTGGAAAACCTCAAAACCGCTATCACGCATGCGGCAACGGTCGACGAAGTGAGCCTCTACATGCCCAAACAGCCCAAAATTCATAAAAAAGGCAAAAAAGACGATGCTAATATAGAGACTTTTTTCATCGAGGGGTATAAAATCATGCTCGGCAAGAATGAAAGAGGGAATATCTCGCTCCTGAAATCGGCCAGAATGAGCGATATCTGGATGCATCTGAAGGATATCCCCTCCGCACATGTTATAATACGAAACGAAAAGAAGTCTCCGCCGTTTGCCGTGCTGGAGTTCGCGGCGAAGCTGTGCGTGCAGTTCAGTGCTGTGGCGCCCGGTGCGTATCTGGTAGATTTTACCCCGCGACGCAATGTCAAGATGCGCGAAGGTGCCAATGTCAACTATGTCAACTACGATACGATCAAGGTATCGAAGGAGTAGCCATGCCGATCACACCGCTCGAAGGTATCGTATATGCCAATCAGAACATGCAGGTGCCTGCGGCCAAACAGACCGATCATCAGAACAGGGTGGAGTTTCAGAATGTCGTCGCGGCGGTACGCGTCAATGAAAAGCCCGCGACCGTCATGGATGTAGGCGATCTGGTAGAGACCGAACCGGTCGATCCCGAAAAGGAGCATCAGCGCGAAGAGGCGGAAGAGCAGACCAGGGAAAAAGAGGAAGAGACGCTCAAACGCTACGAAAAGATGCGCAAACGCGCCACCGAAGAGGAGCTTTTCGACTCCCTGCCTTATCATATTTTGGATATCCGCGTTTAATCTCTGCAGTTGCTTGCATGTTAAGTACGCTCCTTGTATCATATCCCTATATGACGAAGAGGCGATAACGATGCAAAAAGAACCGACATTTCTCCAGAAGATCGACAAACCAAGATTCATCACCGGCGCGGCGCTGATCGCGCTGATCGCAGCGATAGGGTGGATAGACAGCGCTATCGTGACATGGCTCTTTCTGGGGGTGGCGTTTCTCTTCTCCTTCTACGAGACGATGAAACTGCTGGGTATCGACGACAACAACCTCTACGGCTACGCGGCGCTGATCTGGATCGTAGCCTTCTTCTACAGCAATCCCGACGATCTCTTTTTTCTGGCGTCGATCATCGCACTTTCGCGGATGGTCTACAAAAACAGCGTCGACATGAAGAAGATCTATCTCTTCCTCTATCCGACCGCCTCCTTTCTCTTTCTGCTCGCGCTCTACAAAGGGTTCGGTATGGATGCGATGCTCTGGCTGGTGATCGTCGTGGCGCTGACCGACATGGGTGCCTACTTCACCGGCAAAGCGATCGGCAAGACCCCTTTTTGTGCGATCTCTCCCAAAAAGACATGGGAGGGCGTCATCGGCGGCGTTTTGCTGGCGACCGTCGCGGGAGCGATCTACGGCGTCTCGTTCGTCTCTCCGATACTCTCGGTACTGATCTCTTTTGTCGTCTCTTTCGCTTCGATTTTCGGTGATCTCTTCGAGAGTTTTCTCAAGCGCAAAGCGGGTGTGAAAGACAGCGGGCATGTATTGCCCGGGCACGGCGGCGTCCTCGATCGTGTCGACGGCTACCTCTTCGCCGGTGTACTGATGGTGATCCTGCTTCGGGGCCTGGCTTGATACTGCTCGGCTCTACCGGCTCGATCGGGGTCAATGCCCTCCATGTCGCCAGACGCTTCGGGCTCAATGTCGATGTGTTGGTCGCGGGAAACAGCATCGACCTGCTCAACCGCCAGATCGCGGAGTTCGACCCTTCGATCGTCGTCGTCGCACACAAAGCGTCGGTACCGAAGGTAGCACACGCCGATGTCCTCTACGGGGACGAAGGGATTCTCGAAGCGCTGCGCCGCAGCCAGAGTCGATTCGTCGTCAATGCGCTGGTAGGATTCACCGGGCTCAAACCGACCGTCGAAGCGATTGCACTGGGCAAAAAGGTGGCACTCGCCAACAAAGAGAGCCTCGTGGTCGCCGGAGAGTTCATCGATATCGCGCAGATCACGCCGATCGACAGCGAGCACTTCGGGCTCTGGTATCTGCTGCAGGATCGTGCGGTGGATCGCATGGTGATCACTGCCAGCGGCGGCTCTTTTCGCGATACGCCGCTGGAGGTGCTCGCGCAAGCGAGTGTCGAAGAGGCGCTCAACCATCCCAACTGGTCGATGGGTAGAAAGATCACGATCGATTCCGCGACGATGACCAACAAACTCTTCGAGCTGCTAGAGGCGAAATGGCTCTTCGATGTCGAAAAGCTCGATGCCATCATCGAAACCAAATCGATCATCCATGCGCTCATCGATTACAAAGACGGCAGTACCACCGCACACATCGCACATGCCGATATGAAGCTGCCGATCGCCTATGCGCTGATGGGAGATGTGTCGGAGCAGATTCTCGATCCCGTCGATCTGACGCAGGTGGGGTCGCTGGAGTTTCGGGTGATCGATCCTGTGCGCTATCCGATCTGGGAGATCAAGGAGGAGATACTCCGCAAACCGCATCTGGGCGCCGTAGTCAATGCCGCCAACGAAGTGGCGATCGCTGCGTTTTTCGAGGGGAGGATCTCTTTTATGGATATTGCGCGAAAGAGTATCGCGGCATTTGAAAAGTTCGGGGATTTCAGGCCCTCAACGCTCGAGGATATCTATGAGATCGACAGGGAAGTGCGGAGATTTACGGAGGATAGCATCGGGTGAAAACGGCAGAAGCCGCCACACCCTCGGGTATCAAAAAATAGCTATTTTTTGAAAGTGTTGTATACGCGTTGAAGATCTTCGTATGGGATCTCACTGTTTTCAGTGATGAAAGTGATCGCTTCATAAGGATCGTCATCGGTCACAGCCAAAGCCTCTTCAAGGAGTGATGCCAGCGCATCGTCATCCAGATTTTCCAGATCCAGCTCGCTTAAAGTCCCGAGTAGTTCTAATTCTTCAACAGTCATGTCGTTCCCCTCTCATAAGGTTTTAATTTGTCTATATTTATAGTACCGGTAATATCTCTGTACTGTTCCTGTTAATCGGCAGAAAGCTTCTTTTCTTTAGACCATCTTGACAAAAACAGTTTTCGACATACCAGGTAGTATAGAATTCGAATTTTACATGATTATTCTTAATAAATACTGATAAATGAAATAAAATAAAAATATTTTAATTTTGATTCTATCATTTTCTTTTTTTATAGCACGCATGCGGTTAAGTAAATAAAATGTATAATTTATAGAGTAATTCAAAAAAGGAGCAAAAACATGAAAAAGATTTTCTTTACCGTAGCGGCGATCGCTGCATTTGCCGTATCTGCACAGGCGGAGCGCAATCTCAATACCGGTTGCGGACTCGGAAGCATGATCATCGACAATCAGAACACCGTAGCCAAGCAGGTGGTGGCTGCGACACTCAACACACTCTCCGGAAACCAGACTTTCGGTATCACGACAGGGACACTCGGATGTGACAAACCGACACTGCTGGTCTCCAGAGAGGTCGAGACATTCGTCGCCGACAATATGGACAATCTCGCGACCGATATCGCTGCGGGCGAGGGTGAGACACTCGATACGCTTGCCGTCATGCTGCATGTCAAAGACAAAAACCGCTTTGCGACAGCGCTCAAAGCCAACTTCGACAAAATCTATGCCAGTGACGATGTCAACTCCGCGAAGGTGATCGACCGCGTCGTCAAGATCGCAGGATAATCTTTGCAGCAAAAAGGGTGGCTCGTTTTCACTCTTTTTGCCGCTCTTCTGACTCCCCTTTTCGCGGTATCGCCTGATCCGGATATCCTTCGCAAGATTTCACAAAGGCCCTATTGGCAGATTCTGCTCCATATCAAAGATGGCAGAAGCGAGATCGATGATCCCTCCTTTTTCCTGACACCTCCTGAGCGCTTTTCACCCCTCTCAGAGCTCAACGCCACACTCATGCAGCTCAAGGATGCCGATCAGCGCTTTCTCTGCCGCTATCCCGCACGCATCCGTTGGCTCAAAACGCAGCTGCCCGACTTTTTCGGCGATCTGCCGGATACGACATGTCATGAGCTCGAGCAGCGGCTGGCCAAAGAGCATATCCGTGCCGTGACGCTGGTATTTCCGACGACTTATATCAACTCTCCTGCTTCGA
Organism: uncultured Sulfurospirillum sp.; assembly: GCA_964384355.1. GTDB lineage: Bacteria > Campylobacterota > Campylobacteria > Campylobacterales > QNZT01 > QNZT01. The sequence continues at coordinate 20,257 of CAYLLC010000015.1, read as the reverse complement.
TGTTCGGGCATACCTTTCTGCGGCTGGACAGCGACGCGCGGACGCCGATGCTGGGCGAAGCGGTCAACTACGCAGCCCGGACCGACGAGCAAAACGGGCTGCGCTATCTCTACAACGGGCTGCTGGGCGGCTACCGGGGCTACTACTCGGTGCTGCCCTACTATCAGAAGATCAAAGAGTACAGTGCGATGGAGCAGCGCGATATGTGGGAGTATCGGCTCGATCTGAGTCAGGAGGAGATCGACCGCATGCTCTACCACCTCTACGAGCTGAAAGGGATCTACGGGGATTACTACTTCTTCACCAAAAACTGCTCCTACAATCTGCTCTGGCTGCTGCAATCGGCCAAAGCGACCCGCAAATATACCGATGCGTTCCGCTACAAAGCGATTCCGATCGATACGATACGGGTCGTGGATGCCGACGGGCTGATCTCGGATGTGACTTATCGCCCCTCGGAGCGCAGAAAGATGCAGGCGCTGGCGGCACGGACGGAGGATATCGCACTGACGAAGCGCTTCATCGACAGCGGCGGTGATACGGCATTGATCCGCACACGCACGCCGCTGCAGCAGGCGCTGATGTGTGAGCTGGCGATTCGCGATCTCAAGCATGCGAGATCGCAGAAACGCATCGACTCCGGAGATTACATCCGCAGGCTGCGCCATCTGCTGCACTACCGCAGCAAACTCCCGAAACTGCCCAAATATCCCATCCCGACACCGACCGATCCCCGAAGCGGGCACAAAAGCGCCAAAATCGCGCTGGGCATCGGAAGCGGCAAAAAGATCGATCTGACGCTCAAACCGGCGATGCATGCCATCGACGATCTCGACCGGGGATTTGTCAGGGGTGCTTATATCGACTTTTTTGCGCTCAGGATCAGAAGGTCGCAGTTCGATTCCTTTTCGTTCGTCTCCGTCACTTCACTGGCTGAACGAGGAATCTTTTTCAAGCCGTGGTCCTGGAGAGCGCAGATCGCGGTGGAGCGGCTGCGGCCTCATCATGACTACTTCACGCTCACCGGCGGCGCGGGGCAGACCTTTCGCTACCGAAAAGCGACCCTCTATGCACTGGCGGTGCCCAAACTCTGGCTCGCCAGGCACAGCCGTGCATCTGTCGGCTACGATGCGGGGCTGTTGCTGGAGGGAGCGCATGCCAAAGCGGGGCTGATCATGCGCGCGGACTATCTCGACAACGGTACGACAAAGCGGCGGGAGGAGGCGTTTGTGACTTTCGGGCTGCATGACGATCTGGCGCTCAATCTGAAGTTACAAGAAGATAAAATATCCCAAAAAAGCGTGCGTTACGGGGCGGTAGCGCTTTTTTACTACTTCTAAGGACGGGATATGATTCTGAGTATCGAGAGCAGTTGTGACGACAGCTCCATCGCGGTGACGGAGATAGCGAGCAAAAAGCTGCTCTTTCACAAAAAGATTTCGCAGGAGCTCGACCATGCGAAGTACGGCGGCGTGGTACCGGAGCTGGCGGCGAGGCTGCATGCCGAGGCGCTGCCGAAGATTCTGGCACATGCGAAGCCGTGGTTTGCCGATCTCAAAGCGATCGCCGTCACCAATGCCCCGGGGCTGGCGGTGACGCTGGTGGAGGGGGTGACGATGGCCAAAGCGCTCGCGATTGCGCTCGATCTGCCGCTGATCGGGGTGAACCATCTGCACGGGCATATCTATTCGCTCTTTCTCGAGCAGGAGGCGCACTTCCCGATGACGATTCTGCTGGTCTCGGGCGGTCATACGCAGGTGATCGATGCACAGGGGTACAGGCAGTTCACCAATCTCGCCGCGACGATGGATGACAGCTTCGGCGAGAGTTTTGACAAGGTAGCGAAGATGCTGGGGCTGGGATATCCGGGCGGCCCGATCGTGGAGGAGCTGGCACGCGAGGGGGATGAGATGCGCTTTGATTTCACCGTGCCGCTGGCCAACTCCCCCAAACTCGCCTTCAGCTATTCGGGGCTCAAAAATCAGGTGCGTCTGCAGATCGAGGCGCTGGGAGGTGGACAGATGAGCGATGCGGATCGGGCGGATATCTGCGCTTCGTTTCAGCGTGTGGCGGTGGCCCATCTGCTGCAGAAGCTCAAAAAGATCTTCAAAAGCCGGCCGATCGAAGATTTTGCGATCGTGGGCGGTGCGAGTGCCAACCTCTATCTGCGGGGAAAGATGGAGGCGCTTTGCGATGCATTCGGTGCGAAGCTGCATCTGGCGCCGCTGGCCTACTGCTCGGACAATGCGGCGATGATCGGGCGCTGCGGTGTCGAAGCATGGCAGCGCGGGGAGACGACGCCGCCGGAGGAGCTTGTCTCCCGTCCCAGAAGCGAGATATAGGCGTGTGGGATCCGAGGCTTAGCGCAGACCCCGCCAGAGATTTCTGGCCAGCAGGATCAGCAGCGCCGCTGCGAAGAGTTTGAAGTCAAGTTCGCTTGCGAAGTGGGTCTTTTCGAAGAGTTCGCTCTGGGTGATCGCTTCGCCTTTGGCCTGAAGCTCCAGAATCTGCGGCATGTAGTAGTGGACATAGAGCAGCCCGAATGCGATGACGAGAAAGGCGCTGACGCTGGTGACGGTATCACGATCGAAGTTCTTGTACCGAAACCCTTCGTAAAGTGCCACCGCCAGCACGGTAAAATCGACCAGATAGCCCAGACGCACGAAATTCTCGGTCATGATCAACCCCTCCTGAAACCGGCTCAAAATCTCCGATCCGAGATAGAGCGCACTGTGAAAGGTGACGGGAGCCACGACGATACCGGCATAGAGCCCGGCCCCGAGTGTGATCCCCAGCAGGATGAGGTAAGCGATGGTGATGCCCTTTGGAATAGTCGGCATGGTGTTCCTTATATTGGTAAATTTGCGAAATTATAGCCAAATCCACTTAATTAAGATAATATTTATCCTAATTGTTCTATAATGAGAGAGTAAGTTTAACTGAGATTAAATTTACTGCTATATAGACAGGGGACGATGCGGCACTTTTGTGCCGTGTTGTAAAACTTTTTACATTCTTCTTATAATTTTTATATCTTTTTCTTACTTTCTTTTCAAACTTTAAACCTTTTCGTTGTAAAATTCGGTTTATAACTAATATTTATAGTTAAATATAGTTGACCAACGAGGAGTAAAGATGAAAAAAACCATAGCTATGTCTATCGCTGCAGCGATGTTTATGACGGCTACTGCAAATGCTGATGAGGTCGCACAGGAGGCGACCGTACAAAACACACAAAACACCGCGACACAGCCGGCACCCGATGCCGAACTGGTCAAAAAGGTGGAGAAACTCGAGAAGAGTCTCAAAAAGCTGAAAAAACAGCTCTCCAAAGTCAAGGCGCATGACGCGACCGACAATATCAAATGGAATGTCGATTTCAGAACGGCGGTCGATAAGCTCAAATATACGGCTGCATCGGGCAAAGAGTACAAAAACGACTCACTGCTCTCCAACCGACTCTGGTTGAATATGGCGTATGCGCCTTCGACCAACATGATCTTCAAAGGGCAACTCTCTTTCAACAAAGCGTACGGTGCGACACCGGCCAATCCTGCCAATAACGGTTTCCCGCAGAGAGGATTCGGTTACGATACATTCGACTGGGTACTCAATGAAAATCTGCTGGATGACACGCTGCGTGTCAGAGAGGCATACTGGCTCTACATGAGTGATTCGCTTCTGGGAAGCAAGATCAGCTGGACGGCATCTTTCGGTAGACGCCCTTCTACCAACGGTTTCCTGATCTCTCTGAGAGACGGTGACAAGCCGAAATCTCCGCTCGGGCATACGATCAATGTCGAATTCGACGGTGCGAGCTTCAAATTCGGTCTGGACAGAGTGATTCCTGTGACCGGTATGTATCTGAAGTTCTGCTTCGGACGCGGCCTGACCAATGCGAGAAGCCGATTCAATATGGATGGCGGCTTCGCATCGCTGGGTGACTACACCAAAGACAAAGCGACGCTCAAAAATATCGATCTGGCAGGCTTTATCTTCGTACCCTACGACGACGGTCAGTACAAAGTGATGACGACGGCATATCGCGGATTCGATGTGCCTGGCTTCGTGATGGCGGATCCCAATATGGTAGGCGGTACCAATACCGGTATGCTCGCGATCAATCAAGACGGCAGCTTCGGTCTCAATCCCGGGCTCAGCATGAAAAACCTGGGTGATCAGGACGGTGCGGCGATCTCGCTACTCGTAGACGGTATCGGCGACGGCATCAACGACTTCCTTGACGGTACGAAGTTTTTCGCCAGCTTTGCGGTCAGCAAGACACATCCCGACAACGAGTACAAAACACTCGATGTACAGAAGATGATGGGTGCGATCCAGCAGGGTGTCATGCAGGCGCTGCAGGCACAGAATATCGCGCAGCCTACACAGGCGCAGCTGCAGCAGACGCAGGCACAGGTCGTACAGGGTATGATGGCACAGCTGCAGGCCAATCCGCAGGCTGCCGCAGCCTATATCAAAGATGCAGGTATGCTCGGCTCCAACGATGACGAGACGGGTACATCATGGTGGGTCGGTGTCAATATGCCGGTCGTATTCACCGATGACGGTACCTTCGGCGTAGAGTACAACCACGGCAGCAAATACTGGAGACCGTTCACCTATGCAGAGGATACGATGATCGGCTCCAAGATGGCGGTTCGCGGTAACGCAGTCGAAGCCTACTACATCCAGCCGCTGATGAAAGGCTTCTCCGCAGAGCTCAGATATACGAAACTCGACTACAAATATACAGGCAGTCAGGGATTCTTCGGAGCAGGCGGTGCGCCTATGACGATGGATGAAGCCAGAGCGATGGGTATGGATCCGATCGACAAAGCGGACGACATCAGACTCTCTCTGCGATACCAGTTCTAAAAAGCGAGGCGAGGGGATCATCCCATCCGCTTCTTGAGAGGGAAGCCGCGGCGGTTACTGCTTCGGCTCTCCTCTTACCTCTTCATAAATCACTCTCCACAGCAACGCATTTTTAAATGTCGAATTGCCCAGATCGCTCTTTTCGAATTTCGCTCCGCCCAGCTGTGCGCGGTCGAAGTTGCATCTGTCGATCTTCGCCTCTCTGAAGTTGGCAGCCCACGCATGGGTGTCGCTCAGATCGGTACGGTGCATGACGGCACTGACGAATTTGGCACCTTTGATATCGGCATGCGAGAGATTTGCATCGGTGAGATTGGTATTGGAGAGATTGGTTCGGTGCAGATTGGCACCGCTGAGGTCGGCACCCGTGAGGTCGGCTTCGCTCAGATCGGCGCGTGAGAGATCGATACCGCGCAGATCGGCATGCCGCAGATCGCAGAGCTGACAATCTTTTTCACGCTTGAGCTGGGCCAGATCCTCCGGGTCGTATGCACTGCAAAGTGTTACCCCGAGAAACAGCAGCAGAAAAATGTTTTTCATTTCACGGACTCGAGTTTTTTCAGAAATTCCTGAGCCGAAGAGGCGCCTTCGATCTTTTTGAGGAGTTTCTTGTCTGGAGAGATGATATAGAATGTCGGAACCCCTTTGTAGTCATAGCCCTGCGGCAGTTTGTCTTTGGAGATGTCGAAGGCGAGCAGTTCGAAGTGGCTCTGCATGTAGTCGGAGAGTTTGGGGTCCTTGAAGATCACCTCTTTCATATAGCTGCACTCCGGGCACCACGAGGCATGATACATCATCAGCACCGGTTTGGCATCTTTTTTGGCCAGCGCGATCGCTTTTTCGTAGTTTCCCGACCACTGCAGCTGCCCGGCAGATAAAACAGATACTATAAATATTATACTTAATACTTTTTTCATAAAAGTCCTTTCTATAAATTATATTAATTTATCCCGATGATATAATTTTACCATATTTTATGTTGAACAATCGTGAAAAAAAATCCTGCACACTCCTGAAAAACGACGATTTTATGCCATTTTTGCTCGTCTCATTTTTAGTTTTATTTATATATTGTTAAGAAAATATAAGTATAATTGTGCGTTTATCAAACATAACTGACAAGGAGGAAAGATGTTGAAAAAGAGAAAAATGCATCCGACCGATGCCTCTTCTTCCGCTGATTCCGGCGTAGCCGAACAGTCCGAGAGAAGAAATTTTTTCAAGAAGACGCTTGCATATTCCGCAGGTGCATTGGCGGCTGCAAATGTACTCTCACCGGTGAAAATGAGAGCCGATGATCCGGCGATTATGGAGGAGAAACCCTGGGGAACGACTCTGGGAGATCCTGTTACCAAGAATCGATACGGCATTCCTTCGGCCTACGAGCATAACGTAATTCGAAGAAATTCCGAACTGCTCAGATCGGGTAACTGGCAAGCTTCTATCGCGATGTGTCCGATCCAGGATATGGAAGGTATCATCACCCCGAACGGTCTCTTCTTCAGCCGTGCGCACGGTGGTGTCGCACATATCAATCCCAACGAGCATCGTCTGATGATTCACGGTCTCGTGGAGAAGACGCTGGTACTGACGATGGATCAGCTCAAACGCTACCCGAGCGTGAGCAGAATCCACTTCATCGAGTGTCCGGCAAACGGCGGACCGGAGTGGAGAGGACCGCAGTTCAACTCTATTCAATTCGCCAAAGGTATGATGAGCTGTGCACAGTGGACGGGTGTCTATGTCAAAGATCTCATCAAAGATCTGGGCCTGAAGCCAAACGCAAGATGGATGCTCGCGGAGGGTGCGGACAACTCACACATGGGCCGTACGATTCCTATCGACAAAGTACTCGACGATGCGATGGTCGTATGGGCACAAAACGGTGAAGCGCTCAGACCCGAGCAGGGTTATCCGATCAGACTGCTGGTACCGGGATGGGAAGGAAACCTCTGCGTCAAATGGCTCTGCAGACTCGAGTTCGCCAGCGAGCCATGGTATGCGAAAGAGGAGACCGCGAAGTACACGGCGCTCAAGCCTACCGGCAAAGCGATACAGCACTTCTACGCGAACGAAGTCAACTCCGTCATCACTTCTCCTTGTCCTGAAAAACCGTGGACCGACCTCAAAAAAGGCGATATCGTCGAGATCGAAGGTCTGGCATGGAGCGGTATGGGTACGATCGAGGGCGTCGATATCTCTTTTGACGGCGGCAAAAACTGGGTAGAAGCGAGCCTGAAAGGTCTGGTCCTGCCAAAAGCATGGACGCGATTCAGCTACATCTACAAATATGAAGGAAAACCGTTGCTGCTTTCCAGCCGTGCGCGCGACGATGCAGGGCATATTCAGCCGACCGTCAAGCAGGAGAGAGCGGTCATGGGTGTCGAATCCGTCTATCATAGAAACGGTGTCCATACATGGCAAGTATCAGCAAAAGGAGAGGTAACCAATGTTCAAGTCTTATCGTAAATTATTAGTATCCGGCCTGATTGTCAGTGCGGCCGTCACGGCGCTTTTTGCTGCGGATACCGGTGGATCGAAAAAGTATACCAACGGCAAAGCCGTCATCGACGGCGGTGCTACCTATCCGGTCAAAAACGGCAAGACCGGTCCATACTATGTCAATACCAAAGCACACAGTATCGCGATCAACAACGGCCGACCTGCGACACCCAACGAGATCAAAGCGTGGGATATCGATGTCATGCCTGACGGCACCGGGCTTCCTGAAGGGCACGGTACGGTAGAAGAGGGTGACGAGCTCTACGAAGCGAAGTGTGCCTCATGTCACGGAGACTTCGGTTCCGGCGGCGGCGGATATCCGTCACTGGCGAAGGGTAACGCCTACGAAAACCTCAAAACACTCAAAAATCAGAGAACCACACCGGATGCAGACGGCCCGGTCCGTGTATTCGGTAACTACTGGCCTCAGATCAGTACGCTCTGGTGGTACATCAAGACGGGTATGCCGCATCCGGCACCTATGAGCTTGACAAACAATCAGGTCTATGCGCTGGTAGCGTACATCATGTCTATCAACGAGCTGAAATTCGACGGTGAAGAGATCGACGACGATTTCGAGCTCAACCGCGAGAAATTCCTGAAAGTGGTCATGCCGAACAGACATGGTTTCGAGCCTGATATCGACGGCCCGAACGGCCTTGAAAATGTCAGAAAATATTTCAACGACTACAAAAACTACGGCAACGGTACGAGATGTATGAAGGACTGCTTCAAAGGCGAGCCGAAGCTCCTGCCTGTGCAGATTCCGATCACCAACTTCCTGCCGCCGCTCTCCGAGAAGAGAGATCTGCCGAAGAACCCATGCTGGATCGCAAGCTGTGATGTCGAAGCGGGTGCAGCGGGCAGTGCCAATGCAGAGGGCAAAAAGATCTATGATGCACACTGTGCCGTTTGCCACGGCAACGACAGTATGGGTGCACCGAACCTCGGAAACAAAGAGGCATGGGCGAAGGTCATGAAAAAAGGTATGGATGCCGTACTGAAAAATGCGATCAACGGTAAGAACGCGATGCCTCCGAGAGGCGGTACCGATCTGCCTGACGACAAGCTCAAAGCGGCAATCGAGTATATGTACAGCAAGAGTAAGTAATACACGATTACTTCACATAGAAAAGATACAATTAAGTGTTTGAAACATCGCCATGTGTTGAACACTTTCGGAAGCGGTTCGCCGCTTCCGCAGAATAAATTTTGAAAAAAGGAAATACCATGGAAAGAAGAAAATTTTTAGGTTTTGGTCTGGCTGCAATGGCTGCATTCCCTGCGATTGCAAGCGCTATCGACTTCAGAAAAGAGAAGCCTGATGTATGGACGGCAAAATCGGTCAAAGATGCAGTAGAGAAGCTCTACGGTACGATCAATCCCGAAGCCAAAGGTGTCAAAGTCAAGACTCCGAAAGTTGCCAGTAACGGTGGTCAGGTACCTGTCACGATCAAGTCTGACATCGATGCGAAAACTGTTGCCGTTTTCCAGAATGTCAACCCTGAAAGTGCCGTTGCGGTATTTGATATTCCCGAGGGACAGCCTGTCGATTTCTCATTCAAAATCAAAATGAAAAAATCGGGTACGATCACTGCTATCGTAGAGGGCAGAGACGGTAAGTTCTACAAAGGTGAGCAAACGCTTGAAGTAGCACTCGGTGGTTGTGAAGGTTAATCCTCGCATCAATGCAATAAAGAGAAAAAGATAAAGGAACGAATATGAAAGTAAAAGCAAAAGTAAAAGGTGATTACGTACAGGTAAAAGCGATGTTCAAGCATGACATGCTGACATACGATCAGGCGAAGAAAAAAGGAAAAGAGGCCAATTTTATTACCCATGTGACTGCTAAAGCAAATGACAAAGTGGTATTTGACCTCTCAAGTAGCCAATTCTTTTCCAAAAATCCTTTGATCAAATTCAAATTCAAAGGTGCCAAAAAAGGTGACAAACTCGAGATCAGCTGGGTTGACCTCAAAGGCAACACAAAATCGAAAACTGTCAAAATCAAATAACTCTGTTTGACCTATTCCTGTCCGGATCGATGACGATTCGGACAGATCTCTTACGCGCTTCCCCTATTACAAACAATATCGAGGTAACATCATGCCATTTCAAAAGATACCCTGCGGCGAAGATATTCGCGCCGTGATCCAGTCGGCTTTCGACACGACACTCGATGTCAGCGGAGAGTGGGGCTACGAGATGCAGAATCCATTGATCATAGAGCGTACGGACGTGCCTCTGATGCAGATGGAGCATACGCTGGCCTCGATGCGTGCGTTTATCGAGATGAATCTGACACAGCCCCCGGAGAAGCGGTACGGTGCGATCAATGTCAATGAATTGAGACGCGAGTGCCTAACGGAAAATAATAGAATTTACGATAAAATCGAATATGAAATCAGTGGTATGCTCGAGAACGATTACGAAAAACTGATCGACGAATACAAGGCCGGATACGGCAAGCCGGAGTTCGACATGCAGGCGCATTTCGAAAAACGCAAAGCCTGTACGGTGGTGCGTCGGGAAGTTTTCTGGTTCGATATCACGGATGTCAACAAATCATAATATAAAGGAGACGATATGAAAAAATATCTACTGACGCTGTTGGTGGTCGCCGGATTCGCGATGCATCTCTCAGCCGATGCACCTGCGGCAGAGAGTGCGGCAAAAGTGACACAAGCGGTCAAAAGCGCGGCAAAAGAGGTCAAAGAAGCAGCAGGAAAAGTCAAAAACGAAGCGAAAGCGGCAGTCGCAGCAACAGGCACAAACGATGATATCCGCATCTATCAGGCGGACAACAGCGACGGCAAGATCACGCCAGATACGATCCAGAAAGCCTTCGAGAAAGCAGGCTTCTACATGGCGGCCAACAACGGTATGAACTTCCCGTTCAAGAGAGATTTCAACAACACCTACTACGATGTCTACAACCTCGCAGCCTTCTACAACAAAGATGTAGTAGCGGAATTTATCAAAGCGTATCCCACGATCGGGCTCTTCGCACCGATGACGATGAGCATCTACACCAAAAAAGGGGACAAGACGATCACGATCGCGACGCTCAACCCCAAAAGAATGGCGAAAATCACGGGTATACCGGCAGACCATCCGGGCTGGAAAAAACTCGATGAGATGATTCACAAAGCGCTCAAAGCGGCGATGCCGAACGGAAAATTTGTCCCCTACACTGCGAAGCAGATCGAAGTCAAAGGCCCGCTGACGGTCGAAGCGACGATGACGATGGGTGATGACTGGGAAGACAAATATGAAGATCTCCAGAACGATTTCGAGAGTGCGCTGACGGTCAACGGTTTCGCGATGCCGGCATTCAACGAGCTGAGCGAAGAGATCGAGGATTCAGGTTACGACTTCTATGTCGTCTACTCCGTCTGCAAAATCCCTGTCGCATATACGATCTCCAAAAACCATCCCGAGATGGGTGCCTACGCGCCATGCTCCATGTATATCTACAAAAAAGCGGGTGACAAGACCGTACACTTCGGTATCCACCATGTCAAAAACTGGGTACACTCCATGGGGCTCACCGACGCAGAGGAGCTGAAGATCCTCAACGGTGCGATGGATAAATTCGCAGCGCTTCTGAAAAAAGTGACTGAAGGAAAGTAAAAAACTACTTCAGGAGAGAGACTTCGTCATACCGGCGGAGACTCCCTCCCCTGACGACGCGTGCGAAGACCCCTCTGTCATGTCTGAGGAGTTTCGGTACGCGTTTGTCGATCTTCGAGAGATGGTTGCAGAGTGTGCAGTTTTGCGCGATCTCCAGCACCGTCTCTCCCATCTGCAATCTATCTCCCGGCTTCAGATCTCGCAGATCGTAGTCGATCAGGATATTTTCACCCAGCTGACCATGCATGATATCGATTCCCTCACGCTTTGCCAGATCGTAGGCGTAGCGGGAAGTGACGAGTACCGAACGGGAAGGCTCTTTGGCGTAGTGTTTGTCGCCGATGATGCCGTCAGGATCGAGTTGGAGCATGTCCCGGGGGAGATTTTGCGGATGATCCGGATCGGCGATGAAGAGTGCGAGCACTTTCGATGTATACGCTTGCAAAGTCGGGCTCCTGATTTTTAGAGAGATTTTAGCACTTTTTGATTAGTGTAAAATAAATCACCCTCTGTTATGGTAGAATAATATAAAAAAAGGAAATAGATGAGACGAATCATTTTAGGACTCTGCATGCTGATTGCAGGGGTACAGGCAAACGCTATGGAGCTGGGAAAATACGGGACATTCTCCTTCAAAAAGATGCAAGACAACGTATATATCATGCATGGGCCCGTCACATCGCCCAATGTAGAAAACGAAGGATTCATGAACAATCCTGCGATCATCGAGGGCAAACATGGATTGATCGTCGTGGATCCCGGCGGGAGCTACAATGTCGGCAAAAAGGTGCTGGCGGAGATCGAAAAAGTGAGCAAAAAACCGATTCTGGCGACGATCAATACCCACAAGCATGGCGATCACTGGTTCGCCAACAAGGCGCTGCTGGAGAAGTACCCGAAACTCAAAATCTATGCCCATGCCAATATGATCGAAGCGGTCAGAGGCGGAGAGGCGCAGAAGTGGTACGATATCCTCAACGGCCTGACCAAAAATCTCAAAGGAACCGATCACGAGTTTCCCTACCCCAACATCGCACTCAAAGACGGTGACAAGATCGAAATAGACGGGGAGCGGTTTCGCGTGTTTCATCCTGCAAAAGCACATACCGATACCGACTTGATCATCCTGCATGAAAATTCACGGACGCTTTTTCTGGGTGACAATGTCATGAAGGGGCGACTCGGCGCTTTCGATGCATCCTCGAGCATCTACGGCAATATCGAAACACTCGAAAAACTTCTCAAAGAGAGCGACTACAAGCTCTATGTACCGGGACATGGCCCCTCCGGAGGCCGGGACGAGACGATCATGCCGTACCTGACCTATCTCAAAACAGTCGCGAAGTGGTCCAAAAAAGCGTATGACGACGATCTCGAAGCTTATGAAGTCAAGCCGCAGGCCAGAAAAGAGCTGAAAGGATACGAGCAGTGGGACGGCATCTCCTATGCGCTGGGGAGGCATCTCCAGAAAGCCTACGACGAAGTGGCGATGCAGGATGACGACGAAGAGTAGCGCAGCGGCATGATCAGAGCAGGGCGGGCTCTCTCCGCGCGATGCGATCGTCGTATTTGTGGTCGAGGTAGCGTCTGATATCGTTGTGGATATAGCCGTTTTCATCGACGAGCAGCAGATCGCTTTTGTCCAGCCGGCCGATCTTTTCGATGCCCATCACCGCCAGAATCATACGGATGTTTTTGCGCATGTTCCGATGGTAGTTTTCGATCATCTGCGCATATTTGTGGACGATGTAGGCTTTGCGTTTGGTTCTGTCCTGTGTGGCGAGTCCGACGGGGCAGTGGTGTCCGTCGGCACCCGAACAGACGCGCGCGCGGATACAGCCCGCACTCATCATGAATCCCCGAGCGATTGCCACCATATCCGCTCCCAGTGCCAGCAGGATGACGACATTGTCCGGTGTGAGGACTTTGCCGCCGGCGATGAGCCTGATGCGGGAGCGCACGCCCTCTTCGCGCAGAATCTCGTCGGCGAGATAGAGGGCATCTTTGATCCCCAGACCGACGCGCTCCATCAGCTCGATCGGAGCCGTAGCACTTCCTCCCTCACCGCCGTCGATCGTGATAAAGTCGGGAATCGGGCGATTTTGTGCGATGCGCTTTTTCAGCTCGCGTGCGATCGGCACGAATCCCTCCCTGTCGGAGAGGATCGTCTTGAATCCGACCGGTTTTTGGCTCAGGCCTTTGAGCTTCTCGATGAAGTCGAAGAGCTCCGAGACACTGCGCGCATAGGGAAACCGGTTGGGTGAGAAGAGATCCTGATGCGGCGTCACGCCGCGATAGTATGCGACGGCATCGGTCACTTTGTTTTTGGTCAGTTTACCGCCGGTCTGCTTGGCGCCCTGTGCGAGTTTGATCTCGGTCATCCGGCAGAAACGCATCACCTTCTGATAGCGCTGCGGGTCGAAATTGCCCTCGCTGTCGCGCACGCCGTAGAGGCCCGAGCCGATCTGCAGCACGATATCCGCCACATCGTCGGGTACCGAGCGGGGGAAGGCATCCAGAGGCGCATCCCAGTCGATACGGTAAAAGCACATCTTCTCCCGATCGAAGATATAGGTATCTTCCATCCCCTGCGGCAGGGCGATCGGCTTGAGGAGGTTGATCGCGAATGCGGTGTTGAAGAGTCTGCGCGCGGCCTTGAAGAGCAGAATCTGATGCGCTCTGAGCGGGACGATCTGCATGTATCTCTCGTCGTAGCTGCGGTGGGTGACCAGGAAATTGGTCGTGAGCCCGCCCTCTCCGGTATTGATAGGAAATCCTCCGCGACGGGCACCGATCGCAAAAGCCTGCGTCCCCTCCGGTGAGATCGATCCGTCGCTCATCGCGCTGCGGCAGATGACGGAAGCGGCATGAAACGGATAGGCACAATCCTCACCGAAAGTGACGGAAAAATCACTGCTCACTTCGTGGTCGTTCAGCGGTGCGAAGGCATGCCTGAGCATAAATTTGGGGTTTTTCTGCGGATTGCTGGGAGAGAAGGAGATGAAGTTGGTTTTGTCGCGCGCGGCTTTGTAGACCCACTCGATCTTGTCCCGCGAGTCGAAGATATCTTCATCGCCGAAATATTGGCGAAACGGCTCGCGAACCGCTTCGAAGAGATAGCGCAGACGCCCGATGACGGGATAGTTGATGAGCAGGGTATGTTCGCGCTGTACGAATCTGTCGTAGAGATACCAGAGAATCAGAATCGCACCGAGCGCAAGGAGTGTCAGATATACCATAAACGCGTCTCCTTATCCGTCATATATGATGGTATATCGGTGTATGCGTCGATCGGTTTAGCCCATCGGGTAGAGGATCTCCTGATGGACGGCGTCGCATGCTGCGATGAGCTCTTCGGAGAGGGTCGTATCCATCGCAGCGAGGGAAGCATCCAGCTGCCCGGCCCGGGTCGCTCCGATGATCGTCGAAGCGACGAAATCGAACTGCTTCGACCATGCGATCGCCATCGTGACGGGATGGAGTCCGAAATCGGCGGCGATCTTGAGATACTTCTGTGTGGAGGCGAGGGTTTTGTCGTTCATGAAGCGCTGGGCCATGAGTCGCTGTCTGGCGTTGGGAGAGCGCAGATAGTCGGCGAAGCGCCCCTCCTGTGTGCCCGGCTGATTGTATTTGCCGCTGAGCACGCCGCCGGCGAGCGGGGAGTAGGGTAGCAGCGAGATCGACTCTTTGCGGCAGACGGTCGCCAGCTCGTCGAGGAAGCGGCGGTTGAGCAGGGAGAAGTTGTTCTGGATCGACTCGAAGCGCGCGCAGCCGAGCTGTTCGGATTTCATCAGGGCTTTGGTCGTGCCGTAGGCGGTGTCGTTGGAGGTGCCGATATAGCGGACTTTGCCGCTCTGGACCAGTCTGTCGAATGCCGCGAGCGACTCTTCGATCGGCACGACGGTATCGGGCCAGTGCATCTGATAGAGGTCGATGTAGTCGGTTTTGAGCCTTTTGAGGCTCCCCTCCACCGCACGCTCGATATGAAAGCGGTCGATCGCGGTGAGTCCGTGTCGGATCGGCGGTACGAACCAGCCGCTTGCGGCACCGGCCACTTTGGTCGCCAGAATGATCGCATCTCTGGGCCTGCCCTGCATCCATTCGCCTACGATCTCTTCGGTGATGCCTGCCAGCTCCGCGCGCGGCGGGACGGGATAGAGCTCGGCCGTATCGAAAAAGTTGACGCCCGCATCGTACGCTTTGTCCATGATGGCGAAGGCCTCTTTTTTGTCGCACTGGGTGCCGAAAGTCATCGTCCCCATGCAGATGGGGCTGACACGCAGGCCGCTTTTGCCGATATATCGATATTTCATGAGATGCTGTCCTTTCTGATGATCTTTTTGAGCTGGATATAGACCCGTTTGATCCGTTTTTTCAGGTCTCCTTTCGGAAGCCATCGTGCTTTGAGCATGCGGATTTTTGCTTTGAGGCGTGCTGTTTTGGTCTTGATGGTGCGGTAGATCTCCGTCGCTTTGAGCGCATCGATTTTCGCCATCAGCCAGTGGTAGGCACGCGCGAACCATCCGATCTGCAGGAGCTTGTCCTGCGAGACGCGAAAGAGCCAGAAGGCGAATGCGGCGATGGGAATTTTGACGGCGTAGAGCATGATCGCCGTGACGACATGTCCCTGGATCAGCAGCGCTCCGGAGAGGAGCCCTACCAGCTCGACCGAAACGAAGATCAGCAGGAATGCGATCAGCAGCAGCCACGGCGGAAAACGGTGGATCTTCGTTTCGATCTTCTGGAGGATTTTCAGTGCATGGATGTAGTCGTAGATCGGTCTGGCGATCGTCTCCCAGACGAGCTCTTCGAATACGATATAGAGAAAGACGAGCAGCGTGATGAGCAGGTGCACCACGCGCTGCTGCATCAGAGCGCCTTCAGGTCGATGACATCTACCGTCGAGCCCGCTTCGAGATCACCGCTCTCCTGCGGTACGAAGAGGAGCCCGGTATCGCCCAGCATGTTGGTCAGGATGGCGCTGGAACCGCTCTTTTTGCCTTCGAAATCGACGACATATCGCCCATCTTCGTAGCGGAGATTGCATGCGGCAAATTCGGTCTTTTTGCTGCGCTTTCTGTAGGTTCCGCGCAGGGTGGCCTTGACATAGGGCAGGTCGGGTTTGCACCCCATCAGCATCTTGATCAGCGGAACGACATAGAGGATGAAGGTGACGGTCGAGCTGTAGGGAAAGCCCGGCAGCGCGACGATATATTTGCCCCCGGTTTTGATGATCTTGATATGCTGACCCGGCTTGAGGATGACCCCTTCGGTGATATACTCCGCGTCGAAATCTCTGAGGATATCCTTGACGAAGTCGTAGTCCCCGACACTGACGCCGCCGGTGGTGACGAGGATATCATGATCGCTCAGTGCATCGGTGATGACTCTGCGGATGCTCTCTTTGTCGTCTTTGGCCAGCGGTGCGCGTGTCGCCAGTGCGCCTGCCCTTGCGGCGAGTGCTTCGAGGGTGAACTGATTGGAGCTTCTGATCTGGGATGGGTTGGTCTGCTTCTCGCCCACATCGAGGATTTCGCTGCCGGTGGCGATGATCGCGACGGAGGGGCGTTTGTAGACCGATACCTGTGCGATATCGAGGCTGGCCAGCACGCCGATCTCCGCGAAGTCGATTTTCGTGCCTTTTGGGATCAGGACCTCTCCCCGGCGGTAGTTTTCGCCGACGGGACGCACGCTGAATCCCTCCGGCACCTCCTCTTTGATGACGATCTCGTCGCCCTCCACTTCGACATTTTCGATCGGTATGAGGGTGTCGCTGCCCGGTGTCATCAGAGAGCCGGTAAAGGTTTTGACGCAGTATCCGCCCATCAGCTCTTCGTCGCTGTAGGTGCCTGCAGGCAGGTCTCCGAGGATGCGGATGCGTCCCATGCTCTGATCTTCGAATTTGATCGCGTAGCCGTCCATCGCGGAGGTGGGCAGGGCGGGAGAGTCGTGATCGGCGACGATATCTTCGCTGAGAATACGCCCCAGCGCTTCGGAGATGAAGCACCTCTCGCTCATTTTGGCTCTCTCGAAACGCATGCGAAGATTTTTGATCGACGCTTCATAGGGAATAAATGCCACTTTATGACTCCTTCGGTGCGAGGATTCCGCTTCCCGGAAGCGGTGTGCTGCGGTCGCCGGCGTAGATGCGTTCGCCGTCGACGATATCATATTTCCAGATGGGGGCATTGGCTTTGAAATCTTCGACAAATTCGTCGATCATCTCGAGGGCGACGCGTCTTTTGGGTGAGAGGACCGCTGCGATATAGGAGCTCTCATGCAGGAGCACATCGCCTTCGGAGTGTGCCATCAGCAGCAGTGCGCCGCGTTTTCGCGCTTCGGCCTGCCAGTTTTCGAACCACGAAGCAAGCAGTGGCTCGTAGATATCGAAGCTCAGCCCCTCTATGCCGTTTTCATCCCGCACGATACCGACGAAGTTGATGAAGGCGCCGTAGTTCTGGTCGCGGTGGGCCCGGTACCACTTCTGGAGAATCGCTTCGACCGGCAGCGCGTTTTGGTAGAGTTCGAGCATTTCAGCCTCCGCAGACCGGCGGGAGCAGGGAGATTTTGTCGTTTGGTGCGATCGGGTGGTCGAGGTCGTTGACGAGTCGGTCGTTGACGGCAATCGCGCTGTTTTTGATCCACTCTTTCAGTTGCGGATCGCTGTCGAAACACCCTCTCAATTCACGCAGCGTGGTGATCTCCACTTCGATCGGCGCTTTGCCGATCGGACCTAAAAATTCTACTTTTGCCATCTTGATTCCTTCAGAAATAGAGCTTCTTTTATGGTGCCTATTATATTAGATATACCCTTTTTTTACCATTCCCACGACCATCGCGAGGGAAAAACCGTCGTTTTGATACCCTTCGGTGTGGCAATTTTCACAGCTGTTGCCGCATGCGTAGTCTTTGTCCTCGACGATCTCTTCCCATCTCTGGATATCGTTTGCTTTGATGTACTCCGCGATCTGGGCGATGGTCAGATCATGGCAGTAGCAGATCAATGTATCTTTGTCAGGCATGTGGCTCTCCCGTCATCTTTTCGATCGCTTCGAGTGCCCCTGCCGCGATGCCGATGGCACCCTGAGGGACATCGCACTCTCTGGGATTGATGCGGATCAGGCGTGCATCGTATCTGCGGGCGATCTGCTCGCCGAAGATGCGCACGGTGGGGATCGCTTTGCCCGCACCGAATTCGAGGATGGCGATTTTGTGCTTTTGCGCCTCTCTGGCATCGAGCCAGCGCTGGAGTGCGTGGCTCTGTATATCGGTGCGTGCGCTGATCCACGCCCCGTCGCCGAACATCAGGATATTGGGGCGCATGACGGCACCGCAATCGGGGCATCGGGGCAGGGCGGATGTGGCGCGGAAGGTAGCGGGATCGATCGTGATCTGCAGATCGCCGGCGGGCCTGATCGTCTCGCTGCAGGGGAGGGAACACTGCAGATGGTGGATAGAGCCGTGTATCTCGGTGATGCGGTCGGGATCGAATCCCGCCTTTTGAAACTGCCCGTCGACATTGGAGGTGAAGACGAAACAGCCTCCCGCTTTCTGCGAGGCGACCTCCAGCAGCCGATGAAAGCCTGCATGCGGCGTCGTCGATCTGTAGAGCATGTAGCGATGCCCGTAAAAGGCCCAGGCGAGTGTCGGGTCCCGGTCGAACCAGCGGGGATCTGCCATCTCTTCGAATCGGTATCCCAGATCGCGGATCGCCGGATAGGCTCGCCAAAACCCTTCGACACCGCGAAAATCGGGCAGACCGCTGTCGACGCCCATCCCCGCACCTGCCGTGATCAAAAGCGCATCCGCCTCCGCGATAACCTTGCGCGCTTCCTGCACTGTGGACTCCTTTTTTGCAGATTCTATCATATTTGCGGAGAAAAGGGGAGGATTGTTAAAAGTTTTGTCACAAAATCCGATATTGCGTTTAGAGAGAACACATGAAGGGTAGCGATGCATATCAACAGTCACGAATACAAACTCGACAAAGAGACGATCATCGTCTCCGAAACCGATGCCAAAGGGAAGATCGTCTACGCCAACGAAGATTTCTGCAGAATCTCCAAATACAGCAAAGATGAGCTGATCGGCCATCCGCACAATATGGTGCGCCATCCCGATATGCCCAAAGCGGCTTTCGAGGATCTGTGGCAGACGGTCAAAAGCGGCAAAGTGTGGAAAGGCATCGTCAAGAACCGAACCAAAGACGGCGGATTCTACTGGGTCAATGCGACGGTCTATCCCTCGACGACACCGCAGGGAGATATCCGATACTTTTCGGTCAGAGTCCGTCCGACGCCGGATGAGGTCGAAAAAGCGGAAGCACTATACGAAACACTACAAAGCACGGGAGCATAAGAGATGATATTTGGAAAGAGTACAAAAGAGCAGTCAGAGAAGATTATGGCGTATCTGGGGCAGCTGGAGGGGTATATCCGCCGGGACAGAAACAGTTTTACGGTCGAAGAGAATGTCAAACTCAACCCCGAAATGAAAAAGATCTACGACAAGATCGCCCATATCGGGAAACTGCTCGAAGAGAAGACCAAAGAGGATCAGGGCGTCAACGGCGAGATGCTGCTGGTGATCGAGAAGATCTCCGACGGCAACCTCGGCGACCGCATCAAGCGCACCACCAGTGATCCGCATATCCAGTATATCGCCACATCGCTCAACAAACTCTCGGGCAAGCTTCAGAAAGATTTCAACGACATGATCGCCGTGCTCAGGGAGTACGAGCGCGGTATCTACAAAAAATCGCTCGATGAAAACCGCATGCGTGAGGGGGAGATCCGGGAGCTGATCAAGGGTATCAACTCACTCAGAGATGCGATCACCGTGATGCTGGGCGAAAACTTCCGTCACGGTATCGAGCTGGAGCGTGCCTCCGAGACACTGATCGACAAGATGTACCATATCCTCGAAGCTTCGGGTGAGCAGACCAAGATTTTGCAGAGTGCATCCAAAGAGATCGGCCTGATTACGCAAAAGGCGCAGCAGAGCACCGAAAACACGCACAAAATGCAAAAATCGAGCTACAAAGTGAAAGCCTCCGCGGCGCAGGGACTGGAGTATACCGACAAGACGGTGCGCGCGATGGATGAGATCAACGAAGCGACCCACGCGATCAACGAAGCGATCGAAGTGATCGATCAGATCGCCTTCCAGACCAATATCCTCTCGCTCAACGCCGCCGTCGAGGCTGCGACTGCCGGAGAGGCGGGCAAGGGATTTGCCGTCGTCG
>CAYLLC010000014.1:26600-28510 GCA_964384355.1 uncultured Sulfurospirillum sp. | reverse complement strand
GAAGCGCAGGAGTATCCGGGATTCGTCTTCGTACCGCTGGTACGGGAGCAGGCGAAGGCGTAGCGGTTATGAAGCGTAGAGAGGGGTACTTCTCTCTCCCAGCAGATCGGCGAAGAGGCTGTTTCGATGCTGAAGCCGGCTCTTGGCCTCCGCCAGCACGGTATCGGAAGGCTTCTGCAATCCGTAGAGATCGTTGTAGCGGTCCAGCAGGTCGTTGAAGGTCCGGTCGGAAGATTGGAAGAAGAGGCGGTTGAGCTGGGTAGAGAGTTTACCCAGATTTTCCAGCTCTTCAGGTCTGATATTCGCCGCAAACAGCGTGCCCAGATGGCTCTCGCCGAGGCGGGTGAAGATGTCGGTTCCCTGTTGTGAATCGGTGTCGTTTCCCAGCAGTCGGCTGAACGATTTTGAGACGATGTAGCCGTTGAGGGCATCTTGCAGAGCGCTGTCGGTCCGGGTGCCGTTGGTCTGCAGATAGTCTTCGACACCGTTTCGCAGCGTGTCGACGAAGCTGCTCAGGTTCTGTGAATCTGTGCCGAAAAAGAGCTGCATCTGCTGCTGAATCTCCCGCAGCTGCGCCTGCTGCGCATCGTTCAGATCGGCAGGCAGTCCGAATGCAGTGTCGAAGAAGCGATCCGTCTGTGCGATCCCGAAGAGGTTTCTGGCGTTTTGGGAGAAGTCGACGCTGTCGATAGCACCGAGCCTGACCGCTTCCGCCAGCCTGTCCACCGGGATGCGTCTGTGCTGCGGTTGTACGCGGTAAGTCGCGGAGAGGGTCTGGATCGCATCGACAAAACCGCTCATACCTCTCTCCTTATAGGATTTGTTTAGGCTCGTTAGCCTCGTTTACTCACTTCCTTGCAGAGCGAGACGAAATATTTGGCATTCTCTACCGGCACATCGGGCAGTATGCCATGTCCGAGGTTGAAGATATGCCGCCCCTCTTTCATCGTATTGGCGATGGAAGTGACGCACTCGTAGGTCGCCTCTTTGCTGTAGAGTCGGCATGGCTCCATATTGCCCTGCAGGACATAGCGATCGCCGAGGATCTCTTTGGCGAGTGCCATCGGCGTAGACCAGTCGACACCGAATACATCGAAATCTCCGTCGATCTCATCCAGATAGGCAGGAATCCCTTTGGGAAACATGATGATCGGAATATGGGGGTATTTCGCTTTGATATAGGCAGCGATCTCCTTCATGTAGGGCCAGCTGAACTCCATATATTTGGACTTCTCCAACGCAGCCGCCCAGGAGTCGAAGATCTGCACCACATCGACACCCGCTTCGATCTGTTTCTCGAGGTAGTATTTGACCACTTCGGTCACTTTGGCAAGCAATTTGTGCATAAACGCCGGCTCGGTATAGATCAGTTTTTTGCAGATGTTGTAGGTTTTGGTGCCCTGTCCTTCGATCATGTAGGTCGCCAGCGTCCACGGCGCTCCGGTGAAGCCGATCAGTGCTTTGTCGTCCGCCAGCTGCTCGCGCACCAGCTTGATCGTGTCGTAGACATAGGTGAGTTTGTCCGCCGCGGCTTCTCCGCCCAGCAGCGCATCGAGCGCCGCTTCGTCACGCACCGGCTTCTCGAATACCGGCCCCTCGCCCTTGACGAAATCGAGCGCCATACCCATCTCGTTGGGCACGACCAGAATATCCGAAAAGAGTATCGCCGCATCGACACCGACGATATCGACCGGCTGCAGCGTCACTTCGGCCGCCAGCTTCGGATTGTGGCAGAGGTTGAGAAAGTTGCCCGCCTGCTCTCTGACCTTCATGTATTCGGGCAGATAGCGCCCCGCCTGTCGCATCATCCAGACCGGCGTATACGGCGTCTCTTTCCCAAAACATGCATCTACAAAAATTTTACTCATCTAATGATCTCCACCCTTATGCATAAAATATAATCCCACCGA
>CAYLLC010000014.1:8847-26500 GCA_964384355.1 uncultured Sulfurospirillum sp. | reverse complement strand
AAATTTTACTCATCTAATGATCTCCACCCTTATGCATAAAATATAATCCCACCGAGAGCGCCAGAATCGATCCGGCGAAATAGAGCATCTCTACCGCCCCTTCGTACTGCGTGTGCAGCACCCTTCTGAAAAAGCTGACCACCAGAACCATCATGATGACCTTCGCCAGCTTGTCTTTGAGCTGGTCGAGCGAGTGTATCTCCAGAATGCGCGATGCGCCCCCTTTGGCGATATCGATCTCCGAGATAAAGAGCTCGTAGAGACCGAATCCGAAGATAAAGAGGACGATCGCCATCAGATAGAGATCGACCGCCCCGATCAGGCCGCCGACGATCTCTTCATGAAAGTGCTCCGGATGGAGATGGTTGAGATAGGTGTTGAACACCATCACGACCACCTCCCAGATATCGACACTCGCGACGACGAAGAGGGCAATCCCGCCCAGCATGCTGAAGATGACCGCCAGCAAGACGAAAAAGCGCGTATTCCAGAGCGCTCCCTCGAAAATACGCTCCAGCCACCCCTGCTCTTTGGGCGTGAGATTGCGCCCGTTGTGATCCTCTTCGTGATGAGACATCTACTCCTCCAGTTCTATCCATTTTTGCGCGATGCGCAGGGAGTTGGTCGCAGCCCCCACGCGTACCTGGTCGGCTACATTCCAGAAATGGAGTATATTATCTCTAAAAATATCTTTTCTTATCCTTCCGACATAGGTGAGGTCGGTATCGGTCGCGGTGACGGGCATCGGGTAGACGCCGTTTGGCAGATCGTCCTGCACGACGAGGTTTTCGAAATCATCAAACGCCTTGCGCACCGCATCGACATCGACGACGACATGCTCGCCGAATGTGACCGTGATCGACTCGCTGTGGCTGCGCAGTACCGGCACACGCACGCATGTCGCCGCCACTTCGATATCTTTGTGGAGAATCTTGCGGGTCTCGTTGACCATCTTCATCTCCTCTTTGGTGAAGCCGTTCTCCATCGCGACATCGACCTGCGGGATGACATTGAGTGCGATCTGGTGCAGGAAAGCTTCATGCGGGCTCTCCCCAAGCTTGAAAGCGAAAAAATCCTGCATCTGTTTGACCAGCTCCTCCATACCCGCCTTGCCGGCGCCGCTGGTCGCCTGATAGGTGCTCACATCGACGCGTTGGATGCCGTAGAGATCATCGAGTGCTTTGAGCGCCTGTACCATCTGGATCGTCGAGCAGTTGGGGTTGGCGATGATGCCTCTGTTTTTCCAGAGCCTGATATCGTCGGGATTGACCTCCGGTACCACCAGCGGTATCTCCGGATCCATACGAAAATGGCTGGTATTGTCGATCACGACCGCCCCGGCATCGACCGCCGATGCCGCGAACTTTTCGGATATGCTGCCTCCCGCGGAGAAGAATGCGATATCGATCTCCTCTTTTTCGAAGATATCATGCGTCAGCTCCTGCACTTTGATCGCCTTGCCGTTGTATTCGATCTCTTTGCCCACGCTTCTCGCACTCGCCAGCGGCACCAGCTTCGCGATCGGAAAATCGTGCTCTTCGAACAATCTGTAAAACTCTTCTCCCACCGCTCCCGTGGCACCGACTACCGCTACATTGAATTTTCTCATATCTACCTCAAAACTATAAATTTTTACAGAGCGCCCATGCGGATATCCAGACCCAGATCCTCCGGTGTGATCAGATCGGTATCACTCAGGATGACCGAACGCTCCACCACCGATCTGAGCTCACGGACATTGCCCGGCCAGTCGTACGCCAGAAGCTCCTGTCTCGCCTCTTCGGAAAACTGTTTGTAGGGCAGATCGTACTGACGGCATGTCCGGTAGAGATATTCGGTCGCGATGTCCAGAATCTCCTCTTTGCGCTCTCTCAGCGGCGCTATTTTAACAGGAATTGTATTTAATCTGTAATAGAGATCTTCGCGAAACTCCTTGTTTCGGATCTTTTCCATGATATCGACATTGGTCGCCGAGACGATCCGCACATCGATTTTGGTCGGTTTGGTACCGCCGACCCGTACGATTTCGCGCTCCTGAATCACCCGCAGCAGCTTCGCCTGCAGTGCCGGAGGCATCTCTCCGATCTCATCCAGAAAGAGCGTCCCCTTGTGCGCCGTCTCGAAGTGCCCCTTTTTCTGTGCGGTCGCATCGGTAAAAGCCCCCTTTTCATACCCGAAGAGCTCACTCTCGAGCAGGTTTTCGGGAATCGCCGCCATATTGATCGCGATAAAGGGCCCCGCATACCGCGGCGACTCTTCATGAATATATTTCGCGAAGAGCTCTTTGCCCACACCGCTCTCTCCGAGCAACATGATTGAAGCGTCCGTTTTAGCTGCTTTGCTCAAGGTATGTTTAATCTTCTCCAGTTTTTCACTGCTTCCGTAGAACTTCTTGCGGCGGTCGCTCCCCTGTTTGCGGCGTTCGACTTTGACTTTGCGCGTATCGGGCGCGCCGACGCGCCGGTCTTTGGTGACGAACCGTTTCTCGTACGCCTCTTTCTTCTCTTTGACCTTTTCGACACGGTGGATCACCGAGAGGAGATCTTCGACATCGAACGGCTTGGTCAGAAAATCTTTGACATTTTCGTACCGGATCGCCTCAATTGCGGTATTGAGCGTCGCATTTCCCGTCATGATGATGATATTGCACGGAAAGTGAATCTCTTTGATGAACTCCAGTCCGTTCATGCGGGGCATCGTGATATCGGTGATGATGATTTCGTAGGTGGAGTCTATCTTTTTGAGGGCTTCGACGGCATTTTTGAATGTCTCGATCTCGTACGCTTTATGACTCCCCAGTGCCATCTCCAGGGATTTGCGCATGTTTATATCGTCTTCGACTATCGCTATTTTCATTTCAACACAACCTTCACTCAGTTTATGAGATAATATAACATAGTGAAGGTTAATATTTAATTTAATAAAACTATTTAAGAATAGTTAAATGGAGCGCATTACGAGAGCAGCTCTTCGCCCTCCTCTTCTTCGGGTTTCTCCTCTTTGGGGCAGCTCGCCATGCTGACGACATAATCGTCGCTCTCCGTTCTGACGACGATGACGCCGCTGGTATTTCTGCCCGCTTTGCGGATTTGCTGCATGTCGACGCGGATCATCTTGCCTTTGTGTGTCAGCACCATCAGATCTTTCTCTTCATCGACGATCACGACTCCGACGAGATCTTTGGTCTTGGGTGTCAGCTTCATGCAGATCACACCTTTGCCGCCGCGCTTCTGCTCGCGGTATTCGGCGACTTCGGTACGCTTGCCGATACCCTTCTCGCTCAATGCGAGCACTTCCTGTCTCTCATCACGGATCATGACCGCCCCGACGACATAGTCGCCCTCATTCTTGAATTTGATACCGGTGACACCTTTGGCACCTCTGCCCATCTCACGCACCTGATCATACGGGAATCGGATACACATCCCCTTCTTGGTGACGATAAAGATATATTTGTGATCCGATTCGATGATTTTCGATGTGACCAGTTCGTCGTTCTCTTCCAGCGTGATCGCTTTGACACCGACGCTGCGGATATTTTTGAACTCCGCCAGACTCGTGCGCTTGACCAGACCGTTTTTGGTGAAGAATGCCAGCGAACGCTTCTCGTCGAAGTCGGTCGTCGGGATGATCGCTTTGATCTTCTCCTCCGGCTGCAGGCTGATCAGGTTGACCACCGCTTTGCCTTTGGCGGTTCTGCTTCCCTCCGGTATGCGGTAGACCTTCAGCCAGTAGAGCTGACCGAAATTGGTCACGAACATCAGCGTATCATGCGTATTGGCGGTGAAGAAACTCTCGATAAAGTCATCTTCGTAGGTCGTCAGTGCCGTTTTGCCTTTGCCGCCGCGCTTCTGCTTCTCGTACATCTTCAGCGGCACGCGCTTGATATAGCCGCGGTGGGTGATCGTCACGACCATCGGCTCGTTGGGGATCAGATCCTCGATGTCGATATCGTCGTAATCATCCACGATCTCGGTCAGACGTGGGGTGGAGAACTTTTTGCGGATCTCTTCGAGCTCCTCTTTGATCAGCTCGTTGAGGAGCGCTTCGCTCTTGAGAATCGCAGTCAGTCTCTCGATCTCGCGCATCAGCTCCGCGAGTTCGTTTTCGATCTTTTCGCGCTCCAGACCCGTCAGACGCTGCAGCTTCATGTCGAGTATCGCCGAAGCCTGCACGACAGAGAGGCCGAATCGCGATACCAGCGCCTCTTTCGCTTCCGGCGTATCTTTGCTCGCGCGGATCACTTTGATCACTTCGTCGATATTGTCCAGAGCGATCTTGAGGCCTTCGAGAATATGGGCTCTCGCTTTCGCCTTCTCCAGTTCGAAGATGGTCCTTCGGATGATCACCGTCTTGCGGTGGGAGAGGAAGAGATCGAGCAACTCATGCAGCGTGAAGATTTTGGGCTCTTTGTTGACGATCGCGAGCAGAATCACACCGAAGGTCATCTGCATCTGGGTCGATTTGTAGAGGTTGTTGAGGACGATTTCGCTCATCGCGTCGCGCTTGAGCTCGATCACCACGCGCATGCCTTCGCGGTCACTCTCGTCCCGTACTTCGCTCACGCCGTCGATACTCTTCTCTTTGACCAGATTGGCGATCGTCTCGATCAGTTTGGCTTTGTTGACCTGATAGGGCAGCTCGTCGATGATGATGATATCTTTCTGGCCCTTCTTTTCGATATGGGTCTTCGCACGGATCTTGACCCTGCCCCGCCCCGTCAGGTAGGCATCACGGATACCCTTCTTGCCGAAGATGATACCTCCGGTCGGGAAGTCCGGTCCTTTGACCACTTCGAGCAGATCTTCGGCCGTCGTCCCGGGTTCGTCGATCATCAGCAGCAGCGCATCGATCAGCTCGTCGAGGCGATGCGGCGGGATATTGGTCGCCATACCGACGGCGATACCGCTGGAGCCGTTGAGCAGCAGGTTGGGCACACGGGCAGGCAGCACATCCGGCTCGCTCAGGGAGTCGTCGTAGTTGGGTACGAAGTCGACGGTGTCTTTGTCGATATCACGCAGCAGCTCCTCCGAAAGCGTCGTCATTCGTGCTTCGGTATAACGCATCGCGGCAGGGTTGTCGCCGTCGACCGATCCGAAGTTTCCCTGACCGTCGATCAGCGGTATCCGCATCGAAAAGGGCTGTGCCATACGGACCAGCGCATCGTAGACGGCGTTGTCGCCGTGCGGATGGTACTTACCGATCGTATCACCGACGATCCTCGCCGACTTCTTGTAGGGTGCACGGGAGCTCAGATTGAGTTCGTTCATCGCGTAGAGGATTCTTCGGTGGACCGGCTTGAGACCGTCTCTGGCATCGGGGAGCGCACGCCCGATGATGACGCTCATCGAGTAGTCGAGATAGCTGGTCTTGATGGAGTCTTCGATCGAGATATTTTCGATATGATCGTCGTTGTCGAACAGGTTGTCTGCCATAGGTTTTACCTTTGTTTAAGCATATTTAGATATTTTATCGATTTTGTGCTTACACCTCTCTGGCATCGGCCAGCGTGATCGCGAATATGGGCGTTGCGCCCGCTTTTTCGATCACCTCTCGCGCCTCCGATATCGTCGTTCCGGTCGTGACGATATCATCCACGATAATCACATTTTCGTATCTTTTGCAGTCGTAGCGAAAGCCTCTGGGATGACGCTTGCGGTAGGTGAGTGTTTTGCCTGCATAGCGGATATCGTTGCGCGCTCGGAGGCTGCGATAGCATGGGCGCAGCATGTCGGTCTGCAATCCTCTGGCGATGATCGCCGTATGGGCGTAGCCGTTTTTCGTATGATCGTCGACGGGGATAATACCCACCGGCAGAGGAAATGCGAACGCAGACTTGAACGCATCGAAAGCATGCGCTGCGAGCATCCTGTAGAGTGCGGCACCGATGTAGGTATGCTTGCTCTTCAGAATCGGAGCGATCTCATGATAGCGGTAGAAGCTGTAGACACGAAATTCCGCATCGAGCATTCTTATCGAGGGTGTAGGCTGCAGATAAGTGTGCCGGCATGCCCTGCAGATGAGAGAAAAAGAGAGATTGTGACAGAGTATACAGCGCATACTCCATTGTAACGAAGTAGAGGGAGAAAGTGAAGCAGAAGCGAAGGAGAAGCCCTCCTTCACCCCTGCAGTGTGTAGATCGGTGCTTAGTGCAGAACCGTTCTACACTTGACGACTTTCCATTTCAGTACCGGCTCGGAAACTTTCACTTTTTTGGTGACAGTTTTGTATACCGGCGGGATAGGAATCGTTTTGGTTTTGGCAGGCTCGATAACTGTTTTGACTTTGACAGTTTTGTAGACTGCAGGTACGGGTACCGTTTTGGTCGTTGCAGGCTTGGCAACCACTCTTTTGGTGATCGTTTTGTAGACTGCAGGTACTTCGACCTCTTTGACGGTTGCAGGAGATACGAGTACTTTTTTGGTGATCGTTTTGTATACCGGCGGTGTCTCTACCAGACACATGATCTCACCTGTCGTACCGTCTACTTTCTCGACCAGACCGCGACCTCTTTTCCATGTAGTGGCAGCAGGCTTGACCAGAATCTTCTCTGTGACAGTCTTGTATTTTGCGGGAACTTTGACCAGTTTCTTGGTAGCAGGCTTGACCAGAATCTTCTCTGTGACAGTCTTGTACTGCGCAGGAACGGGTACGATTTTCTCGCTTGCTTCTTTAACCAGAACTTTCTCTGTTTTCCAGCCATATTTCGCAGGGATGACCTCTACTCTTTCGCCTGGCTCTTTGACCAGAACTTTTTCCGTTTTGATCTCATATTTTGCAGGTACGAGTACTCTTGCATAACATTTTCCGGGCTCTGCATTTGGCGGATAGAGCTCGTTAGGACCTTTGACGGTTTTGGTTACCGTGACCACTTTTGCAGATTTCGCTCTCGCTTCAGCCAGCTCAGCCTGCAATGCTTTGATCTCAGCATCTCTGTTGTCTACTTTGGCAATTTTTGCCACGGGTGTGTTGCAGACCTTCTTTTCTGCACAGCCACTCAGCGCGATTGCCGCTACGGCAGCAAGCACGATGGAAGTTTTTGTAAAAACTTTCATTTCCACTCCTTAAATTATTATTAATGCGTAACCATTTTAGCCAATTTAAACTTTTAGAAGTATAAATTATCTTGCATAATAGTGATATATTATTAAATTATTTATTTAAGAGATTGTAGACACTGAGGTTGAACCGCATGTTGATACGCTGCCCCTGTGACTCCAACTCGATCGGGAAATTGATCTTGACGACACTCCCCATCTGCTGCAGCGCATCGACGAACTGATAGAAGCGTACCGGCGTACGGGCATCGAAATCGGCCTGAAAAGTGTAGATCTGCAGGCCGCTCTCACTTTTGTGTTTCGATTTGGGCACGAGGCAGCTGTTGGAGAAGTATTTTGAAGCAAGTGCAAGAAAGGCCTTTTCATCGAAGGGCTTCGCGAACGCATGCAGCGCCGTCGCATAGCTTGCGTTGACATCTTTGAGCTTTTTCCGGAGCGACGCCTCTTTCTCTTTGATCTCCTTCTCCAGACGCAGATGCTGCAGGTAGGCCGCCCGCTTGCTTTTGTAGGTCTTGATAGAGGGAATCACGAACAGAAAGACAAAAAGCATGACGATCACCAGAAAGGCGAGCAGGAAGATGGTCATTTTGAGGGTTCTGTTATTGGGTTGCATTGTTCTCCCCCTCACGCTTCGGCGACATATCCGCGATCGAATTGAGCGACTCGAATATCAGCCTGCCCCTCGCATCTCTCGTGAACTTCACCTTCGTCTGTGTGAAAATCGACTTGAGCGGCGGCTCCAGCAGCAGTGCATAGGCCTCTTTGGAGGCGGCATACCCTTTGAGATAGAGGCTCTCCTTTTTCATCACCACTTTGCTCAGTGTAATCTGGTCCGGGATCAGATCGAAGAGGTTCTGCATGCTCTCTTTGAGCGCGATATTGGAGCGATTGACCTCATCGTAGATCTTTCCCTGCGCCGTGATCATCGCGATCCGCTGCTGCAGCGACTTGACCTCTTTGATCTGTTTGCCGTTTCGCTGCCCGAGGTTGTCGAGCATCTTGATATAGAAGGAGGATTTGCGATGGAGTATGACGGCGAAGAGAATCAGACCGATCGTCACCAGCGTGATAAAGAGCACCCAGAGGAGGCTCATATCGTCAAACAGCTTCTTCTTCCGTGGCTTGATAAAACTACGCACCCTCCGCTACCTCCTCTCTCGCCAGCCGGATCACTTCGTCGGCGATATCGACCGGGACGACATCGATCTCCACCAGCAGCTGCTCCTGCAGGTAGGCGAGCACATCGGGATTGAGCGGCATCGCATCGTAGATCCTGACATAGGTGATAAAATCACTCTGGTAGAGATCGCTTTCGTAAAATTCACGTAAAGAAACATCGAAATATTTGACCATCCGAAGCTCTTCCCCGAAGAGCCGGCTTTTGAGGCTGACGCTCTCGATATCTTTTTCTGCCTTCTGCGTCACCTCCTCTTCGACATCATGCAGAATATCGGCGATCTCTTCGGACTCTTCAAGCTCCATATCCAGATCGATCTCATCAAAAATATCCTCATCTGTCTCTGTGCCCATATCCTCCTCTTCGAAATCGCTCGCGAGCAGATCCTCCTCTTTGGCGAAGTTGACGAATGTCCCGTAGAGCAGCTGCGTATCCGCGAAGATCATCAGCGTCATCGCGTTTTTGCTCACCAGCATGTAGAGGGACACCCCTTCACCGTGCGGTGACGCTTTGCGCAAGCCTTCGAGAATCAGAAAAGGGGAGAAGATGAAATCGAGCCCCGTTCCGGCGAAGATCTTCTCCGTCCACTTGATATCGATATCGGAAGCGTAGACCGAGAATCGATTCTCCACGCAGATATCTTTGATGTGGTGGTAGTCTATATGAAACTTCTCATAGGCGCTCTTTTTGCACGAAGGCACCACACCCTGCCCATGCGTATTGAGAAAGAGTGCGATATAGGTCTGCTCTTCCTCCGCCTGAAGCCGCTGCAGGTAGGCGACCACTTCATCGCTCAGGCGCTCTTTGGAGGGGATCGAAAAATGCTTCTCCTCTGCAAAAACCTCTTTGTCGTTTTTGTAGCGCCGCACTTTGATATCACAGGACTCTTCGAGGATCGTCACCGCAGCATACTGGGTAGGAAGGCGCTTCTTAATCGCTGTTAGTAGTCCCATCTGACTCCCTGCACAAAGGATGTGCTTTTTGATAGTTTCTCATTTTGGCCTGGCTGCTCAATTGGGTATAGATCTGTGTCGTCTCGAGCGAACTGTGCCCCAGCAGCGCACTCACATCGGTGATCCGCGCACCCTCGTCGAGCAGATCGGTCGCGAACGCATGCCGGAGCTGATGCGGCGTCACCTTGATACCGATTTTGCGAAAGAGCTTCTGGATTCTGTACCGGATCTGATTTTCACTCAGCTTTTTGCCCGATTTTTCGAAAATATACCGGCGTACACCGTTGGCCCGCATGTGATCGCGGAGCGCATTTTTCAGCACACGCAGCAGCGGCAGTTGTCGGATTTTATCACCTTTTCCTTTAATCCTCACCCAGCCGTTTTGGATAGATTCCAATTTTAAATTTGCGATCTCAGAGATACGCAACCCCGCACCGTACGCCAGCAGAAGCAGCACTCTCTCTTCGTGATCGCAGAGGGCGAGCGCCTCTTCGATATAGGCTTTCGGTACCGGCTTGGGGAGGGTTTTGGGGACTTTGACCATGTCGTCGTTTCGGACCCGGATTTTGATCCCCTGATCATGCAGATAGGAGACGAAAGATTTGACGATCGAGATCTTTTTGTAGACCGTTCTCTTGTGCCGATTTTGCAGATGCATGCGATAGGGCATCAGATCGAGCAGATACCCCTCCTCCTCCCTGACGATCTCCACATGTGAGAGCATCTCTCTCAGATTGATGCGATAGGTGTAGAGGGTGCGGGGCGAATATCCGAGATTCTCATCCAGATAGGCGAGGAACCGCTCACTCTTTTCTCTGAAAAAGTCTCTCATGAATCGTTTTGAATTTGTTGTATCGTTCGGTACAGGCGGCGAAGAGCTTCTTGTCCGTCAGCACCGTGGGAGTGAGCCTGTCGTACTTCTCCATCATCAGTTCGGTGATCATTTTGATTTTGAGTTTGTCGCGACGCGTGAATTCGGGCTTGTTCGTCAGCAGTTCGATCTTTTTGAGGTAGCGGTCCGCCTCCTTGACATAGTCCGCCATGCGTGCCGAGATCTTGCTCTGCGCCAGAATCGAAAAGGCCATCTTGTTGTAGGGATCGATCTCAAACGCCTTTTTGGCCAGGGTCCGCGCAGCCGCATAATCGCCCATGAAATATTTCATCCTCGCTTCGAGCGAATATTTGTAGGAGTCATTGAAGCCGAAAAAGAAGAGCAGCATGCCCGCTACAAAGAGGACCAGTGTGGTGAATATCGTTTTAAACATGACTTTGCAAACGCTCCTTGATCACTTTTCGCGCCTCTTCACGGGAGAGACCCGTCACATAGAATGGCTCACTGGCATAGAAATCGAGTCGGCTGAAGGGCTTGGGGATGACAAACCTGTCCCAACTCTTCATCTGCCAGAATCGCGACGCTTTGTAGCGGTAGGCGACGATCGGCAGATCCTTCTTCTGTGCGATCGCGATGATACCGTCCGCCACCGAGTGCCTCGGCCCTCTCGGTCCGTCGGGCGTGATCGCGAGACTCACACCCCTGTCGATCAGACGAAAACTCTCTTTGAGTGCCTTGATCGCCCCTTTGGAGCTGCTCCCCCTGACAAAATCGAACCCGAAATAGGCAGCCGTCCGCGCGATCAACTCCCCGTCGAAATGTTCACTGATCATCAGCGCGATCGGGATATCACGCATAAACTCCCGATACAGAAAGGGATTCATCAGAATCTCACCATGCCAGAATGCCACCAGACAGGGCGCTTCACACCGCGCCCCGGGCAGATGAAACCGCTTCCGGCAACTCCAGTAGAGCAGCCGGATCAGCGCATACGCCACCGGCGGCGCAAAAGCGAAGAGAATTTTGCGCTTACGCCTTTTGGTGAAGAACTTCCCCATAAAGCACCATCCTTTTTGGATTTGTAATCTTTACGGGCAGGATCTTACCCAAAAGCGCTTCACTCCCCTCCACCTGAATCATGAAGTTGTTGTCGCTGCGGCCTGCGACCGCCCCGCCGCTGCGCAACTCCTCGAAATAGACATCGTAGACCCTTCCCAGCTGCTGCGCGGAGATCTCGTCGAGAATCTCCGTCTGGCGATCCTGCAGCCTCTTGAGGCGTCGGGAGGCCGTTTCGGGATCGATCGGTGCCATCTCGGCAGCCTTGGTCAGGGGACGCGGGGAGTATTTGAAGCTGAACATCTGCTCGAAACGCACCTGCTCCACCACATCCATCGTCTCTTCGAAATCGGCTTCGCTCTCGGTCGGAAACGCTACGATGATGTCGGTGCTGATATGGACATCGGGCACCAGCTCCCGCAGCCGGAAGGCGCGATCGAGAAACCACTCTTTGGAGTAGCCGCGCTTCATATCCCGCAGCACCTTCGTCGAACCGCTCTGCAGCGGCATGTGCATCGATTTGCACACTTTGGGATTGTTGGCGAAGACATCCAGAAAACGGTCGTCCATATGGAGCGGATGGGGCGAGGTGAATCGGATCCGCTCCACCTCCTCCACTTCGCTCACCATGTTGAGCAGGTCGCTGAAGTCGATCCCTCTGCGCCCGTCGCTGAATTTTCTGCCGTAGTTGTTGACATTCTGCCCCAGCAGCATGATCTCCCGCGCGCCGTTTTTGGCCGCTTTGGCCACCTCCTGCACGATCAGCTCCGGCGGGATCGAGATCTCCTCTCCGCGCGTCGCCGGCACGATACAGAAGGTGCACTGTTTGTCGCACCCGATCGAGATATTGACCAGCGCTTTCTGCGGCGTATTGCGAAAATCGCTGAAGGCGTAGGTACTCTCGTCGAAATCGATATCGACCTCCACAGCACCTTTTTTGTGGAGTACATCGGTGATTTTGGAGACATTGCGCGCTCCGAGCACGAAATCGACATAGGGTGCACGCTTGATGATCTCATCCCCGAGATGGCTCGCCGTACAGCCGCATACGCCGATCTTCGCACCCGCTTTTTTCTTTTTGTTGAAGTGGCCGATCTCCGAGAAGAGCTTCTGCACCGGCTTTTCACGCACGCTGCATGTGTTGATCAGAATCAGGTCGGCATCCTGATACTCCCCGACCACTTCATAATCCTCTTTCTCGCGCAGCTCCGCGATGATATGCTCACTGTCGCGGACGTTCATCGCACATCCGAGCGTTTCGATGAAGAGCTTCTTAGCCAAAAAATCGCCTCTTACAGGATATGGACTTCGTAGAGATAGTCGTTCTCGTCCAGACCGAATCGTACCTCGCGGAGATAGACGCTGTAGCCCTGCTCCTCGAAATGGTCCACCAGTGCCACCAGATCTTTGTGCGCATTGTCATGATCGAAATAGAATATCTTCTGGCCCTCTTTCTGCAGGGTTTTTTCCAGATCTTCCAGCGTGACCGTCTTCTGTCGGCCACCCTTCTCCAGCTTTGCAACTTTCAATGTCATCAACATTTCCTAATTATGATTTAGTATAAGAGTATACCACTATTTCGATAAAAGTAGGGAAAACTGGACATATTAAGCCGATTTCGCTATAATGTGCCAACTACTTCCACCAGCGGCGACTCACACACTTCCAAATCAGAAAATTCAAGAACTTAAAGGAGCGAAACAAGTGGAGAAAATTATCAATATCATAGAATCTATTGCCCATGAAAAAGGGCTCAAAATGAGCGAGGCCAAAGAGGCGGTCTCGACGGCGCTCATCCGTACCGCACAGAAGGTGTTCGGCGAAGAGTACGACTATGCCGTCCAGATCGACGAAAAGAGCAAAGAGCTCAACCTCTTCCAGAAGGTCCTCGTGGTCGGGGACGATGACGAACGGCTCGCGGAAAACGGCGAAGAGGGAGAGAAGTATATCGCCCTCTCCGAAGCCAGAGAGGCCGATGCCGAGGTCGAAGTCGGCGACGAAATCACCTACCAGCTGAGTCTGGACAATATGGGCAGAACCGCAGCGGCGATCCTCTACCGCGAGCTGGAGTTTCATATCCAGCGGCTGCTCGAGCAGAATATCTTCGAAAAGTACAAAGAGAAGATCGGAGAGATGATCTCCGCACCCGTCACGCGCGTCGACAGTGAGCAGAACACCTACCTCGAGTATCGCGAAGTGCAGGCGATTCTGCCGATGAAGAGTCGTATCAAAGGGGAGAAATTCAAGCCGGGCGACACCGTAAAAGCGGTCATCCGACGCGTCTATATCGACAAGAAGCTCGGCATGCAGATCGAAGTCTCCCGAACGACGCCGAAGTTTCTCGAGAAGCTGCTCGAGCTGCAGGTCCCCGAGATCAAGGATGAGCTCGTCGTGATTCATGCAGCGGCGAGAATCCCCGGAGAGCGCGCCAAGATCGCCCTCTCCGCCGTCACGCCGAATGTCGATCCGGTCGGTGCGACGGTCGGTACCAAAGGGGTCAGAATCAATGCCGTCAGCCAGGAGCTGCATGGTGAAAACATCGACTGTATCGAGTACAGCTCCATCCCCGAAAAATTCATCGCCCGTGCGATGTCGCCAGCCATCATCTCGGCGGTGAGAATCGAGGGAGAGAAGGCGATCGTCACCCTTCCCACCGACCAGAAGTCCAAAGCGATCGGCAAAAGCGGCATCAATATCCGCCTCGCATCGATGCTGACGGGATTCGAGATCGAACTGCAGGAGCTCGGAGGCGGCGGCAGCGGCGAAACCACGACCGGCGGCACGGCGCAGAGCAACCCCGACGCACTCAAAGCGCTCTTCGGAGAATAATCCCTGGGTGCTCCGGCGCCCACCTTCTCACCATACTTTTCACTTACGACAGATTATTAATATCTTCGGATTATGCTCTTTTCATTCCAAAAGAGTTATAATATTTCATAATATCATTACCGGAGGTACAGCATGCACAGAATCGGCTCCAGATCCCTGATCGCGCTCGCACTGATCGCACCTGTTTTGACAGGATGCAGCGACAAAGATGAGCAGAAACATCAAACAGAATATATCTACAAAAGCGATAACGGCCCGCAAAATGTCACCCATACGGATGAAGGCGCGGTCAATCCCAGGACACTCTATCTCAAGCACGAAGATGCAGCACGCAGCGAGGCGCCGACAGTAGCGCAGCACGAAACAAAACAACCGGTCGAAGCCGAGACGCATGCGACACTGCCCCAAGCTGCACCTGAACACTCCGCTGCACAATCCGAAAAGGAGAAGGCAGCCCTAAAATCGCGTATCGACAGGCTCCAAGCAGAGCTGGAGAGGACCAAAACACAATCTGCAGAGCGAATCCGCGCACTCAAAGAGGAGCTGCAGCAACACCGCCGAAAGCTCTCCCACCAAGAGGCGCAGCTGGAGCAACAGACCGCAGAGCTCCTCGACACACAATCCAAACTCAAAAAGAGCCTGCTGGCGCAGTCACAGCTGCAGACCAAACTGCAGGCACTGAAAAAGCATGAGGAAGAGGCCCGAAGCGGGCTGAAGGAGAAGCTGGCACAAACGGTAGCAGCGCTGACGGCAGCCAAAGCACTCAGCGGTGACGAGCACAAGCGAGTCGCTGCGATGGCACATGAGAAAGAGAGCCTGCAGGCTGCGCTCCAAAAAGCAAAATCGACGATCGAAAACCTTCAAAAAGAGCTCGACAAAGCGATCCGTGAGAGGGACGATCTCCGCGCCAGAATCGAAGCTTCCAAAGCGGCACTCGAAGCGCAGAAAGAGAAGCTGAAACAGAAGATCGCCACCCTGCAGCAGCATGTAGAGGAGGAGCAATCCGCGATGCATGAGAAGCTGACTGCGGCGGCAGCGGCACTCCAGTCCGCCAAAGCCGCAGCACGCGACCGGGATGCCAACCTCACCGACATGCGTGCGCAGATCACCGCACTGCGCAGTCAGACAGAGGAGCAGAAAGAGAAGATAGCCGCGCTCACACAAGAGACAACGCAGCAGCATGCACAGATCGCGAAGCTGACTGCAGAGAGAGACAAAGCCCGCACGACACTCGAAAGCGCACGCGACAAACTCGAAGCACAGAAATCGGCACTCCTCCACAAGGTAGAGAGTCTCGAGCAGAATGTCACTGCCCGCACCTCGGGCCTGAAGGAGAAGCTGGCCGCTGCAGCGACCGCACTGACGGCAGCCAAAGCGCTCAGCGCATCCAAAGAGCAGGAGGTCGCAAAGCTGCATCAGGAGATCGATACACTCCGTCAGGAGGCGCAGCAGATCAAAAAGGATCTCGAAGCGAAGATCGAAGCACTCCGAAAAAGCGACGCAGCATCCAAAGAGGAGATCACCAAACTGACCGAAGAGCGAGATCAGCTGCAGAAACGACTCGAAGAGATGCAATCGGCGAAAGGGGAAGCAGAAGCGGCACTCTCAAACCTCAAAACAGAGTCGCAGAAACTGCAAGAAGAGCTCGATCAAGCCAGAAAAGAGGCCGACGATCTCAACAGAAAGATGATCATTTCAAATATCATGAGTACCTTCAGGCTCTCGAAGATCACCTTCAAAACCAACAGCGCGGAGCTGACCAAATCGAGCCAAAAACTACTCGACAAAGTAGCCGAAATCATCAAAGCACACCCCGAATACCACTATGTCGTAGAGGGGCATACCGACGCCAAAGGCAACGAAGCCTACAACATGAAGCTGAGTCAGAACCGCGCCAAGAGCGTCGTAGACTACCTCGTCTCGCAGGGTGTGGAGAGCGGATTGCTGAGCTATGTCGGATACGGCTCCTCCCAGCCGATCGCAGACAACAAAACCGCAGCCGGCCGCATGAAAAACCGCCGCGTCGTCTTCACGATCAAATCCTCCGAAAAAGAGTGAGAGAGGCCTACTGCCCCCGCTTGAAGTGGGGGTTGAGTCTCAGCAGTACCAGATCCGCGATGATATTGCCCAGCAGCGTCAGAAAGGCGGAGATAATCAAAATCCCCATGATTACCGGATAATCCCGACTCATCGCACTCTGATAGAAGAGCAACCCCATACCGTCGATCGAAAAGATCGACTCCAGAATGACACTTCCCCCGATCAATCCCGGCAGCGAGAGCCCGAGCATCGTCACGATCGGCGGTGAGAGATTGGGCAGAATATATCTGCGCAGGAGCCTGCGATCGTCGATACCGCGCGCTTTGGCGAAGAAGATATAGTCGCTCTTGAGAATATCGATCGTCAGGCTGCGCACATACATCAGCAGGCTCCCCACGCCCCCGAATACGATCACGAAGATCGGCAGCACCAGATGCCATGCTTCGTCGAGCAGCTTCGCGAATCCCTCCTTCGGCTCGATCGACTGCAGTCCCGAAATCGGAAACCATCCCAGTTTGACCGAGAAGAGTATGATCAGCAAGAGCGCCAGATAGAACGACGGCACGGCGTAGCTGACGAGCGAGAAGCGTTTGAGCATCCTGTCGAAGAGGCTATCCTGCCGCATTGCCGCCCGGATACCCAGATAAAGTGAAATGACGAAGACGAAAAACATCGAGAT
This sequence comes from uncultured Sulfurospirillum sp., assembly GCA_964384355.1. GTDB lineage: Bacteria > Campylobacterota > Campylobacteria > Campylobacterales > QNZT01 > QNZT01. The sequence continues at coordinate 9,876 of CAYLLC010000014.1, read as the reverse complement.
GAGATTGATCGTCAGCGTGATCGGGATGCGTGAGAGGATCTCCTCCCTGACCGCCTTGCCGCTGGCGAACGAAATCCCGAAATCGAGATGCAGCAGCGCCCATATCCAGGAGAAGAACTGCGCATAGAGCGGTTTGTCGAGGCCATAGACCGCTTTGAGATGGGCGATCGACTCTTTGGTGATATTGGGATTGAGCTCACCGCTGGCGAAAAAGGAGTTGGGTGCCGCATGTATCGCGACGAACGAGATCGACGCGATGATGAAGAGCATCAGCACCACATAGAGCAGTTTTCGCAGAAAGAGGCGCATCTATTTCCTGCGCTGATCCCAGCTGAGCACGGTTCTGCCGTTTTCATCCTTTTCGACCGCACCCATACCCATGATATGATAGCCGGCATCGACATAGTGGACTTCGCCCGTGACACCGCTGGAGAGATCGCTGAGCAGATACATGCCGCTGTTGCCCACCTCTTCGATCGTGACATTCTTCTTCAGCGGGGCGTTGATCTCGTTCCAGTTGAGGATATTTTTAAAATCCCCGATGCCGCTGGCAGCCAGTGTCTTGATCGGGCCGGCACTCACGGCATTGACGCGGATACCCCGCCCGCCCAGATCGACCGCCAGATAGCGCACACTCGCCTCCAGCGCCGCTTTGGCGACACCCATGACATTGTAGTGGGGGACATATTTGGGGCCACCCAGATAGGAGAGCGTCAGAATCGAGCCGCCGTCGTTCATCACAGGCATGCATGCTCTTGTCAGCGATATCAGCGAGTAGACCGAAGTATCCATCGCCAGCGCGAAATCGGCCTGCTCCGTATCGAGAAAAGAGCCCTCCAGCGCACGGCGCGGTGCAAAAGCTACCGAATGGACGACAAAATCGATCTTGCCGAAATCCTTCTGCAGGCTCTGCGTCAGCTGCTCCAGCTCTTCGGGTTTGGTCACATCGAGCTTGTAGACCGCCTCACTCCCGAACTCCTCCGCGATCGGACGCACCCGCTTCTCCAGCTGCTCGTTGAGATAGGTAAA
>CAYLLC010000014.1:0-8747 GCA_964384355.1 uncultured Sulfurospirillum sp. | reverse complement strand
CACGCTAAAAAAAATCGGCGATCTTCCATTTTTTCTTATGTGCGATATACGCGATAATACCGGCCGCTACAAAACCGATCGGTATGATCAAAGGAGCGATATTATGCATCATAGATCCTTTTAAGTTTTTTGACAAAGTCGTTTAAATCGATATAGGTGTAAAAGATGGCGATAGCTACGAAGATAAAGACAAAGGCAAATCCGTACCCTATCCAGTTCCCATCTTGCAAAAACTTGATAGCATAAGCACCGAAACCGCCATCGATAGCAAGCAAAATAATCAGTTTTTTGTATAAGCTATCGATTATCTTTGAGAGTAGATCTATCTCTTCTTTTACATCTGGTTTGTCCATAAACCAAGTATAACATAAAATCATCACAAAAATCTATATCATACATAGAACTATGACTACGATAAAAAGCCCTCTATTTTACCCAAACCGATAGCGCAACGCCTCAAAACCGACGATCTTTCCCGCAGCCACTTCCACTCCCTCTTCATGCAGCAGGGCGATCTTGCGTGCTGTGCCGCCCTCTCCCGAGTAGTTGCCTATCGTACCGTCACTGCGTACGACTCTGTGGCACGGTACATCGGGAGCGTAGGGGTTTTTGCCCACGGCGGTGCCTACGGCACGCACGGCACGAGTGCCGAGATAGCGAGCAATCTCGGCGTAGGTGGTGACTTTGCCTTCGGGGATCATAGCGATCGCTTCCCAGACACTCTGCTGAAAAGCGGTCGCCATCTCAATAGACCATTCCCTCTTTGAGGAGGGCTTCGCGGATATGCTTCATCTGGGTGTGTTTGTTGCGGCACCACTCGGGAGCAAGCAGCGAGGGATCGTCGATACCGGCGGTGATGCGCTGGATCATCACATCTTCGGGCAGCATTTTCAACGCTTTGATCAGCGTGTCGATATAGGCTTCTTCGGTGATCGGGACAAATTTCCCCCGGCGATAGTCGGCAGCGAGCGCGGTATTGTTGGTGACATACATCGGATGGATCTTGAGCGAGTCGACCGCCATCTCGATCGATGCCGTCACACTCTCGAGCATCATCTCCTGCGTCTCGCCCGGCAACCCGAATATCAGATGCCCGCAGACATTGAGGCCGTACGCTTTGGAGCGGATGATCCACTCCTTCATGTTCGCCACGCTGTGCCCGCGGTTGATCGCTTCGAGTGTCTCGTCGTAGACGCTCTGTATCCCGTACTCGACCCAGATCTCATGCTCTCGGGAGAGCTCCGCGAGATACGCCAGCACCTCATCCGTCACACTGTCGGTGCGGGTACCGATGCTCAGCCCTACACAATCCTCCTGCGCCAGCGCCTCTTCATAGAGCGCTTTGAGCGTATCGAGGGGGGCGTAGGTATTGGTGAAGGATTGAAAATAGGCGATGAATTTCTTCGCACCGAACTTTTTGGCGAGGCGGTTTTTGGTGAATCGGTACTGACTGCGCACCTGATCGAGTTGGCGCTCGAGCAGCGGGTTTTCGACCGATTCGGGACTGAGATAGAACTTTTTGGAGGATTTCTGCGCCAGATTGGGGCTGAACGATTCGTTTTCGCAGAAGGTACAGCCCCCTTTGGCGACCTTCCCGTCGATATTGGGACAGGTAAATCCCAGAATCGAGATCGGCGTCTTGTAGACATTGCAACCGAATTTACGACGGAAATACCGCCCTGCCGTCAGAATCTCTCTCATGCACTACTGTATGAAATATTGACCGTCAAAGCTCACGAGTGAATATTTCGTCTCCCTTCCCAGGCTATCGAGCAATCCATCCAGCGAGAGGAACGAGAGGCTGTCCGCACCGATATACTGACGAATCTCTTCGTCGCTCATGTTGGCGGAGATCAGCTCTTCGTAGCTCGGCGTATCGATACCGTATTTGCAGGGGTGTTTGATCTGCGGCGATGCGAGCTTGAAGTGCACCTCCCTGGCGCCTGCATCTTTGAGCATCTTGACGATCTGCTTCGAAGTCGTACCGCGCACCAGCGAATCGTCGATGATCACGACCCGCTTGCCCTCGATGACCGATTTGATCGGGGAGAGCTTGAGGCGTACCTTGAGATCACGCATCTCCTGAATCGGCTCGATGAAAGTCCGCCCGACATAGTGGTTTCGCACGATCGCATTCTCGAAGCGGATCCCGCTCTCCTCGGCATAGCCCAGCGCCGCCGCGACGCCGCTGTCGGGCACCGGCAGGACGATATCCGCATCGACGGGATTTTCACGCGCCAGCCTGCGCCCCATCTCTACCCGCTTTTCGTAGACATTTTTGCCATCGATCACGCTGTCGGGTCTGGCGAAGTAGATATACTCGAATGCGCAGGGTCTCGGCTCCGGCTCGTAGAGCTGGATCGATTGCGGCGCTTTGCCCTTTTCAAAGACCAGCATCTCTCCGGGGTTCACTTCCCGGACGAACTTCGCACCCACCAGATCGAACGCGCATGTCTCGCTGGCGACGATATAGCCGCCGTTTTCAAACTCCCCGAGCGCCATCGGTCTGACGCCGTAGCGGTCACGGATGGCAAACATCTTGGTACGGCTCTGGATCACCAGACAGTACGCACCCTTGATCTGATCGAGCGCTTCGACGATTCTGTCCTGCAGGTTGTCCTTGCGGCTGCGGGCGATCAGATGGATGATATTCTCCGTATCCATGTAGGATTGAAAAATCGCCCCCTCTTCGATCAGCTTCTCCCGTACCTCCATCTTGTTGACGAGGTTGCCGTTGTGCGCGATGGCGATCTCTCCGAGCAGATATTTGGCCGCGATCGGCTGCGCATCGGCGATGGAGTCGCTGCCCGCGGTGGAGTAGCGGTTGTGTCCGATCGCTTTGGAGCCTTTGAGATATTCGAAAGTATCCTCGTCCGAAAAGACATCGGTCACCAGACCGCGCCTTTTTCTGGTATAGATATGCTTGCCGTCACTCGAGCTGATACCCGAGGCCTCCTGCCCGCGATGCTGCATGGCAAAGAGCGCATAGTAGGCTACTTTGGAAGCGTTTTTGACATTGAAGACTCCGACTACTGCACACATATATTTTCCCCTATATCCCTAAACAGTCTGTGATTTTGTAGAGCCCGTTGGGCTGCTTGACCAGCCATTTGGCCGCTTTGATCGCCCCTTTGGCGAAGGTGTCGCGACTGGTCGCGGTGTGGTTGAGCTCGATGAACTCCCCGTCGTTGTAGAATCCGACCGTATGCCGGCCCACGATATCCCCGCCGCGCAGCGCCATGACGGCGATCTCGTCTTTGGTGCGTTCGCCGATATTGCCGTCTCTGCCGCTGACGCGGACTTTGTCCAGTTCCAGCCCGCGTGCCGCTGCGACATGCTCCGCCAGCGTCAGTGCGGTGCCGCTGGGGGCGTCCTTTTTATGGCGGTGGTGCATCTCGACGATCTCCGCATCGAAATCGCTCAGCGCTTCACTCGCCAGGAAAGCCAGCTTGTTGAGTATTGCCACACCCAGCGACATGTTGGTCGCGTAGAGGATCGGCATGTACTGCGCCGCCTCTTCCATCAGATTGAGCTGATGCTTGTTCAGCCCCGTCGTACCGATGACCAGCGGTGTGGGGTAGCCTCCGATCGCCGTCTCCAGCAGCTTCTCCGTACCGTCTGGAAGCGTGAAGTCGATCACGACATCACTGTTTTCGAGCAGTGTTTTGGTGTTGTTGGTCACCAGCACATCTTTTTCTACCGGAATATTGAACGCCTCGATCGCATGCAGCGTCGCCGCTCTGGCGATCTCATCCCCTTTGAGATTTTTGATAAGCAGTTCGCCGACCCTTCCGGTCGATCCATGAATCCCTACATTTATCATCTGTTTCGTTTTCCCTTGTTTAAGATATGGTTTTGATAGTTGGTTGGCAGAGGCGCGCGCCGTACAGGTGTGCGATCAGTGTGATCTGGCGACGACCTGCAGCGCCGCGGTAGCACCGTCTCCGGCTGCGCAGACGACCTGTTTGGGTGCTTCGATGCGGATATCTCCCGCCGCGAACAACCCCTCCACCGATGTGCGCATGCTCAGATCGACGATCACCTCGCCCCACTCGTTGACATCGCAGAGAAAGGTACCGTCTTCCTGCTTGAGGACTTCGTTGTTGACATTCATACCGACAAAGACGAAGATACCGGGCACCTTCAGATCGATCTCGTTGCCATCTCTGTCTTCGACGAGGACACCGTTGACGCCGCTCGCATCGCCGTAGACCTCTTTGACCGTGCTGTTGAGCACCAGCTCGATTCTGGGATTGTTGCGTACCTTCTCGATCGTGCTCGGTGCCGCTCTGAAGGCGTCCCTGCGGTGGATCAGATAGACTTTGGAGCAGATATTGGCCAGATAGAGCGCCTCCTCCAGCGCCGTATCGCCGCCGCCGAGCACCGCGACCTCTTTGTCTTTGTAAAAGAACCCGTCGCATGTCGCACATGTGCTGACCCCGCGTCCGAAAAATGCATCCTCGCCTTTGAATCCCGCACGCTTGGGCGTGCTGCCGGTGCAGACGATGACATTGGCGGCATACGCCTCTGCCCCGCCGGCGAGTGCGATCTTGAATTCACCCGATGCGGTCTTGCTCACACGCGTCACCTCCGCCATCTCATGTTTGAGTCCGAAGCGCATGCACTGCTCGGGCCACGGCTCCATCAGCTCCAGCCCCGTGACGATCTCTTTGATACCGGGATAGTTCTCGATCTCGCTGCTCTGCGTGATCTGTCCGCCGGGCAGACCCTTTTCATACATGACGACATTCTTGAGGCCGCCTCTGGTGGCATAGAGCCCCGCCGTCAATCCCGCGGGACCGCCGCCTATAATCGCTAAATCAAGCATCTTTCTCTCCCTCTCTCACACTATTCGTGACTGTTACTGCAGCACCTCGACGGCGCTGTTCTGCTTGTATCTGCTCCCCTTGAAGCGCTTGATCTCGAAAGCGCAGGGAATCTCATAGATATTGAAGCGCTGTATAAACGGCAAAAGCGTGTTCATACCGCTGGTTATCGCAATCATACTATCTTCACCTTTAAATCTCTTTTGATAGAGATCGATCGCCAGAATGGGGTTCGTTTTTTTGAGTTTGCGGGAAATATCTTTACGGTTTTGCATGTTGGAGCTGTAGACCAGCACGGTGTACTTCTCGGATGTCGGCACGAAGATATCCCGCTGTGTATAGAATGTATGCGCCCGGAAATCGAAAAATTTGTATTGGGAAAATTTGTAGTTGTAGTATGCGAATGCGCCAGCGACCATCAACGCGCCGAAAAAAGAAGCGAAAACATAAGTGAGGGAGAAGCCTCTCCCCCGGCGCCGCGGTGCGCCTCCTCCGAGACTCATCGGCAGCAGTGACCGCGGCGATACGCCGATAAGATATCGTACATATTTATCTGCGTATTCCTATCGTGATACGACCCGCTTACGAGAGCAGTGAGTCGAGTTTGTCGGCGAGCACCTGCTTGCCCGCAGCGCCTACCATCTGGTCTACCAGCTCACCGTCTTTGAAGAAGAGCAGCGTAGGGATAGATCGGATACCGTACTGAATCGCGATATCCTGCTCTTCGTCCGTGTTGACTTTGGCGATCGTCGCTTTGCCGTCGAAATCCTCCGCAAGCTCTTCGATGACCGGCGCGATCATACGACAAGGCCCGCACCATGGTGCCCAGAAATCTACCAGTGTTACACCTTTTGCGATTGTATCTTTGAAATTGTCATTGGTCAGTTCTACATATTTTGCCATGTTTACTCCTGTTTGCTGTGATATTGTTCTGTTTCTATTGATTAATAGGCTAAAATTATACAATTTTAATCTTATTTTAAAGTTAATAGTTAGCCGTAGTGCGGCATAAGCATCACAAAAGTTAAATAAAGTGACTCATCTTCCTGTTGATCTTAAATACTTTTAAATATTTATGATAAAATTTACCCAATTTCATACCAAGACGGAGAACCGACAGTGAAACTGCTACTCGACCTGATCCCCCTCAATATTCTGGCACTTGTGCTGATTCTGTTCAAGAAGAAGGGGCTGCTCGATCCGATTCTGCTCGAATTTGGCAAAAACACCCAGTATACCTTTCTCTTTCTCATCGGCGCACTGCTGCTCTTCACCCTCTCATGGGAGCTGGTCAAAGCGACCATTCTCGCCCCCAAAGGCTCCGGATCGTGGATCGATTTCTTTATGTCGTTTATCTTTTTCGTGGGGTTGATGTTTTATGCGATTCAGCAGTACTACAAGACGGGCGTATATCCCGATCTCGCCTATGTCCTGCTGCTCGAAGCGCAGGCACTCGATGTGGTCGTGGGATTTATCCTCGCCATCTCAAACGCCCGACGCGATCTGAGTCTGGGCAACTGATCGCTATTCGAATACCAGTTCGATACGTCGGTTGAGCGCTCTCCCCTCCGGCACATCGTTGTCCGCGATCGGATTGAGCGCGCCTTTGCCCACGGCGGTGATCTTTTCGGGATCGATCCCGTACTGCACCATCAGATCACGCACCTTCCGGGCGCGCTTTTTCGACAGCGCCATATTCTGTGCGAAAGTACCGGAGTTGTCGGTATACCCTTCGACCGTGATATAGCGATACCCCTCCCGATTGAGCTGCTCGACCAGATGACGGAGCTTCTCTCTGCCCGATTTGCTGATCCTCGTCGAATCACTCTCGAAGAGCGCCGTCATCACCTTGCGCTGTCTGGGCAGCGGCCGAAAGACAGGATGGGTGCGCTTGGGGGTACGGACCTGCTGCACCGGTGTATGCTGCGGCTTGTGCCAGACGGCCCCGCGCTGACCATCCGCACAGCCAAACTGATCGACCACGGCACCCTCGATCGTATGGGGGCACTGGTCGTCTTTGTCAGGTACGCCGTCTCCGTCCGCATCGGAGAAGACCACATGCTCCTGCGTCAGCTCGGGCGCGTATCTGGGCTTTTCATCCGCCTCCAGCTCGGCATAGCGCTGCTGCTCTTCGGGAATGTACGCCTCCTCCCGCTGAAATCCTATCGCACCGGTCGCGATACGCACCCCCACGAAGATCGTCGCTTCGCTCTCCTGACCGCCGCCCGATCCGACCATCTGCATCCAGCGCGCTTCGGCGATCAGCTTGAAGTCGTCGTTTTCGGAGCCGAACATCGGCATCTCGACACCGCCGGCGATCTGCAGATAGGGAGCGCTCTCGAAGCCGGCCCTCTCATGATGGACATACTCATATCCGATACCGCCGTAGGCATAGGGCAGGAGCCTGCCGTAGTAGATCTCGCTGCTCTCATAGAGCAGGTCGGCAGCGAACTGCAGCGTATAATCGACACCGCCGCTCCCCTCGTCTACCAGCAGATATCCCAGATCGAATTTCGGCTTGAGATTGTCCGCCGTATCGACGGTGAAATCGATCCCGAAAGTGTGCTTGTTGAAGCTGAGTGTACCGGCCAGATCGGTCGGGCCGTATTTGAGGGTCGTCATGAGGTTGTCGATCGCATGCAGCTGCAACGCGCTCAGGAGTGACAATCCGATAAGAGATAGTTTTTTATGCATCCGTAGCTTCCAGGAAAAAGATGTATAATCTTAACAAGTTCTTGTTTAAAGTCAATTATTTATACCCTCGAAGCGTCTGTAGGCTGTCGTGAGCTGCCGCATCGCCGCTTCCAGCTGCGCTCTGGGCAGCGCGAAATTGAGCCGCATGAACCCCTCCCCGCCTCTGCCGAACGAACTCCCGGGATTGAGCCCCAGACCCGCCTCGTCAGCGAACCATCGCTGCAGCGCCGCATCGTCCATCCCCATCCCGCGGCAATCGAGCCAGAGCAGGAAAGTCGCCTCCATCCGGATCGGTACGATCTTCGGCATCGCCGCAAAACGCTCGTAGAGATAGGCGAGATTGTCCGCCAGATACCCCTTGAGCGCCGCCAGCCATGCCTCGCTGCGGGTATAGGCCGCGATCGTCGCCGTCTGCGAGATCAGCGAAGGGGCATCGAGACTGTACCGGCGAAAGATCTCATGATAGCGCCGTCTGAGCGAGCTGTTTGGCACGATCGCATACGCCGTGACGATACCCGCGATGTTGAATGTCTTGGAGGGAGCGTTGAGCGTGATCGTGATATCTGCGGCATCGGGCAGCGACGCGATCGGGATATGCCGATGGCTTGCTTGCGTCAGGTCGGCATGCACCTCATCGGATAGGATCGTCACCCCATGCGCGCGGCAGATCTGCGCCATCCGCTCCAGCTCCCACCGCTCCCAGACGCGCCCCGTAGGATTGTGCGGCGAGCAGAAGAGAAAGAGCTTCGCCTCCCTCGCCTTGGCTTCGAAATCGTCGAAATCGATCTCGTACCGCCCGTCGCGCAACTGCAGCACATTCTCCAGAAGACGCCGCTTCTGCTTCCGAACCGCACCGTAGAAAGGCGGATAGATCGGAGGCTGTATCAGCACCCCCTCCCCCCGCTCGCTCAGCACCTCTACCGCCAGATTGAGCCCGGTGACGATCGCATTGATCGGAGCGATCCACTCCCGCTCTACCGCCCACGCATGCTGCTTCGCCATCCAGCCGCGTATCGCATCGAAATAGCCCGCATGATAGTGTGTATAGCCATATATCGGATGCGCGATCCGCTCCTGCAGCGCATGCTGTATCTGGGGCGAAGTGGGCAGATCCATATCCGCCACCCACAGCGGCATCACATCCGCACGGCCGAACTTTTTCAGCCGCGCATCGTACTTTTCGGTATGGGTACCCTCGCGGGAGATGGGAGTGTCGAAGTTATACAT
>CAYLLC010000013.1:19299-31058 GCA_964384355.1 uncultured Sulfurospirillum sp. | reverse complement strand
TTCGCCGATGTGGTGCGGGGCAAGTGGGTGGAGGAGGAGAATCTCCATCTGACATGGCACTTTCTGGGGGAGGTAGCGGCGTCGGAGGTGGCGGGGATACTGGCGCGTCTGGCAGGGATCGCGCCGCTTGCGCATGCGGTGGCGCTTCGCGGGTTGGGTAGCTTCGGTCGGCCGCCGAGGCTGCTCTATGCCGCTGCTTCGGATTCGCTGCTGCGCCGCAAAGCTGCCGATTTCGAAGCGGCGGGGTGGGAGATGGCGCGGTTTCATCCGCATGTGACGCTCTGCCGTATCAAGGCGATCTCCGAGAGGAAGCGATTTCGCGAAATCCTCTCATCCTACAGGGGGCGTAACGTCGGCATGATCGCTCCCCAGATCCACCTCTACCGCAGTATACTCACCGAAGAGGGCCCGCGCTATAGCAGAATCGACAGCATGCAGGATATAGAATCTTATGCTAAAATAGATCAAAAAGAAAGGATTCGCATGCAGATACAGGTGCAGCCGATGGGCCCCTATCAGACCAACTGCTATATCGTCACGATCGATGGGAAGGATCTGATCATCGATCCGGGTGTCGGTGCGACCGAATGGGTCCTGCGCAATGTCAAAAATCCCGTCGCGATTCTCAATACCCACGGGCACTTCGACCATGTCTGGTCCAATGCCGAGCTCAAAGAGAAGCTCCATATCCCGATCTACGCACCCAAAGGGGATCTCTTCATGCTCGAGAGCGATCCGCTGGGGCAGGGGACACCGCCCAGCCATGCCGACTATGCCGTGGAGGGAGATGCTACGCTGGATATCGGAGGTATCGGGGTGCGTTATCGCCACTTTCCGGGGCATACGCCGGGCTGCTCGGTGATCGAGATCGGCGACAACTGGTTCAGCGGCGATTTTCTCTTTCGCCAGTCGATCGGACGGTGGGACTTCCCCGCATCCAGCGGCGCCGACATGCTCAAAAGCCTCGAAAAGGCGCAGCAGATCAGAGAGGACTATACGATCTATCCCGGGCACGGCCCCCATACGACGCTGGCCGCAGAACAGCGCGTCATGCCCTACTGGATAGAGCAGGTACGCAGGACATTATAAATACAATTTAGTGTATAAATTGATATTAATATTAAATTATTTTAATATATACTGCCTCTCCAAATCTCCTGGTCAGAGGTAGTATGAAAAGAAGTAAAACGATAGTCAAACATAGAAAACGGATTGCGCTCATCGCACACAACAATAAGAAAGAGGAGCTCCTCACATGGGCGCAGGAGCATAGACAGCAGCTCTTCGAGCACAAGCTCTACTCGACCGCTTCGACCGGTCGTATGCTCGAACAGGGCCTCAATATCAAAATCAAAAAGTATGAGAGCGGTCCACTCGGCGGGGATCTTCAGATAGGCGCCAAAATCGTCGAAAAAAAGGTCGATATTCTGATCTTTTTCTGGGATCCTCTGGAGGCACAGCCGCACGACCCCGATGTCAAGGCGCTGCTGCGTACGGCGGTAGTGTGGGATATTCCGATGGCATGCAGTGCGGCGACCGCCTCTTTTATCCTCTCTTCACCGATGATGCGTGAACGCTATGTCCATGTCGCGCCCAATTACAATCCCGAGCATCTGCAGATCTAATCCCTCCAAATTCCCGTCAGCAGAAATATCTCAAAATCGCGGTGCGGTTTGCGGATGGTCGATGCGTGTCGGATCGCTACATCCGCGAATCCCGCCGCTTCTGCCTCCGCTCTGAGCCGGTCGGTGTCGAAGCCGTAGTGATAGACGCCGGTGTTGTCGCTGTGAAAGCTGCCGTCCTCCTGTACCAGATCTGCCAGTGCGATGAAGCCGCCCGGCTTGAGCATCGCATGCAGTCTGCGCAGCAGGGCGGGGATATCCTCGATATGGTGGATCGTCATGCTCGAGACGATGCCGTCGAAGCGCTGCGGCAGATCGAGCTGCATGATGTCTCCTTCGATCTGATCGGTCTCGCATGCGAATTCATCCCGCTTCCGGGCAAAGACTTCGAGCATGGAGGGGGAGTTGTCGAGCGCGGTGATCTTTCCGACTTTTTGTGCGAGAAAGAAGCTGAGCAGCCCCGTCCCCGCGCCCAGATCGAGCAGGTGCATCTGCTCTGAGAGAGGGAGGCTCTCGACGATGGCGGCTGCGATCGCTTCGGCGTTTTTGACGCGTCTGGAGTTCATATCCCATGATTTCGATTTGTGGGCGAAGAGGTCTCTTTTCACTGGTGGCTCTCCCACAGTATCGCGATCTCGACATCGTGGATATCGCTGCGCCGCGGCTTGATATAGAAGGGCTCGATCTCGTAGTTTTCGATCGCGTACTTTTCGCTGATCTTTTCGATCTCATCCTGCAGCGAGGCTTCGAGATCGTCGAGCGCTTCGAGGATTTCGTCGACGCGTGCTTTGGCGCGCTCGACATCGCTCTGCTCACGGTAGGTGCGCCCCGCACTGCGCAGTGCGGTACCGGCGCGGGAGGCGGTGCTGCGTTTGATCGCGCTGCGTCCCAGAAAGGCATCGAGTATCGTCATGCCCAGCGAGAGGACGGTATTGGTGGTGCTGGCACTCACATCGGCCTCCTCTTTCTGTAGTTTCTCCTGTGCGCGTGCGAGCCTGCGCTCCAGCGTGTCGCGCTTTTTGGCGTATTTGGTTTTGAGGCGCTCGATCTCCTCCTCCTTGCGCTCCCGGAGGGTGTCGGCTACGCGGATGCGAAACGCCTCTTCGCTCTCATCCGGCTCCGATTCGAGTCGCAGTGCCGGTGCGCGGTAGAGGGTGATGCGGTTGTTGCGGTAGAGCCAGTCGGAAAAGGATTTGGCCAGCGGCTTGGCGCTTTTGAGCTCGGTGACGAAGTCGGGCAGCGGTTCGTAGCCGCATGCATCGACGGGAGCGATGTCGTAGAGGTCGAAGTCATCTTCGTTGGGCGCTCCGTGCTCCCAGTCGATATCCTTCATGTCGGCATCGAGCGGGTAGCGGTAGTAGAAGCTCTCCTCTTCGTCGATGGCGCGCTTGGCGTTGTAGAAGTGGATCGTGGCGTTGGCCAGCAGCCACGGGGTGTAGCTGCACGCTTCGGTGAAGGTGTTGAGGTAGAACTGGTCGATCGCTTCGCTCAGCGGCGGGGGTGTCGCATGCGCAGCGGCGGTATGGGGCGTCTGCATCGCCGGCTGAGGCTGGGCTGCGGTGCTTTGGGCTTCGAGCTGCGCTTTTTTCGCCTCCATCAGGCGTCGGATCTGCGGCTTGGAGAGGGGGCCGGCGAGGTAGCAGAGGACCCAGCGCGTACCGAAGAGCGCGATAGTGTCACGGTGGGCGCTCTTGAGCAGGAAGGTACGCTTGGGCATGTTGGAGAGGAGGGTGGTGATCTGCTTCTTGTCGAGGGCTTCGGAGCCGCTCTTGATCAGGCCGTCGATGACACGGTCGATATCCTGTCTGGTCTGGAGCCGCCCGATGAACCATGAGCCGATATTGGAGAGCCCTTTGTAGTCGAGATCGACGGGGTTTTGGGTCGAGAGTACGACGCCGATGCCGTAGGCGCGCGCCTGTTTGAGCAGCAGCAGCATCGGGTTTTTGGAGGGCGGGTTGGAGGTCGCGGGGAAAAATCCGTAGATCTCATCCATATAGAGGAGGGTGCGCAGACTGCTCGTGCCGCTGAGGGTGCGCATCCATGCGATATATTTGTTGAGCAGCAGCGTGACGAAAAACATCCGCTCGTTTTCGCTGAGGTGGGCGATCGAGAGGATCGCGACGCGCGGTCTGGCGTCGGGGGTGTAGAGGAGCTTCCCGATGTCGAGCGGCGCACCCTTTATCCAGCTCTCGAAAGTGGGGCTGGCGAGGACATTGTTGAGCAGCATGGCGAGTTTGAGCCGTTCGTTTTGCGGGTAGAAGCTCTTCAGCGGGAGGACGCCGACCTTTTCGAAGGGGGGATTGGTGATATGTCCGATCAGTGCTTCGAGGGTGAGGGAGATGCCCTTTTTCCAGAAGTATTTGAAGATCGTCGCCAGCAGCAGATAGGGCCTGGAGGTGAGGGGATCGACATCCTCTCCGACCAGTGCGAGGATCGAGGAGACGGTGGAGCCGAGCATGTAGGCGAAGGTATCGGGATCGTCGAGGATATCGGGGCCGGGTGCGTCGAAGCTGCTCAGGACGCTCAGTGGGATACCGGCGCTGCTGCCGGGAGTGTAGATCGTGAAGTCCGCGCCCTCTTTGTAGCGGCGGACGCGTTCGCGATCCTGGCCCCAGCTCTCGATTCCCTCTTCCCATGTTTTGGCGATTTTCTCGGCGTAGGCGGGGATATCCATCCCCTTGCGCCGGGCTTCGGCTTCGTCGATCCAGGGCTCGAATTTTTTGGGGTCGAAGTCGGGAAAAGCGAGCAGCAGATCACCCATATCGCCTTTGGGATCGATGACGATGGAGGGGATCCCGTCGAGTACCGCCTCTTCGATGATCCCTACACCCAGACCGGTCTTGCCGCTGCCGGTCATACCGATGATGGCGGCGTGGGTGGTGAGGTTTTTGTTTTTGAGCAGCAGCAGATCGTCGGTCTCTTCACCGCTTTTGATATCTTTTTCGCGCCCCAGATAGAAGAGGCCCAGCTTCTCGTAGATTTCGCTTGGTTTCATGAATCGCTCCCGGTGTTATGGTGATGAATCGATTATATCACCGGGGCGGTTAAAGATGCTTTTCGGTGCTGCCGTAGGGGTTAGTCGGGATTTTTGATGCCGTTGAGCTCTTCGGCTTCCTGTGAGAATCCGGCGGTTGCACTGTTTTCGGCATTGCGCAGCTCCCAGAGCAGGGCTTTGGTGATGCGGCCGCGCGATCTTTTGCCGATCGCATGCTGAAAGGCACGGATCGCTCTTCGGGTCTGAGGACCCATCCGGCCATCGAGCGGACCGGGATTGTAGCCCAGATGGAGCAGGCGATTCTGTACCTTGTAGACGAGGTTGTGCGATGCACCCCATGAGAGGCTGGCGAGCAGCATGCCGAGTGCGACTATCTTCAGAATGTTTTTCATCAGTTAACTCCTTGCGATAACTATTATAACGAAAAAAGATAATGGAGGGTAGATGCCGTATCTATTGTCCCCAATTTTATAAAAAAAACAGCTATTTTGGATATAATACCTTTTTTAAAAAAAGCTTATATAAATTATATAATACAGGAAGAGAGTTTGAGAACCCATTATTGTACGGAAGTGGATGAGAACGATATCGGCGAAGAGGTGACACTCTGCGGTTGGGCGAACAGTTACAGAGATCATGGCGGCGTGATCTTCATCGATCTGCGGGACAAGAGCGGCCTGATTCAGCTGGTCTGCGATCCTGCGGACAGCCCCGAAGCGCACAAAACGGCGAATGAAGTACGCGACGAATTCGTGCTGATCGCCAGAGGCAAGGTGCGCGCCAGAGGCGAAGGTCTGGAGAATCCCCATCTCAAGACGGGCAAGATCGAGATCGTCGTCGATGATCTGACGATCGAAAACAGAAGCGCGCCGCTGCCGTTTGTCATCAACGACGAGAATGTCGGTGAAGAGACCCGTCTCAAGTACCGCTATCTCGACCTGCGCAAGCAGAAGATGTTCGAGACTTTCCGGCTCCGCTCCAAAGCGACGATCGCGGCGCGCAATGTCCTCGATGCCAACGGCTTTCTCGAGGTGGAGACGCCGATCCTGACCAAATCGACACCGGAGGGTGCGAGAGACTATCTGGTGCCCAGCCGTGTGCATGGCGGAGAGTTCTACGCGCTGCCGCAGTCTCCGCAGCTCTTCAAGCAGCTGCTGATGGTGGGCGGGTTCGACCGCTACTTCCAGATCGCCAAATGTTTCAGAGACGAGGATCTGCGTGCCGACCGTCAGCCGGAGTTTACCCAGATCGATCTGGAGATGAGTTTCGCGGATCAGGAGGATGTGATCCGTGTCTCCGAAGAGATGCTCAAGGCGGTCTTCGCCGCATGCGGGCATACGATCACGACCCCTTTCAACCGTATCACCTATCATGAGGCGATGGAGAAATACGGCAGCGACAAGCCCGATCTGCGATACGATCTGGCGATGGTCGATGTGATCGATATCTTTGCGCGATGCGACAACGAGATCTTCTCCACGATCGCCGGCGACAAGCACCACAACCGCATCAAAGCGCTCAAAGTCCCCAACGGCGACAATATCTTCTCCAAGCGCCAGATGAAGGGATTCGAGGATTATGTGCGTAAATTCGGCGCGAGCGGGCTGGGCTACTTCCAGATGAAAGAGGAGGGACTCAAAGGCCCTCTGGCCAAATTCTTCAGCGAAGCGGATCTCGAGGAGATCGTCAGAGTCACCGAGATGCAGGTAGGCGATGTCGTCTTCTTCGGTGCGGGCGAGAAGAAGCTGGTACTGGACTATATGGGGCGGTTCCGTATCTATCTGGCGGAGCTGATGGAGATCATCCCCGAAGATGTTTTTGAATTTGTCTGGGTGGTCGACTTCCCGATGTTCGAGGTGGAGGAGGGGCGCGTCAAAGCGCTGCACCACCCCTTCACGATGCCCAGAGATCTCGACAAGGAGTATGTCGAAGAGATCGAATCGATCGCCTACGATATCGTCCTCAACGGCGTGGAGCTGGGAGGCGGCAGTGTGCGTATCCACAAGCCGGAGATTCAGCAGGAGGTATTCAAGCTGCTCGGTATCAGCGACGAAGAGGCTCAGGAGAAGTTCGGCTTCCTCGTCGAAGCGCTCAAGTACGGTGCGCCGCCGCATGCGGGTCTGGCATTCGGACTCGACAGGCTGATCATGCTGATCACCAAAAACAGCTCGATCAGGGATGTCATCGCATTTCCAAAGACACAGAGCGCGCAGTGTCTGCTGACGCAGGCCCCCAGCCCTGTCGATACGGAGCAACTCAAAGAGCTGCATATTCGTATCAGAGAAGCGCGCAAAGCGTAACCGCCAGAAAAGAAGAGGAGAAAAATCTATGAAAAAACTGTTTTTAATCATTGGAGCGCCCGGCAGCGGCAAGACGACGGATGCGGAGCTGATCGCCGAGCGTCATGACAATATCACCCACTACTCGACCGGAGATATGTTTCGTGCGGAGGTCGCCAGCGGCAGTGAGCGCGGCAAAGTGATCAAATCCTACATCGACAACGGCAATCTCGTGCCGATCGATATCGTCATCGACACGATCGTCAGCGCGATCAAAAAGGCACCGACCGATGTCGTCATCATCGACGGATACCCCAGAAGCGTGGAGCAGATGGAGGAGCTGGACAAATATCTCGCCAAAGAGAAAGATGTGAAGCTCGAAGCGGTCATCGAAGTCGAGGTGAGCGAGCAGACGGCGCGCGACAGAGTGCTCGGACGCGGACGCGGTGCCGACGACAACAACGAAGTCTTCGACAACCGCATGAAGGTCTATCTCGAGCCGCTTCCCGAAATCGAGAAGTTCTACAGCGAGAAAGGCCTGCTGCACAAGGTGGACGGCGAAGGGACGATCGAAGAGATCGTCGATACGATGGACAAATTTATACAGAGCAAAATCTGACGATACAATCCGCGGAGGGGGAGTCTCCCTCTCCATAATTCCTCCAATCTTCCGATTTATGTTATAATTCTCACAGCTTAAGTGAGGAGAATCGCATGACAGTCCAACAATGGTACGACTCGATCGGCAAAAAAGATTCCGTTTTCGATGTCTCAGATCCCGAAAAGTTCAAAGAAGCGACCGCAAGAATACTCTGCCATATACTCCACTTCGACAGCGTGCAGCAGCGTGACGAGCTGCAGCAGTTCTGCACCCTGCTCAAAAACGATGCCAAAATCGATACGGAAAAACTCCCGGCAGCCAACGAGGCGGATATCCGAAGCGATATCGAATCTGCTGCGCAGGTGATCAAAGCGCAGCTCGGGGGCGATCAGATCAAGATGCTGGAGTTTATGAAGATGCTCAACCGATTCATCATGGTCGACAAGTGCAAAGAGGAGGATTACTGCATCTTCGACAAAGTGAGAGAACTGCTCTTTGCTGCCTGATAGCTATACGCTGCCCCCGCGGCTGCACAATGCGCAGGGTGACGAGCGCAAGGTCGGCTTCGAGATCGAGTTCAGCGGATTGAAGATCGACCGCATCGCCGCTATTCTGGTGGAGCTCTACGGCGGTGAAATCGAAGCGGTGACCCCCTACAAATACAAGATCAGAGAGAGTGCACACGGGACATTCGGCGTGGAGCTCGATTTTCGTTTTCTCAAAGAGGAGCTGCTCAAAGAGGAGCTGGCGTCGCTCGGGATCGACGACGGGGAAGAGCTCAAAATAGTCCGACAGATCGAAGAGCTGATCGCGACGCTCTCCGAGACGGTCGTCCCCTACGAGATCGCGACCCCTCCGATTCTCATCTCGAGGCTCGGCGTACTCGATGCACTGGAGGAGCGTCTGCGGCAGGCGGGCGCGCTGGGTACGGATGCTTCGCTCGTCTATGCGTTCGGGCTCCATATCAATCCCGAAGTGCCATCGTTCGATGTCGAAGTGCTGTTGCGCTACTTCAGGGCCTTTCTGATTCTCTACGAGTGGCTCGTCTATATCAACAAGACCGATATCCTCCGGCGCATCACCCCCTATATCCGCCCCTTCGAAAAGGCCTACGTCGCGATGGTGCTGCAGGAGGATTACCGCCCCGATCTGGAGCATTTTATCGACGACTATCTGATCTTCAACCCCACGCGCAACCGCCCGCTCGACATGCTGCCGCTTTTCAAATTCATCGACTCTGCACGCGTGACCAGGGTGCTCGACGATCCGAGGATTTCCGCGCGCCCTACCTTTCACTACCGTCTGCCCGACTGCCGGATCGACCGGGAAGTGCACAACCTCGCCCATGCATGGAACGGCTGGGTCGAGGTGGAGAAGCTGGCGGAGGATAGCACACTGCTGGAGCGGTACGCACAGCAATATCTGGCCTACCTCGAAGATCCCTTTTCGATTTTCGAAGAGAGCTGGGCGCTGCAGATAGAGAGGATGCGAAACGGTGGCTGAGAAGCGGGTGCGTATCGGGGTGACCGGTCCCGATCATGGCGGATTTCTGGCGTGGAATTTCACCCGGCTGGCCCTCTATGTCTCCGAGGCGACGGCGGTACGCATCACTCCCTCGCACCCGGTCGATCCCGACAGTCTCGACGGCATCGTCATCGGAGGCGGTTCGGACATCGATCCTGCGCTTTACGGGCAGAAGCGGCATCGGCGCACCGTCCATATCGACCATCGGCGTGACAGGATGGAGTGGCGGATACTGGAGCGGATCATCCCGCGCAAGGTACCGGTGCTGGGAATCTGCCGTGGCATGCAGATGATCAATGTCTTTCTGGGCGGCACGCTCAATCAGAATATCTACGACTCCGATCTGGCGTATGGGCATGAGAATTCGCCGCTGCCCAACAAAATGATCTTTATCCAGCCCCACACGCTGCTCTATCGGATTCTCAAAGTGCGTCGCTGTGAAGTCAATGCACTGCACCATCAGGCGGTGGAGAAGCTGGGGAAAGGGCTGGTCGTATCGGCCGAAGATCGCAGCAAAATCGTCGAGGCGATCGAGCATCGCAGGCATCCCTTTTTGCTGGGGGTGCAGTGGCATCCGGAGTATATGCCCCAGAGTGCGCTGCAGCGCAGGCTTTTCAAAGCGCTGGTAGACAAAGCCAGAGAGATCAGAGGCTGATCACGGCCGTGCGTGCATCTCCCGGAGAATCTGCCTGACGCGCTCCTCTGCGCTTTTGAAGTGGTCGGGGTAGGGCCGGGCCGGCGTCGGTTTCGGTTGGACGATCGGTTTTGCAGCATGCTTTGGCTCTGTTTGCGGTTTGGGTGTCGGTTTTGGTTTGGCCGGTGCCGTGGCGGCTGATTCGGGTGCACTTGTTGCAGTTTTGCGGAGTCGGAGTTTGCGCTCGAGCGCTTGCAGATTTTTTGAGGCATTGGCCTCTCTCTCGATTGCGGAGAGGTTGGGGAGCTTCTCTTTCGCCTCTTTTGCGGCTTTTGGCGCATGCGGCGTGCCGGTGCGGGAGATGCTCTTGTTTGCCGGTGCGTGCTCCGTGTTGCGACGCTCTTCGCTTTTTTCGATCTTCTTCTCCACGATCTGGACCACTTTGCCGATGACCGTTTTGTCTTGTGCGATCACTTTGTGGGTGTCGGGGGCGATATAGAGGCTTTCGTTCATCAGGTTGATTTCACGGATGGCAAAAAGTAAAAAAGCGATAATGAGAATATATTTCCACATGCCGTTCCTTTGTATTTATAGGATATAATGACATATCGGACAAACGGGAAGAAAACTTTACGATTTCCCCGTAATTGTCTTGTAATCGGATCAAAAGCGAGACAGATATGGTAGAAAATCCCCTCTTTTACAGTGTGATCATCGGGACGGAGCTGCTCAACGGCAGACGACACGACAGCCATTTTGCGTTTGTCAACCGTGCACTGCTCGGGCGCGGGTGGGAGCACAAGGCCAGTTTCGTCATCAAGGATGATCCGCCGCTGCTGGAGCGTATCTACAGACTCGTGGCCGCGGATCCGCATGCGGTGATGTTCTCTTTCGGCGGGATCGGGTCGACGCCGGACGATTTCACGCGGGCCGTAGCGGCAAAGGCGTTGACGCAGAAGGGCCTGATCCGGCACAAAGAGGCCGAAAAGATCATCCTCGAGCGTCTGGGAGAGCGCGCGCATCCCCATCCGATCAAGATGGCCGATCTGCCCGAAGGCGCCGCACTCATCGACAATCCCGTCAACAAAATGCCCGGCTTTCAGCTGGAGGATCGCTTCTTTTTCCTGCCGGGATTTCCCGAGATGGCGCACCCGATGGTGGAGGGGATTCTGGATCGTTTCTACCCGCAAAATGTGCGAAAACACAGCTGCAATTTCGTCGTCGAGGGGAGTGAAGCGCTGCTGATCGACATCATGGAGCAGCTCCCTGCCGATCTGGAGCTCTCATGCCTGCCCGCATTCGCAGGCGAGAAGCGTACAGCCGAGATCTATCTGGCCGATATAGATGAGGCGAAAGTGCGCAAATGGTGCACCTTTTTTAAGGAAGAGTTGCATAAAATAGGCCTAAAATTTCAGGAGATATAGATGGACATTACCAAAATCAAACCCGGCTCCAATCCGGACAAAGTCAACGCGCTGATCGAGATCCCGTTCGGCTCCAATATCAAGTACGAAGTGGACAAAGAGAGCGGCGCGGTCGTCGTGGATCGTATCCTCTACTCGGCGATGTACTATCCGGCGAACTACGGCTTCGTACCCAATACCCTCGCGGATGACGGCGATCCGGCAGATATCCTCGTACTCAACGAAAACGCCTTTCAGGCGGGCAGCGTGATCGCATGCCGTCTCATCGGTGTGCTGGTGATGGAGGATGAAGCGGGTATGGACGAGAAACTGGTCGCGGTACCGGTGACCAAAATCGACCCCACCTACGAAGGGGTAGAGAGCCTCGACGACCTCCCCAAAGCGACACTCGACAAGATCAAGAACTTTTTCGAGACCTACAAGATGCTCGAACCCAACAAATGGGTCAAAGTGAAAGATTTTCAGAACAAAGAAGCGGCGCAGAAGATGCTGCAAAAAGCGATCGAAGCGTATAAAGGGTAGAACGGCACTCTTCGAAACAGATTAAAAAGCGCCGCGCGGGCCCTGCGCCGAGCAGCCCCAAGCGGGCAGCGGTCCGAAGCGGGGCTTTGCTCCGATTCCCTCCCTTTAATCACTCCTAAAAACCTTCATGCTACAATGGACTTTTTCAGGAGCGAAAC
>CAYLLC010000013.1:0-19199 GCA_964384355.1 uncultured Sulfurospirillum sp. | reverse complement strand
CTTTAATCACTCCTAAAAACCTTCATGCTACAATGGACTTTTTCAGGAGCGAAACTATGAAACGAAAACTATCCCTTCTCTCACTTCTCTTGCTGCTCGCCTCGGCACTGATCGGTTATCAGTACGGTGGCAAGCATCACAGGCATGACAACGCCGTCGTCAAGGGCGTCTCGACGAACAATCTGCTGGCGATCAGCTGGCAAAACGCCTTCTGTCAGACGCACCGCAATCGCAGAGAGTGCCGCAATGTCAAACCCTCGCACTTCACCGCCTCGCACTTTACGCTGCATGGGCTCTGGCCGCAGCCCAGAAGCCGTGTCAACTGCAGAGGGCCCAAAAAAGTCTATCTCCCCAAAGCGCTCTATCAGGAGCTGCTGCATGTGATGCCCGCAGCCAAAAGTGGATTGCACAGGCATGAGTGGAAAAAGCACGGCACATGCTACGGCAAATCGCCCGAAGGCTATTTTCGCGATGCGATCGGATTGATTCATGAGATCAACGACTCGCCGGTACGCGATCTCTTCGCACGCAACATCGGGAAAAAGGTGACGATCGAGCAGGTGCGTTTCGCATTCGACCGTGCATTTGGCAGAGGAAGCGGCAGAAAGGTGAAGATGCTCTGCAACAGAGGACTCGTCACCGAGCTCTGGATCAATCTGAAAGGGAAGATCGAGCCGGGCGTCTCACTGGCAGAGCTGATGAAAAAAGCCCCCGCAGCCAGAGGCGGATGCCGCAGCGGTATCGTGGATGCTGCAGGGTTTTAGAACGCCCGCTGGTGCGTCAGCTCTTCGAGGAAGACAGTCGCATAGGCGCCTTTGGGCAGGGTGAAGGCGAGTTCGAACCATGCCTGATCCTCTTTGTAGGTCGATTCGATATCCTCCGCCCAGATCCACGCGAATCTGCGGGTACCCTGCATCTTGTCGCAGAAATCTTCGCATGCTTTGGTGATATCCTTTTCGTAGTTGCCCGCCAGACCGGTGGCGTGGACCGCTTTTTTACCCGGTAGCAGCCCGGTCGGGGTGATCCGGCGCTCGGCGAAGCGCGTGCTCTCCTGCTGCAGATCTTCACACAGAAAGACCCTCCCGTGCGGATAGTGGTGCATCAGCTCACCCGGCAGTATCTTGAAAAAGGCGGGCTCTTCTCTGATCTGCCGGATCGTCTCCGCGGGAAAGTTGAAGAGATCGAAGAGCTCTTTTTCGTCGAACGAATCGAAGAGTTTGCTGATCTCGACCCGCTTGGAGAGCCAGAGGTTGAAGAGGTGGCTCTGGTAGGCGGAGATGAAGAAGTTGCGCATCTTCTTGTTGCGCTCTCTGATTTTCCCTTCGAGTATCTCTCTGCCCCGCTCGAAGTTGTTCCCCTCCCGCCCGAACCGCTGATAGCCGAAGTAGTTGGGGAAGCCCTCTTTGTCCATCACCTTGAGGATATTTTGCAGGATCTGCGCTTCGGTGGGATTGACCTTCTTGAGGCGGATGAAGAAGCGGTTGCCTTTGAGGTGGCCGGTCTTGATCTTGTTGTCGTGCCATGTCGTCTCGAGGATTTTGATCTTCTCATGTGTGAAGTTTTCGAACGCGGGCGCATACTTTTTGAGGATAGAGATATGCTGGATCGTCATGCCGTCTTTGTCTTTGAGGCCGGCGTAGCCGAATTCGCGCACTTTCGCGCCGCACTGCTCGCTGAAGATCTGCAGCATCGACCAGGTGGTGAGATCCTTTTTGCGTACTTTGAGAATCAGATGCTCCCCCTCTCCGCTGAAGGGGTAGAGCGGGACTTCGGTGACGACGAAATCTTTGCTGTTTTTAGTGAAGTGCGTATGCAGTGGGGTGTGGTTGAGATAGAAAAGGCGATCCATAGTTATCCTCTGAAATGGTTTTCGGGGCACTCCGTCTCATAGCGGCCGGCGGTCGCGGTCGCGAATACGGTGACGGGTGTGCGGTGTCTGGCAGCGATCTGCATGAGTGTGTCGTGATGCTCCGGGGCGAAGGCGAAGAGCATCTCGTACTCTTCGCCGCTGCAGAGCATCTCCCGGGGAAGCGGTGCATGAAAGCGGAATCCGACATGATTGATACGCGAGAGTCTGGAGAGATCCTTGCTCAGCCCGTCGGAGATATCGAGCCCCGCATGCAGCAGGGGTGCCGCTTCGTAGAGAAAGCGGTCGCGCAGTATCGGCCGGATGAATCGGGAGTCCGGAGCGATCGTCTCTCCTGCCATCAGTCTGGCGAGGTCGCGCCCGACGCTGCCGGGATGGCCGGTATAGGCGAGCAGATCCCCCTCGACGATGCCGCTGCGTCGCAGGGGCAGGTCGGTGTGCGAGACGAGCGTGACGGAGATATCGAGGCGATCTCCCGCGACCGTATCGCCTCCGATGATCGAGAAGCCGTACTCCCCGGCGGCTTCGTTGAATCCTCTTGCCAGCGCCTCCATCTGATCGGCGGTGAAATCGGAGGGAATTTGGATACCGATCAGGGCGTATCGGGGATGGGCGTTCATCGCGACGGCATCGGAGATATTGACGAGCATGCTTTTGTATGCGATCTCTTCGAGTGTGAGCCAGCCGCGCCTGAAGTGGATATCTTCGCAGAAGAGATCCTTCGAATAGACAGTGTTACCTATCACCGCACCGTCGTCTCCGATATGGGCGTCAGGGAAAAGGGAGATGAAAAAGGACTCTTTATCTTGCATAAAATTAGTATATCATACAAAAGCGAAATTTGCGGAGGGGAGCAGATGATGGAACTCGAAGAGAGTCTGCGGATCTTTATACAGGATCTGCATGAGGCGCGCTACTACGATGCGCATGAAGATATGGAAGCCTACTGGCACACGATACGCAAGACGGAGCATCCGCTCAAAAATCTCTGCAAAGGGCTCATCAACGGTGCGACGGCATTCGAGCTGATACGGCTGGAGCGCTACGATGCCGCGCGGAGAGTCTGGCAGACCTACCTCAAGTATCTGCCGCTGCTGCAGGAGGGGATCGAGGCGCATGCACTCTTCGCGGAGGCGTGCGACAAGCTGGATAGACTGGGCGAAGAGCATGGCGAAATACTCTGTTTATAATATTTACTTATCCGACTTACGGATGGTAACAGGTGATTTTATATGTTTTGCGTGAAGTGTCGCTTTTGGTATAGTTTTAGTCACTTTTCACTACAATATAAGCAATTTCTATCTAAAAGGACGGCTTAATGAGCATACCGATTCATACATATGATGCTGTTATAGTGGGTGCGGGTCTTGCAGGCCTCGCAGCTGCCAGAGAGCTCAAGAGACAAGGAAAAAATGTTGTTGTTTTGACCAAACTGCATCCGCTCAGATCACACTCCGGAGCGGCACAGGGCGGTATCAACGCCGCACTGGCCGAGGGAGACAGCGTCGAGCTGCATGAATTCGACACGGTCAAAGGAAGCGACTATCTTGCGGATCAGGATGCGGTGGCATTTATGTGTGAGACGGCGCCCGAAGCGGTGCGCTGGGCGGAGCATATGGGTGCGGTCTTCAGCCGTACGCCCGAGGGCACGATCGCGCAGCGACCCTTCGGCGGGCAGTCGCATCCGAGAGCATGCTACGCCAAAGACAGGACGGGACTGACGCTGCTGCAGACGATTTTCGAGCAGGCGAACCGGCTGAAAGTCGAATTTCTGGACGAGTGGTATGTCTCGGATATCATCTACGACGAAGCAAGCGGCACCGTCAGCGGTGTCGTAGGATACAACATCAAGACATCGGAGCCCGCGATCTTCAACGCCAAAGCGGTCATGTTCGCTACGGGCGGATACGGCAGAGCCTTCAAAATCAACTCCAACGCCCACGCCAACACCGGTGACGCACTCTCCATCGTGGCACGACACGGCCTGCCGCTGGAGGATATGGAGTTCGTTCAGTTTCACCCGACGGGGCTGGCGGGTACCGGTATCCTGATGAGTGAAGCGGCGCGCGGAGAGGGCGGCAAGCTGCTCAATTCCAAAGGGGAGCGCTTCATGGAGAAGTACGCACCGGACAAGATGGAGCTGGCGCCCAGAGACCTCGTCAGCCGCTCGATCACGCAGGAGATTCTCGAGGGCCGAGGCGTCGGACCCAACAAAGACGCCGTCTATCTCGATCTCTCGCACCTGGGTGAAGAGAAGATCATGGAGCGATTGCCGGAGCTGCGGGATCTGGCGCTCACATTCCTCGGGCTCGACATGGTCAAGGAGCCGATCATGATCGCCGCGACGGCGCACTACTCGATGGGCGGTATCCCCGTGACGATCGCCGGTCATGTCAAAAAGAACCCGGGCGAGACCGTCAAGGGCTTCTACGCGGCGGGCGAGTGCTCGTGCGTGAGCGTGCACGGTGCCAACAGACTCGGCGCCAATTCGGTGCTCGAAGCGATGCTTTTTGGCCGTCATGTCGGCAACACCATCGCCGCGGATCTCGATACGCTGGAGCTGAAGCCTGCCAAAGCCTCCGATGCGGATCGCGCGATCAAAGAGATGCAGACGATCCTGACCAACAACGGTATGGAGCGCGTGCCGCAGATCCGCACCGAGCTGCAGGCTTCGATGACGGAAAATGCCGGCGTATTCCGTACCGAAGAGTCGCTCAAAAAACAGAAAGAGATTCTCAAATCTCTCAGCGAGCGCTACAAAAATATCCGTATCGACGACAAGAGCAAAGTCTACAACACCGATCTGCAGGAAGCGATCGAGCTGGGGCACATGCTGGAGTACGCCTCCTTCATCGTGGAGGGCGCGCTGGCGCGCAAAGAGAGCCGCGGCGCACACTTCAGGAACGATTTCCCCAAAAGAGACGACAAGAAGTTTTTGAAGCATACCTATGCCTATATGGGTAAAAGAGGTGCAATCAAGCTGGAATATGCAGATGTGGTTTTGGGCAAGTTCGAACCACAAGAACGAACCTACTAGGAAGAAGCGATGGTAAAAGAAGAAAAAAAGAAATTATTGTTCAATGTTTTCAGATTCAACAGTGAGACCGACTATCTCCCGCATTACGACAAGATCGAGATGGAGGTCGGGTCGGGAGAGGTCGTGCTCGACATCCTCAACCGCATCAAGTGGGAGCATGACGGATCCTTCTCCTACCGACGCAGCTGTCGCCACGGTATCTGCGGATCATGCGCGGTCAAAGTCAACGGCAAAGCGACCCTCGCATGCAAAGACAGAGTCGAGGATCTGGTGGAGATTTTCGGTGAAGAGCTGACGATCGAGCCGCAGAACAAAGCCAGAGCGATCAAAGATATGGTGATCGACAAGAAAGATTTCTGGACCAAATACAACACCGTAGAGCCCTATCTCGCTGCCGAGATCGACGAGCATCCGACGAAAGAGAATATCGTCAGGCCGGAAGATGCGGAGAAGATCGACGAAGCGGACTACTGTATCCAGTGCGGCAACTGCTACTACGCATGTCCCGCCGTCGATGCCAACGAAGACTATCTCGGGCCTGCGGCACTCGCACTCACCTATCGCTTCAACGCCGATGTCAGAGACGGGGACAAACGCGAGCGACTCGGCACGGTCAACGAGATCGGGCCCGGTATCTGGGACTGTGTCAAGTGTTTCGAGTGTGCGGAAGCGTGCCCCAAAGAGCTCGATCCGATCGGCAAGATCACCAAACTGCACCTGCAGACATTCGAAGAGAATATGGCCAAAGACAATGTCGCGGTACGCCATGCGGTCGGATTCAAATGGTCGATCGCCAAGCACGGCCTCCTCGACGAGGGTGAGCTGGTGAAATACTCCGAAGGGCTCTTCGGCGTGCTCAAGCATGTACCCGAAGCGATCGCGATGTACAAAAAGGGCAAAATCGTCATGCCTTGGAATATGCCCAAGTCCAAAAACCTGGACGAGATCCAGAAACTTGTAAAATCTGCTTCCACTGCGAAGTTCAAGGGGAAATAATTATGGCAAAACTGAAATATGCACTCTATACGGGATGTACCGCACGGGAGAGTACGCCGGAACTGCTCCAGTCGACACTGGCGATCGCCGAAGCGCTCGATATCGAGCTGGTCCTGCTGGATGAAGCGTCATGCTGCGGTGCGAGCCACCTGCAGGATTTCGACGATATGCTCTCTCTGACGCTCAACGCCAGAAATATCTGCTATGCCGAGAAGCATGGCCTGACGATGGTGACGATCTGCAACACATGCCAGCTCAACACCGGCATGACCAAAGATCGCCTCGACAGCAATCCCGAGCTCAAAGCGAAAGTCAACGAGCGGCTCTCCGAAGTGGGGCTGGAGTATCAGGGGACGAGCGAAGTGAAGCACTTCCTCTACGCGCTGGTAGACGATCTGGGCCTCGATGCGATCGCCGAAAAGGTGACCAGACCGCTGACCGAGATGCAGATCGCAGCCTTTTACGGATGCCACAACATCCGCCCCAGCCATCTGCAGCACAAGAGCAACGGCGGCGAGAATGCTTACGCGCCCGATTCGATCGACAGACTGATCGTCGCACTCGGCGGCAAAAATGTCGAGTATGAGCACAAAAACAAGTGCTGCGGCTTTCATGTGGAGCTGCAGGCGCCCAAAACGGCCAACAGACTCTCCGGAAACGCGATGCTCGATGCGATCGATCAGGGAGCCGAGACGATCGTGACGCCTTGTCCGCTCTGCCATCTGCGTATGGATGTGCAGCAGCACAACATCGCCAAAGAGATGGGAAGAGAGATCGATATCCCGGTCCTGCATCTGCCTCAGATGGTCGGACTGGCGCTCGGTATCGCTCCGGACAAGCTCGGCCTCAAACACAATGTCGCGGATGTGACATTCGTCTGATCCGGCGCGACAAGCTGCCCATATTTAAAACAGGATAATATTTATCCTGTTTTAAACTTCTATCCGTTATACTACCCGGGTAAAAAACAAACCAAGGAGAGACAATGCCAAAAATCAACAGATATGTAGACATCGATACCGTAGAGAGAGAATCTAAAAAAGATTATATCGACAGACATTCACCCTTCATCCACTGTGCGGACGAAGCGAAAAAAGGTGAGAAATTCGCCGTCACCGTCAAAGTAGGCAACGAATACTGCCATCCGGACGATTTCGACCACTTCATCGCCAATGTCGCACTCTACAACGGCGACACACTGCTCGCGCGTGCAGATTTCCTGCCCGGTACACTCGGCAACGCATGCGGACAGACCGAAGTGACATTCAATGTCGTACCGACAGGCAAAAAGATGACACTGGTCGCACAGAGTTACTGTACCAAACACGGTATCTGGGAGAGTGATCCCAAAACTGTCGCAGTCAGCGAATAACCAGACTCCGGGGAGATCTGCGGATCTCCTCTCCTCCCGCTTTATCCTCTTTTAACGCACTCTAGGCTATCATAGCTTATGCAGCAAATGAAACTCCTACAACATCTCTACCGATTGCGCGCCTTCGGATACGACTACTTCGACGAGCCCAAATCGATCGAAACCGCCGGTGATCTGCAGCATGATGCGCTGCCCGATACCCTTGAAGCACTGGCCGCGTATGTCGCGAACTGTCACCTCTGCCCGCTGGCCAAGACGCGTCATCATGTCGTCTTCGGCGAGGGTGCGGAGGATGCGAAGATCATGTTCGTCGGCGAGGGGCCCGGCGAGATGGAGGACAACAGCGGACGGCCGTTTGTGGGCAGGGCGGGGCAGCTGCTGACCAAAATCATCGAAAATGTGCTCGAGATCGCGCGTCAGGATGTCTATATCGCCAATATCGTCAAGTGCCGCCCGCCCGCCAATCGCGTACCCACGCCCGAGGAGGCGAATCTCTGCAAACCCTATCTCCTCAGACAGATCGAGCTGGTCGATCCGCAGATCATCGTATCGCTGGGCTCGACCAGCTACAAATATCTGACGGGCGATATGCAGACACCTATCTCGCGGGTGCGCGGGGAGGTGCTGGCCTGGGGCAACCGCAAACTGATCCCCACCTACCACCCCAGTTATCTGCTGCGCAACCCTTCGGCCAAAAAAGAGGTCTATCAGGATATGTTGAAAGTAAAGGCGATGTTATGAAAAGATGGATAGTCATATGGATGGTGGCGATGGTGTCGCTCCATGCCGAAAAGCTCTACAAAGTCACCCCCTCCGAGATGGTCATGATGGATACGATCGAGGATGATGCACCCACCACGATCGAGGTGGGCGCATCGCAGACGCAGGCACCGTCGGAGCGCAACGCGACGCAGGTCGATGTCGAAGTGATCTCGGCCGACGAATATCTGGCCGACACGGGAGAGGAGATGCAGACGGCCGATCTCTCCGACCTCTCCGTCTCCAAGCCCAAAATCGCACTGCTGGTACCCCGCAAAGTGATCGGCGCCTACGCCAACTCCGTCGCCAATGCGATACTCTCCTATCTGCTCTATCAGAAGAGCCACTTCATCTTCGAACTCTTCGACTCCGGGACGCAGAGCCGGGAGGATCTGACGCTCGCACTGGGCAAGATTCGGCAGAAGGGGTATCGCATCATCGTCGCGCCGCTGACACCCTCCGGAGCCAACACCCTCGCGGCACTCCAGCCGGATGCGCTCGTCTATGTGCCGACCGTCAATAGCATGGATATGGAGTCGGAAAACCCCAACTTCCTCTACGGCGGTATCGACTACGAAGCCCAGATCGACGCACTGCTGTCGTATGCACAGCCGCGGATCGCGGTATTCGGCGACGGGAGTGCACTGGCGAAGAAACTGATGGGGTTCATTCAGCAAAAGCGGCTCGAAGATATCGTCTACCACAAAGAGATCAAAAACGCCAAAGCCAATCAGATCTATCTGCTCAAGGGCAATCGCAAACTCAAAAACGCATCGGTCTTTCTCAACATGCCGGTGGTCAAATCGGCGCTGATGGCGGCACAGATGAGCCGCTACAAAGTCCCCTACGCCAATATCCTCTCGACGCAGGTGAGCTACTCGCCGCTGCTCTTTACCCTGACGCAGTATCCCGATCGCAGGAAATTCTATATCGCCAACGCGATCTCCTCGGTCCCTTTCGGTCTGGAAGATACCGATGCGCTGCTGGGGAGCGATATACGCTTCAACTGGATCAACTATGCCGCTTCGGTCGGTATCGACTATATCCTGACCGACTATCTGCACAGCGGCAGAGCGAAACAGTTCGGCGAGCCGATGATCGATCGGCAGGTCTACTACAACACGACCGTCATGCGTGCAGGGGAGGGGAGCTTCGTCCCGGTGGGAGATTTCGATGCGAAGGCGCCCGAGAGAGAGACGCCCCCGCAGCAGTGATCAGAATCTTCTGCCGAGGCTGAATTCGATCTTGGAGGTGCGGTCTGTGGGCTTGGCATCGAGTGCCTTGGCGTAAGAGATCTGCAGCGGTACGCCCAGCGGCGATTTGGCCCACTCGATACCGATACCCGTCGAGTAGCGGTGGATTTCGTTGAATGTCTTGTCGCCGGTCGTACCGTAATCGAGAAATCCGAGAACACGCATCTGCACCGACTCTACCAGCGGGATACTCAGCTCCAGCGATGCGGCGGCCATCTTCTTGGCGCCGACCAGCGCTCCGATGTCGTTGCGCGGCGAGAGGGTACCGTATTTGAACCCTCTGACCGTCCCCATACCGCCGAGATAGAGCTTTTCGTTCAGCGGCAGATAGCCTCTGTCGTCGATCGTGCTGAGCTTTCCTTTGAGGCGGACGATCAGATCGTAATCGATCAGATCCTCGAACCCGTAGTAGTACTTCGCGCTGAGTGAGGTGCGCAGAAATTTCGCATCTCCGCCCACACCCGCATATTCGACGCTGCCGGTGATATTCATACCCGATCGGGGGAGGTAGTAGTCGTCGGTGTTGTCGAAGGTGATCGAGGGGATCAGAGAGCTTTTGACGATCCTCCCCTCCTGATAGTAGATGGTGTTGAGCAGCGAGTCGCTCACATCGGAGAGCTTGGTATCGGCGTAGAGATAGGTCAGCGACGCATGGTAGTGGCGTCCGATCTTTTTGCCGATTTTGAGGCTGCCTCCGAAGGAGTCTTCGTTGTAGTCGTAGTAGTCGAACTTTCTGCGGTAGATATTGCCGCCGAGGCTGTATTCGGAGTCGAAGAGTCTCGGGTTGTAGAAGTTGAGGCTTCCGCGGACCGTCTTCTCGGAGGTGTCGAGATTGACGCCCGTCTCGATACCGGTCCCCAGGAAGTTTCTGTCCGAGAGGCCCAGATTGATACCGAATCCGTCGTAGCTGCCGTAGGAGATACCGCCCATGATGCTTCCGGTGCTCGCTTCGTCCACTTTGACCAGCAGATCGACATGGTCGCGGTCGACGGGTGTGGGGATGATCTTCACATCGTTGAAATAACCGGTACGCCGCAGTGCGTTGAGCGAATCCTGCAGATCGGTCTGGGAGAAGGGCTCGCCTTCGGAGAGGTAGAGCTCGCGCCGGATGACACGATCGAGTGTCCTGGAGTTGCCCGCGATGACGATATTGGAGACATAGACCTTCTCCTTGGGCTGCACGATATAGCGGATCGTGGCGGTCTTGGTTTGGCGATCCTGCTTGACATCGGGGATGACATTGGCGAAGGCGTATCCCTTTTTCGAGAGCTCTTTTCGGATCATCGCGATATCTTTGCGCAGCTTTTCGACATTGAAGATCTTGCCTTTTCTGAGTTTCAGATTTTCGCGGATCTTCTTGACATTGACGATATCGGGATCGACCTTGACATCGACATCTCCGACGCGGTACTGCGGCCCCTCGTCGATATGGTAGGTGATCGTCGCGGTGTAGTCGTCGAAGTTGGTCTTCAGAAAGGGCTTGGAGACTTTGACATCGAGATAGCCATGCTTGAGATAGAACTCTTTGATGCGCAGCGCGTCGTATTTGAGCTGATCGGCTTTGAGCTTGCCGTCGTCACGCCCGAAAAACCACCCCAGCACCTGCTCCTTCTTGTTGGCGAGGTAGGGTTTGAAGTCGTCGTATCCGTACTTTTTGGCCCCGATGAAGCGGATATCTTTGATGTGGACATTCTCTCCCTTCTTGACGACGATATCGGTTTTGAGCGCACCCTTGTTGATCGCTTCGTTTTTGACCTGTACCGTCGAGTCGAAGTAGCCCTCCGATTCGAGCTTTTTGGAGATCGTCTGTTTCACTTTTCTGATCTTGGTATCGTCGTAGATGTCGCCTTTGTGCACGCCCGCCATCTTCAGCATCTCTTCGTTCTTCTCCTGATTGCCGTAGCCGGAGAGATCGACCTTGGCGATGACCGGCTTCTCTTTGACATGATAGATCAGTGCGCCGTTTTTCTCTTCGACCCAGATATCCTCGAAATAGCGCTGTCGATAGAGCGCTTTGATGGTGTCGTTGATCTTCTCTTCCGTGACATCGCTGCCCGGCTGGATGCCGATGATCTCTTTGGCGATTTCGGGAGAGATATGGACCAGACCGTCGAACCGGATCTGTTTGACCACGAATGCCTGCGCATCGGCGGAGAGTAGAAACGAGACCAGTAAAAGATTGGTACTGGCGGTGATGATTTTTCTCTTGTGCATAGATCTGTTACCTTCATGAATTAATAGTGCGTTGATACAATAGAGATGATTATACAGATATTTTACTAATGAAATACTATCGCATCGGGAGCCCCTCTGGAGCGGCTCTTAATGGGCTCTTGGATAAAATCGCGTGATAAAACGGATGCCACAGCGGGGAGGTAGAGAAGAGATGAAAATAGGAATCGTAGGGCTCGGCCTGATGGGCGGATCGATGGGGCTGGCACTCAAAAATGCGCGCAGCGACTTCGAAGTGATCGGCTTCGACCACAACGCATCGCACTGCAAAGAGGCGCTGTCACGCGGTCTGGTCGATGCGATCGGGGATTTCGGGACGATCAAACAGTGTGATGTGATTATTCTGGCGATACCGGTCGAGGGGATCATCGCAGCGCTCAAGTCACTCGAAGATGTCTCCCCCGAGACCACCATCATCGATCTGGGCAGCACCAAAGCCAAAATCGTCCGCGAATGTCCGCCCCGTATCCGGCCCAATTTCGTCGCGGCACATCCGATGGCGGGCCGTGAGAAGTTCGGCCCCGATGCGGCGATTCCCGATCTCTACGCAGGGCAGATCGTGGTGCTGTGCGATCTGGAGGAGAATGCGCTGCTCCATTCGGACAGGGCGATCGAGATCTTCAATACGCTGGGTATGGTGATCGTCTACATGAAAGCGGCCGAACATGACCGGCACGCCGCCTATATCTCCCATATGCCCCATGCCGTCAGCTTCGCGCTCGCCAACAGCGTGATGGAGCAGGAAGACCCCAAAAGCATCCTCGCCCTTGCCGCCGGCGGATTTCGGGATATGAGCCGCATCGCCAAGAGTTCACCGCAGATGTGGAGCGATATCTTTTTGCAGAATGCCGACCATGTGATCGAGGCGATCGAGTCGTTTCAGACGGAGTTGCAGAAGGCCAAAGAGATGGTCGAAAGCAGAGATGAAGCGGCGCTGCAGAAGTGGATGCGAAGCGCCAACGAGTTGCACAAAATCCTCTGATCAGGAGGATTTGGCGTTGAGGTAGGCGTTGAAATCCTCCTGTGCGATCGCTTCGCTGAAGTAGTACCCCTGCATGAGGTGACACCCCTGTTCGGCGAGAAAGTCGACCTGCTCTTTGGTCTCCACACCCTCCGCGACGACGCTCAGCCCCAGCTTCTGTGCCAGCGTGATGATCGTCGATGCGATCTGCATGTCATCTTTGTCGTTGGGGATGTCGTCGATGAACGATTTGTCGATTTTGAGTTTGGAGATCGGCAGTTTTTTGAGTCTGGCGAGTGAGGAGTAGCCGGTACCGAAGTCGTCGATGGCGGTTTTGACGCCCAGCTTCTGGAGATTGCCCAGCGCGATCTCGACCTGTTTGATATTCTCCATCAGAAAGCTCTCCGTCACTTCCAGCTCCAGCAGCGAAGGATCGACGCCGGTCTCTTTGATGATCGTCTTGATCGTGTGTTCGAGGTGGTTTTGGGTCAGCTGCTTGGAGGAGATGTTGACGGCGATACGCACACTCAGCCCCAGCCCCTGCATGATCTTCAGCTGTGCGCATGCCTGCTGGATGATCCATTTGCCGATCTTGGCCATGAAGCCTCCCTCTTCGGCGAGCTTGATGAAGTTGTCGGGAGTGATGATGCCGTATTTGGGGTGCTCCCAGCGTACCAGCGCTTCGCATGCGTAGAGGGTGTTGTTGGTCGTATCGATGATCGGCTGATAGTAGAGCCTGAGCTGATCGTTCAGCACGGCGTTGCGCAGGTCGTTGGAGAGTTCGAGACGCTCTTTGGCGTCTGCGTTCATATCTTCGGTGAAGTAGCGGTAGACATTCTTGCCGCTCTGCTTGGCCGAATACATCGCCATATCGGCATTTTTGATCAGGTCCTCTTTGTTGTCCGCATCGTCGGGGAATACGGCGATTCCGACACTCGCACCGATATAGCCCATCTCGTCGTTGAGTTTGATCGGCTGCGAGAGGGAGTCGATAATCTTCTGCGCGACGATGGAGGGGTAGGCGGTATCTTTGATGTCGTCGAGGATGACGGTGAACTCATCTCCGCCCAGACGCGACACGAGATCCTCCTCACGCAGGATGCCGGTCAGCCGTTTGGCCACCTCCTGCAGCAGCAGATCGCCGTAGTCGTGCCCGAGCGTGTCGTTGATCATCTTGAAGTTGTCCAGATCGATGAACATGAGCGAGAAGCGCTTTTTGTTCCTTTTGGCTTTGGAGATCTTCTTGGTCAGCGTATCCTGAAAGAGGGCGCGGTTGGGGAGGTTGGTGAGCAGGTCGTAGTGTGCGAGGATATTGAGTTTGTTCTGGGTCTGCTTCTGATCGGTGATATCGGCGAAGATGCCCGCGATGAGCCGCTTGCCGTCTTTGGTGATCAGAAAACGGTGCGCCTGAAAATACTTCTCGTTGCCGTCTTTGTCGATCAGCTTCTCTTCGGTCGTATACATGCCGTGTGCGAGAATCTGATCCGACTTTTCGATCAGGCTCTGGTAATCCTGCGGCGGAAGCAGCTCTTTGACATTTTTGCCCACGAGCGTATCGACACCGAAAAAGTCGTTGAGGTACTGATTGGAGAAGATGATGTTGTGGTCCTGATCTTTGATGAATGCACCGGCAGGCAGGTTTTTCATAAAGAGTTTGAACTGCTCTTCGGAGTTTTTGAGGGCGATCTGCGCCTGTTTGATCTCGGAGATATCGGTCAGAAATCCGACGATACGCTGCGGTTGGCCGCTGCTGTCTTTGGTCACTTTGCCCTTGATGGCGACCCATCTGGTCTCGCCGTCGACGAGGATGCGGTGTTCGCAGTAGAAGGATTTGATTTTTGAGTTGATGTGATCTTCGAGTTTGCGCACGACTTCGATCTTGTCGTCGGGATGGATGCGGTCGAGCCAGGTCTTGATGCTCTCCTGAACCGGCTGGTTGAGGATGCCGAGGATCTCTTTGAAGCGGTTGGAGTAGAAGGCTTTGTCCTCTTTGATATTCCAGTCCCACAGCCCCTCGTTGGAGCCGTTGGTCGCCAGCTCGTAGCGCTCCTTGAGCAGCTGCATCGTCTCTTTGGCACGGTTCTTTTCGCTGATATCGACGATGATGCCGAGCCTGCAGTCTGCATGCTCCTCTCCCACCTCCGAGATATAGACGATGGCGTCGATCGTCTTGCCGATGTCGTTTTCGATTTTGGTTTCGAAGTGCTTCTTGCCGAGGGTATTGGTCTTCAGAAGCCTCTGAAGCACTTTCTGGCGGTTGGCGCCGGTAAATTCGTCGAAGGCTTCGTTGGTCAGGATCTTGCGATCTTCGTTCTGATAGAAGATCGGAAGGGGGAAGTCTTCGAAAATATCGTGTATCACCTGCTCTTTGTTGCTGCTGCTCATCAATCTGCTAAACATTCACTGAACTCCTCGAAAATAGTGCCTCATGCAGAGTACGGGATTCTATCATTAAAGCATAATGTATATAATCGACTAATTGAGAAAAAAATGTAATATCAAGAGAGAATTTTGTATGATTTTTGCAGATTGCACCCTCTTATCATCTCTGCGATCGGGCAGATGATGCAATGGTGCAGATCAACGGAGGGAACGGGAGAAGTATGAGCGATATCAAATTTACACATCTGCATCTGCACACGGAGTATTCACTCCTCGACGGTGCCAACAAAATCAAACAGCTCGCCAAAAAGGTCAAAGCACTGGGGATGGATTCGGTTGCGATCACCGACCACGGCAATATGTTCGGTGCGATCGATTTCTATCAGACGATGCGCAAAGAGGGGATCAAGCCGATCATCGGGATGGAAGCCTATATCCACAATCAGGAGGAGCTGGGAGACCGTACGACCAAGCAGCGTTTTCACCTCTGTCTCTACGCCAAAAACGAGATCGGATACCAAAACCTGATGTATCTCAGCTCGATGAGCTATATCGAGGGATTCTACTACTACCCCCGCATCAACAAAAAGCTGCTCAGGGAGCGCAGCGAAGGGCTCATCTGCTCGGCGGCATGCCTGCAGGGAGAGGTCAACTGGCACCTCAATACCAACAGCGAGCGCAATGTCAAAAACGGTGCGGGAGGATACGAGCGCGCCAAAGAGGTGGCGCTGGAGTACAGGGATATCTTCGGCGAGGATTTCTATCTGGAGATCATGCGTCACGGGATCGAAGATCAGCGCTTTATCGACGAGCAGCTGATTCGCCTCTCGATGGAGACGGGGATCAAACTGATCGCCACCAACGACACCCACTACCTCGAGCAGCAGTATGCCGATGCACATGAAGCTTTCATGTGTATCGCGATGAACAAAGAGTTCGACGACCCCAAGCGGCTGCGCCACAGTGTGCATGAGTTTTATGTCAAATCTCCCGAAGCGATGGCGAAACTCTTCGCCGATATCCCCGAAGCGCTCGAGAATACGCAGGAGATCGTCGACAAGTGCGATCTGGAGCTCAAGCTGGGCAACCCTACGCCTCCCAACTTCAAATTCGTCAAGGAGTATGCGCAGGCGGAGGGGCTGGACTACGACAACGACGCCGACTACTTCGTGCACAAATGCCGCGAAGGTCTCAAAAAGCGTCTCGAGCTGGTACCGCCGGAGCGACACAAAGAGTACGAAGAGCGACTCGAGTATGAGATGGATATCATCAACTCCATGAAATTCCCCGGCTACATGCTGATCGTCTGGGACTTCATCCGCGATGCGAAAGAGAAGGGGATCCCGGTAGGGCCGGGGCGCGGATCGGCGGCGGGGAGCCTGGTCGCCTTCTGTCTGGAGATTACCGATATCGACCCGATGAAGTACAATCTGCTCTTCGAGCGTTTTCTCAATCCGGAGCGTGTCAGCATGCCGGATATCGATGTCGACTTCTGTCAGAAGCGGCGCGGCGAATCGATCGACTATGTCGTCGAGAAGTACGGGCGCTACAATGTCGCGCAGGTGATTACCTTCGGTAAGCTGCTGGCCAAAGGGGTCATCCGCGATGTCGCGCGGGTCATGTCGATGCCCTATGCCGAAGCGGACAAGATGGCCAAGCTGATTCCCGACGAGCTGGGGATCACCCTCGAAGAGGCTTACAAAAAAGAGCCCAAAATCAAAGAACTGATCAACTCCAACGCGCACGCCAAGCGGGTCTGGGACTTTGCGCTGGCGCTGGAGGGGCTCAACCGCAACTCCGGCATGCATGCCGCCGGTGTGGTCATGAGCAACGAAGAGCTCTGGCACAAGGCGCCGCTCTACCGCCCCGCGGGCGAAGATCACCTCGTGACGCAGTATTCGCTCAAGTATCTCGAAGATGTCGATCTGATCAAGTTCGACTTCCTGGGGCTCAAGACCCTGACGGTGATCGACGATGCGCTCAAGCTGGTCAAGCGCAAGCATGGCCGGGAGATCAACTTCAACGAGATCGATTTCGACGATCCGAAGATCTACGAACTGATCCAGAGCGGTGCGACGGTGGGGCTGTTTCAGATCGAATCGGACGGTATGCAGAGCCTCAACGAACGGCTCAAGCCGACCAACTTCGAGGATCTGATCGCGGTACTGGCGCTCTATCGTCCGGGGCCGATGGAGTCGGGGATGCTCGATGACTTCATCGACCGTAAGCACGGGCGTGCGCAGATCACCTATATGTTTCCCGAGCTCGAGCCGATCCTCAAGCCGACCTACGGCGTCATCGTCTATCAGGAGCAGGTCATGCAGATCGTGCAGACGATCGGCGGCTTCAGTCTCGGCGGCGCGGATGTGGTGCGCCGCGCGATGGGTAAAAAGATCAAAGAGGAGATGGACAGGCTCAAAGGGGAGTTCGCCGACGGTGCGCAGAAGAAGGGATTCGACCGTGCCAAAGCGGAGGAGCTCTTCGATCTGATCGTCAAGTTCGCGGGGTACGGATTCAACAAATCGCACTCAGCTGCCTATGCGATGATCACCTTCGAGACCTCCTACCTCAAAGCCTACTATCCGCAGGAGTTCATGTCGGCGCTGCTCACTTCCGAAGCGGACAACACCGACAAAGTGGTCAAATATGTCGATGAGGTGAAGCGACTCGGGCTCGATCTCCTGCCGCCCTCCATCACCCATTCGCAGATCGAATTCAGCCCCTCCGATCATGAAGGGCACGATGCGATTCTCTTCGGTCTGGGCGCGATCAAAGGGGTCGGCGCCAAAGCGATCGAATCGATACTCGAAGCCAGGGAGGAGAAGCCCTTTGCGGATCTGAGCGATTTCATGGCGCGTATCGACGGTGCCAAAGTGAACAAACGCGTACTCGAAGCGCTGATCAAATCGGGGGCGATGGACAGCTTCGGCTACTCCAGGCGTACCCTGCTCGAAAATATCGAAAAGATCGTGTCGGTCGGCGCCGAAGCGGCACGCGCGAAGAAGATGGCGGAGAATTCGCTCTTCGGAAATGCCGAAGAGATGGTGCGCATCGATATCGAGCTCGAAGATCTGCCCGAATATGAGAACAAAAATATCCTCCAGCTGGAGAAAGAGACGCTGGGATTCTATGTATCGGGCCATCCGCTCGATGAGTTCCGCGAAGAGATCGAAGCGATGGAGTATACCCTCTCCTCGCAGCTCGATGAGCTCGGAGACGGCTCCAAGACGCTATTCGTGGGCAAAATCGAAGGGATCGAGACCAAAATCAGCAAGAAGGGCAACAAATTCGGTATCGTCAACCTGATGGATTTCCACGGCAATATCGAGCTGATGGTCTTTGAAAAGACACTGGTGCAGATCGCGATGATGGATCAGAGCCGCCCGATCTGCTTCAAGGTGGCGATCAGCAAGGATGATCAGTTCACCCGCATGAAGGTGCTGAAGGTACTGCCGCTGGAGGATGCCAAAAAGGAGAAGGTCGATGTCAAAAAGCAGATGGCACCGATCAACCGGGATCCGATCTATGTCAAAGTCAATGTCGGGGACGATCCCGATATCCTGCACAGGCTCCATCAGCTGGTGACGGAGTATCCGGGCAGCCGACCGCTCAAACTGATACTGGCATCCAAACTGCAGGATGTGGTCATCGAATCGAAAATATCGGTCAACGAGATGATTCTGGAGAAGCTGGAGAATCTGCAGGAGATCAAGGTCGCGGCATAGAAGAGTTTGTCGGAAAAAGCCCCGGCCTCCGGGGGTAGCGGCTGAGTAGGATTGTGGATGTGTATAAAAGGAGGTTCTACGGTTTTAGCTACCCGGAGGCCGGAGCCGGTTTCATTGGTCGAGAATTTTTCTCGTCTGTTTGGTTCTATCAGGCTATGAGGTAAAGGAGGCGAAAACCCCATAGCCTTGATACGGTGTAATTATGACACCAAAGTGTTAACGAAGCGTTAGCGCTATTTTAATCCCCGCTTAAAAAGATAATATTTTTCCGAAAAAATCTTTTGTTTCATCGTCGATCGCATGCGGACGCCCGTCCTGACAGAGGTAGACCAGCACGATATCCATCCCGAACACCGTCTCGCCCTCCTCGTTGGTGATCGTATGGGAGAGGGCGAGGGAAGTGTGGCGGACCTTGTTCAGTGTCGTGGCGACTTCGAGCATATCGCCCAGTTTCGCCGGTTTGACGAAGTCGGCGTCGATATGTTTGATCGCGAAGTGGCAGCCGTTTCGGGTCGGGGATCTGCCGTGAGAAAAGAAGAGCTCGCTGCGCGCCATCTCACAGAAGTCGAGATACCTCGCATGGTAGACGATACCTCCGCAGTCGGTATCTTTGTA
>CAYLLC010000012.1:0-32797 GCA_964384355.1 uncultured Sulfurospirillum sp. | reverse complement strand
ATCAGTAACTGTACGCGACGCCCATCGTCACGAGTGTCGCACTGCCGTCTTTGAAGGTGCCGTTGACGGCATCGTTGGTGACGGTGCGCTTCTCCTTGCTGTCGTAGAGCACCGATGCACCGAGTGTCAGTTGATCGCTGTATCTGTAGCGGAAGCCGGCGCTGACGATCTTGGCGTCGGAGTCGGGCAGCTCGAATCCGAGATTGCGGTCCGGGGCGGGGTTTTCATCGATGGCGAAGCCTCCCATCAGTGTCAGCGCACCGGTAAGCTGATGGGTGATACCGATACGATAGGCGTCGGTGTCGTCCCACGCTCTGGGCTGGGGTGCATCGAATGCGGCCCGCAGCGCTGCCGGTACGCTGTCTTTGAATTCGAAATCGAGCTTTTTGTATTTGGACCAGAAGGTTCTGTCCCACTCGACCTCCACGACGGTATCTCCCAGATCGTAGGAGAGGGCGAGGGCTGCGACCGCAGGGAGCGGTACTTCGACACTCGCACCGCCGTCGTAGAGCTTGGTGCCGCTGAGATAGAGTTTGGCGTTGCCTTCGTGGTTGAGATCGACATTGGAGCGGTAGGTGGCAGCGATATGGAGATTGGAGATCGGCTTGTAGGTGAGTGCGAGGTTGTAGCCGTACTCGGTCGTATCCGCCTCCATATCTCTGGCTGCCGGTTTGTTGACGGCGCCGCCCGATGCTGTCGTGATCGGCATACCGTCGCTCTTGACGACCCCTTCGCTGTAGATGATGCGCAGGCCGCCGCCGATCGCGAACTGATCACCGATTCTGTAGGCAAGGGAGGGGTTGAACTCGATGATCTTGAGGGTGAACTCTTTGGCGAAGAGCTCCTGATACGGGGAATCCCAGCGCTTGGAGAGGCCGCCGGGTACATTGAGCGAGAGCCCGTAGCGCAGGCCGTTGTAGGATCTCGAAGCGAAGAAGAGCGAGGGGGCGATCAGGTTCTCGTCTTTGGTTTTGCCACTGAAGAGCGCGCCGCGTCTGTCGCTGTATTTGATCGATCCGAGATTGATATAGGTGATCGCGCCCTCCGCATAACTGCGGTCGGATCCGAATGCCATGTTGGCCGGGTTGTAGTAGGCGGCATCGGCGCCGTGGGCATTGGCGATATAGGCACCGCTGAGTGCGGTGGAGTTGATCGATGATTCGGGCAGACGGTATCCGCTCGCAAGCAGCAGTGTCGATGTCATGAGGCTGAGTGCTATCGCTTTTTTCATTATTTTTCTCCTTTGCGAACTTTGTCAAACCACGGTACCACCTGCGAATAGGCGACCGGCGCGCAGTTTCGGTGTACCTGCAGCGGATTGGATGCGTTGGACTCGACGCTGTTGATCGGCTCGAGTGTGACCGTGTCGCTGCCCTGCTGCGTGAACGAAGCGTAGGCGAGCTCACTCAGCTTGTACGGGACGACCA
This sequence comes from uncultured Sulfurospirillum sp., assembly GCA_964384355.1. Classification (GTDB taxonomy): domain Bacteria; phylum Campylobacterota; class Campylobacteria; order Campylobacterales; family QNZT01; genus QNZT01. The sequence continues at coordinate 31,370 of CAYLLC010000012.1, read as the reverse complement.
GATCGTTGGTACAGTGGTAGAGCCGCATCGGTATCTGCGGTTTCCAGTCGATGACACTGTTTTGCCTGAAGTGCACGCGCAGCGGATTTTCACTGTCGGCGATAAAATCGTCGATAAATTCCGGTTTGAAGAGTCTCTCCGGCGCCTGTGCTGCGATCCCGCCGCCGGTAAGGGCATTGGGGAGTGCGCCGTAGATCTGCTGACCGCTGTGCCGGCCGTCGAAGAGTGTCGCAAGCATCGCAGCGTAGGGAGCATTGACGACGGTGGAGAGATTGACATCGTCGTAGGTGACGCCGTAGGAGTAGACGACATCCGCCAAAAACGGGGGAAACGCCATCACGGGTGCAGTCAGGGCACCCAGCGCCATCTTTTCGACATCGTAGGGACCGGCCATCGGCGCGACGGCCATCAGATGGAGTTCGGGATGGTGCTCCTGAATCTCCTTGGCTGCAGCCATCGTCACATAGCCGCCTTCGGAGTAGCCGGAGAGGAATATCTGTCCGTTGATCGGCAGAGCCGCTTTGTTGGCGAAGGCGATCGCCGCTTCGATCATATCGACCGTGGCGTTGGCCGAGGGCTGCTCCACGATATAGGGGTGTGCCGTATCGTTGCTGTCACCGAAGCCGATATAGTCGGGCTGCACCAGCATGAATCCCGCTACGGCGCTGAAAGCCGTCGCCAGAGCGTTGGGCCTGTGGGTCGCGGATGCTTCGACACTCGGCGCTTCGCTGTTTTCGAAGATCGTACCATGCTGATCGGAGACGATCGAGAGGGAGAAGTCGCTGCCGGTCTGCGCTTTGTACGCCTGCATGAAAGCGGGTGAGATGTCGGGAATCGTGATCAGGCCCGAAGCGACGATCTCTTTGCCCTCGCTGTCATGGGTCTTGTAGTCGATCTTGTAGGATTTGAGTCCCAGCAGCGCCTGCTGCGGTGTCGTGCCGGTGGCAGCCGCCTGCTGGTCGAGCGCAGCCTGAATCTGCGCTTTGGTCACCTTGACGACCGGAGTCATCGTCGATTGCGTGAGTACGAGGTTGTCGCCTACGATATTTTCGTTTTCATTGTCGTATCCGCAGCCGCCCAGAAGTGCCAGTGCGACCAGCCCCGAAACGAGTATGATGCCTCTGCTTTTAGCCATAGAGCCTCCTTATAATTCTAGCTTATAAAATTATAGGAAAAAGTCGATTAAACTCTTACAACAGGCACGCTTTCATCCCGTTTTGTTTATTACATAAATGTCGGTGCGTCGTTGGAGAAGAGGATCAGATCGCCCGGTGCGCTCTCCTGCGCCAATATCTCCTCCAGTCTCTGTTTCTCTCTGACGATCACCTTTTTCGCCTTTTTGATATGGGTCGCGAGGATTTCGGCATTGACTCTTCCGGTGATGATGACGGTATCGAAGACGGTGTCGATCTTCTCCGCCAGTGCGATATTGGTCGCATCGTCGCTCTCGACCACACCCGGTGTGACGACGATCTTTCTGCCGGGATGCTGTGCGACCAGATCGTAGGAGGCGGTCATCCCTTCGAGGTTGCCGTTGAAGCTGTCGTCGATGATGATTTTGCCTCCCGCTTCGATCTTTTGCAGTCGGTGTTCGACCGGCGTGAGCCCTTTGACACCCTGCCGGATCGCTTCGACGGAGAGCCCCAGCTCCCGTGCCGCCAGAATCGCCGCGGTGATATTGACGGCATTGAAGGCACCCAGCAGCGGTGCTTCGAAGCGGACGGGGCTGCCGTCGAGTTCGAGCGTGAAAGCGAGGCCCTCCAGCGTCGCTTCGACATCACGGATCTGGGGCCCGAAGATCACGACCCTCTCATCCGGTCTGACATGCGCACTCTCGTGGACAAAAGCCCTCACAAGCCTCTCGGAGTGGAGGATCTCCATCTTGGTATTTCGGATATTTTCGAGTGTTTTGAAGTACTCGATATGCTGGGGGCCGATATTGCCGACGATCGCGTAGTGGTGCTGCAGAAAGCGGGCGATCTCATCGATGTCGCCGCGCTCTCTGGCACCTGCTTCGGCGATGTAGATCTCGGTATCGGCAGGCAGATCGTCGTTGACATCCTTCATCAGACCGCCGAGCGTATTGACGCTGCGGGGCGTCATGTAGGTACGGTAACGGTGCCGGAGTATCTGGTGCAGAAAATTTTTGATACTGGTCTTGCCGTAGCTGGCGGTGATCGCGACGATACGCAGATTCTCCATCCCCTGCAGCTTCTTCTGCGCCTCTTTTTTGAACCCCAGAAAGAGCATCTTTTCGAAGAGGTGGCTCGCGAGCAGGGCGAAGAGCAGCGGCAGCACGACGCCCAGCAGGTGACACCGTGCACTGGTCAGGCAGAGGGCATCTTCGAAGAGCACCGCAAACGCCAGAAAGAGAAAGAAGCGTTTGACGCGCCCCGTGTAGACCAGCTTTTTGTCGATCTTGCGGTACCAGAGCCAGAGGGCGGGCAGCAGCCCCGCATAGAAGTAGAGCCAGAACCATACCCCGGCCAGATAGTAGGTGATCAGCGGCACGACGAAATAGAGCAGATGCCAGGTCCATTTTTTGTGGCGGAAGATGACCCGCTCGAGCCGGTAGCTGTACCACTGCATGTTGAGTATCAGATACCAGCCGAGTGTCATCGTCAGCAGAAAGTGCGAGACGACGGTGAAGATGTGTAGACTATCCATGAAGCTCCCTCTCGATGATCTGTGCGATTGCCGCCGCATGACGGCTGAAAAAGAAGTGGTCCCCCTCCATCGGGAAGAGCTTCGCATGCCCCATCAGTGCGGCGATCCGTTCGCCGGTCCAGAGCGGCGTGGCGGTGTCGGTCGTCCCCCAGAAGAGGAGGGCGGGGTGCCCGTATGCCGCAAACAGCGGCGTGAAATCCTCATCGACGACATTTTTGAAGGTCTCGTACATCGCATGGCTCATACCTTTGGCGTCGTCGGAGACGAAGTAGCGGCGAAAGCGCCCCAGCCCCACTCTGTTCAGCGCTTTGAAGAGCGCGATTCTGGCGCGTACACCCAGCGGTTTGGGGACGGGAATAGCGGCGGAGCTGAGCAGTAGCAGCGTCGGCGGTGATAGGAGGGTGGCGACCTTGCCGCCGAAGGAGTGGCCGGCGACGATCTCGGGAGTGCTGCCGATCGCTTCGAGAAAAGCGGCGGTAATCGCAGCGTAATCCTTCGTGGTCAGTACCGTGTTGTTGGGGCTTTTACCAAATCCGGGCAGATCGATGTAGATGTGTCGGTAGCCGCTCAGATGCTTTGCGAAAGCACCCTTCATGATCTCCTTGTTGCTGCCCCATCCATGCAGAAAGAGGATATCTTTTCGGGCGGCGGGGTGGACGATCTCATAGGCGATATCGTAGTCGTGTCGGTGGTAGTGTACGCTTTTTTGTGCCATAAATGCTTTTATAGACCTTTGTGTATAATAGGGTAATGGACGATTTTACACAAACAAAGCTTATTAACAATCTAATCGATCTGGTTGCCTATTTTTACGAAAACAAGCACAAAAAGAGCGACCCTTCTCAGGTGCGCTATCTGAAAGGATTCTGCGAAGGGATCGCCCACACGCTGGTCGAATCGGGTGTGCTATCCGACGACGAAGCCAAAAAGATTCTCAAAGGGCTGGGCAAAAAGCGATCTGCGGAGGCGCCCTCGATCCGGCCCCGCCGCGAAACGACAGCCGGCATGCCGTCGGCGAAAAAGCGCGATCCTTTCGACAATCTCGATATTCCCACCATATTCCGCAAAGAGCAGGAGAATCAGAAAGAGTCGGGATAGTCCCAGTGCGGTGCCTCCGAGGGCCTGGGCTGGTTCAGGAGTATCTGGTGCGGCTTGTAGCGGACTTTGTAGCGCAGGCTCGTACAATCTGACACATAGTATCCCAGATAGATCCATGAGAGGCCCCGCTCTCTGGCGAATTCGATCTGCTTGAGCAGCGAATAGGTCCCCAGCGAGAGACGGGCGTAATCGGGATCGTAGTAGAAGTAGTTGGCGGAGATACCGTCATCCATATAGTCGATCAGATCGACACCGACCAGTTTCCCGTCGTAGTAGTACTGGATTTCGTTGCCGAAGGTGCCGTACCCTTTGACATAGAGGTCGTGGTACGACTCCGCATCGACGCTGTAGTAGTCCCATCCCCGCTTGCGCTGCATGTGACGATGATACTTTTCGTAGAGTTTGAGATGCTCGTAGGAGACGGTCGGCTTGCGTACGAAGATACGGATTCCCTCCTGTTTCCAGACGCGTCGCTGTGAGCGGGATGGCCTGAAAGCGGCGACATCGATCCGCAGGCTCTGGCATGCGCTGCAGCCGCCGCACTCGGGTCTGGAGTAGTAGTTGCCGAAGCGCCGCCATCCCCGCTTGACCAGATCGTTGTTGAGCGATTCGGAGCTGTTTTTGATATATTTGTAGCGCATCTTCATCAGCTGGTCGGGGAGGTAGACACAGCGCGACTGCAGTGTCGAAAACTCTATGATGTCATGCTGATGCAGCGTGTGGTTGTTCATGGGTGGATCTTCTGATACTCCCGGTAGAGCCTCTCCCGTACCTCATCGGCCAGCCGTTCGCCCTCTACACAGCACTCCCGGATCACACGGTCGAGTCTGTCGAGGATATCGGCCATCGCCGCTTCGACCTCTTTGGGGGTTTTGCGTTTGGCCATGACGGTCTCGAAAAAGGCGCTTTCACGGATCAGGTCGAGCAGCTTTTTGACGCTCTCTCTCGTATCGCAATCCGCTTTGGCTCTGAATATGGGATCGGATGACTGGATATCTTTGTCGAGGTCGTTTTTGACTTTGCGTATCTGGTCGCTCACCGCTGCGGCGAATGCGGCGTAGGATTCGAACGATCCCCCCTTTTGCAGATCGAGCTTCGAAGTGACGCGCTGAATATTCTGATACATCAGATAGGTGACGACCGAGCCGACGAGGAGTACGGACAGAACTTCCATTGAAATAGGCCCCTTTACGGATGATAATTGAACGCGATTATACACAAAATTTGATTTTAAAACAAATGTTCACTATAATATCGAAATTTTTTAGATCGAGGATATCACAATGAGCCAATGGAGTTTGAAAAGCTGGAGAGAGAAGCCGATACTGCAGCAGCCGACATACGATGACAAAGCACTGCTGGAGACGGTCGAAGCGCGCCTGAGCAAATATCCTCCGCTGGTCTTCGCGGAGGAGGTGCGAAGCCTCAAGAAACAGTTCGCCGATGTGACGGAAGGGAGAGGCTTTCTGCTTCAGGGCGGAGACTGCGCCGAGAGTTTCGCCGAGTTCAACGCCGACAACATCCGGGACTTTTTCAAGGTATTCATGCAGATGTCGGTCATCCTCACCTTCGCCGGGGGCAAACCGGTCGTCAAAGTGGGGCGTATCGCAGGGCAGTTCGCCAAGCCGAGATCGAGCGATTTCGAGACGATCGACGGCGTCACGCTTCCCAGCTACCGCGGCGATATCATCAACTCGATCGAATTTACCGAAGCGGCGCGCAAACCCGATCCCTATCGCATGCTGAGCGCCTACAACCAATCCGCGGCGACGCAGAATCTGATCCGCGCCTTTGCCAGAGGCGGATTCGCCGATCTGCGCAAAGTGCACAAATGGAACCTCGACTTCTCCGCAGGGACGACGGCGGACAAGCGCTATCAGGCGCTCTCCGACAAGATCGAACAGGCGCTCGATTTCATGGAGGCGATCGGTATCACCTCCGAAAATACGCCGAACCTCGCACAGACGGTGCTCTACACTTCGCATGAAGCGCTGCTGCTCAACTACGAAGAGGCGCTGACGAGAGAGGATTCGCTGACCGGAAAATATTACGACTGTTCGGCACATATGCTCTGGATCGGAGATCGTACGCGTCAGGTCGACGGCGCGCATGTCGAGTTTCTGCGCGGTGTCGACAACCCGATCGGCGTCAAGGCGGGGCCGACCACGACCACCGACGATCTGCTCGCACTGCTTGAGAGACTCAACCCCGAAAACGAATCGGGCAAGATGAATGTGATCGTGCGCATGGGAGCGGACAGAGTGGGCGACCACCTCCCGCAGCTGATACAGGCGGTAGAGCGCGAGGGCAGGAAGGTACTCTGGAGCTGCGACCCGATGCATGGCAATACGATCAAGACGGCCAGCGCCATCAAAACCAGAGAGTTCGACAATATCCTCAGAGAGGTGGAGAACTTCTTCGCGATACACAAAGCCGAAGGGACGCATGCAGGCGGTATCCATCTGGAGATGACCGGCAAGGATGTGACCGAATGTATCGGCGGCGGGCAGCAGATCGGCGAAGAGAACCTCAGCTCCAGATACCATACGCACTGCGATCCGAGACTCAATGCCCACCAGGCGCTCGAACTCGCATTTCTGATCGCGGATACGCTCAAAGAAGCCAAATAAGCGATGCATATCGAACCCGACTGCATCGCATGCATCTTCAATCAGGCGCTGCGGGTGACCAAAGCGCTCGATCTGGATGCCGAACAATCGAAGCGGCTGCTGGATGAGGCGGCATGCATGCTGCCCGACTTTTCGCTGGAGCGCACCCCGCCCGAAAATGCCACCCCGATGTATGCCCGTTTCGCGCAGATGCTGGGTGTGACGGATCTCTACGAAAAGCAGAAGCGCGAAGCGATCGAAAAGGCCCGCTCTCTGCTCCCCTACTGCCGGAAACTGATCGAAGAGAGCGACGATCCGCTCGGTGCCGCCGCACGCATCGCCGTGGCGGGCAATGTGATCGATCTGGCGAGTGAATTCGTCTACGATCTGGAGGAGGAGATTTCGCGGGTCATGCAGGCGCAGTTCGCGATCGACCATATCGCCGACCTCTCCGCGGCGCTGCGCCGAAGCAAAAGGGTAGTCTATCTCGCCGACAATGCCGGGGAGAATGTCTTCGATGCGCTCTATATCGAGACGATCAAAAGGATGCTGCCCGAGATCGCGATCGACTACTTCGTACGCACCGAACCGATCATCAACGACATCTGCGTCAAAGATCTCGAAGCCGATCCGATCCACCGCTACGCGACCGTCGTCGACAGCGGTGTCCGCACGCCCGGCATCCTCATCGATGCGATGAACGAAGCGGCCAGAGCGCGCTTCTTCGCCGCCGATCTGATCCTCTCCAAAGGGATGGGAAACTACGAGTGCTTAAGCGACTACAAAGAGAGTTCACTATACTATCTGTTGAAAGTCAAGTGTCAGGTCGTCGCGCGTGCACTCTCGCTGAAGCCGGGGGATCTGGTCTGCAAAAACGCATCGAAGTAGGTCGCTATGAAGGAATTTCTCTCTTCGCTCTTTTCCGGTTCGCAAAAGGGACAGAGGCAATTTTCGAAATATCTGGTCGTCCCCGATCTGCACGGCACCTACAGCGTCTACAAAAGGGTCGAAGCCTATATCAAAGCCCATGTCGAAGCCGATCGCTGCGTCATCTTCCTGGGGGATTACATGGACCGGGGAGAGGGCGGCGAGATCGACGGTATCTACTTCGACGATGCGGGATCCTACTATACGATCCGGGATCTGATCGCACTGAAAAAGTGGGCATCGCAGCAGAATCGCCAGATGCACTTCCTGCGCGGCAACCATGAACTCTTTTTCGAAAACTTCTTCATCGAGGGGTCGATCAGCGCCTACCGGGAGTACCCCTTCTTCAAAAATTCGGTCAAAACACTCGAGCATATCTTTCGCAAGGACGACGTCTTCGCGGAGGATTTCATCGCATTTCTCAAAGCACTCGAGCCCTACTACCTCGATACGAAAAACGGCTATCTCTTCGTCCATGCCGGTATCGATCCCGAGTGCAAAGATCTGCAGACACAGGTCAGACGGGGGTCGGTCTACTGGATCAGAGACAGATTCATCCTCTCCAAAAAGCGCCTCCCCTACAAAGTCGTCTTTGGCCATACCCCCTTTTTCGAACCCTTCGTCGAGCATGACAAAATCGGTCTCGATTGCGGTATCTACCGCACCGGCAAGATCAATCTATTGCAGATAGACGGTAAAAAAGAGCATATTTTTCAGCTATAACACTTTTTTGGTACGGTTGTTGCTTTGACTTCTCGAGATATGTATAAGAGGAGTGAATATGACAACGGAAACTGTGGAAAACAAGCAAGCCGACGAGCTGATGAACGGTATCGATTTTGACGACGATACGCTGGTGCATCTCTCGCTTTTCGACCAGAGCCGCCAGAGTGCGCAGAATATCCGGATCGCCCTGATCAGCGACAAAAACGAACTGCGCAAGCTCAACTACTATCTCTTCAAGGATGTACAGGGCGTCGACTACTACACCTTCGATGACGAAGCGGTAGAGCTGGATCTGATAGCGGAGATGGATATCGTCATCTTCAGCAAGAACGACGACAAGCTCAAAGAGGCGATACTGCACGAGATCAAAGCCAAAAATCTCAAAACGAAATTCATGATGATCTCGGACAAGCCCTATCTGCGTCAGAAAGATATTCTGCAGGAGCATATCAACGGTGTCGACAAACTGATGAAGATGGATTTTTTCCTCGAAGACTACATCCTCTCGATCGAGAAGTACCTTCACAGCAACTTCTACTCCAGACGCGTGCTGAGTATCGAAGATCTCTCCGAAGTGATCACGCATGACAGAGCGCGCTTCCAGCAGCGTGTCGACGAATTGATGCGAAACAAAATCTACTTCTCGCTTCTGCGATACAGCTACGAGAGCGAGATCGATATCGACGAGTACAACATCAAGAAGATCGTCAGAGAGCACGATACGATTCTGATCGACAAAGAGAAGGGAGAGATTGTCTTTTTGCTGATGAACGTCATCCCGCAGTTTGGCACGCAGATCATCAAAAAACGGATCGAAAACTTCAGCATCCGGCTCTCACTCGAACATGCATGCAATGTCTTCGACCTGCTCTTCGAGGAGGGTGACGACCTGACAGCATGAGTGTGGTATCATAGAGAGAAATTGACAGACAAGGTCTCTCTATGCACGCTTTTTTCGATACATTCATGCTGGTCGCTTTCGTACTCTTTATGGTCTTTCTGGTGCGGGGATTCATGCTCCAGTCCGCCCAAAAACGGAGAGACCGCCGCAAATAATCTCCCCGCTGATACCGCTTTTAATCATTCTTTACGACAACTTTGCTAAAATCCCACACAAAATCATGAAGGATAACCGGTGCAGAAAGATTTACTGATAGAGATAGGCGTCGAGGAGCTTCCGGCGATACCGCTGCTCAAAGAGCTCGCGAACATACCGCGCAAATGGCGTGAAATACTCGAAGCCTCGCACCTTGAGAGCGATTTCGACTTCTACTATACGCCGCGCCGTATCGTCTTCTATCATCCCGACTTCCCCGAAAAACAGCCCGACTCCGTCGAACGCTTCTACGGTGCACCGGTCGAGATCGCCTTCAAAGAGGGCAAGCCCACCGCTGCAGCCGAGGGATTCGCGAAGAAGTGCGGCACCGATGTGGCTTCTCTGGGCAGGGCGGAGAAGAACGGCAAAGAGGTGCTCTATTTCGAGAGGGCGATTCCGGGGCAGCCCTCCGCGGCACTGCTGCACGGCATGCTCGAAACCTTTCTGCAGAAGCTCAACTTCGGCAAATCGATGCGCTGGGGCACGCAGGAGAGCGGCTTTATCCGTCCGCTGCGCTGGCTGGTGACGATGTACGGAAACGAAAATGTCGAAGGCTCTCTGCTGGGCGTCGCTTCGCGCAAAGAGACCTTCGTACACCGCACATGCGGCTATGCACCATTCCCCTTCGACTCCGCCGAAGCCTACTTCGCACTGCTGGCATCGCATGGCGTCATCCTCGATCCGACACTGCGAAGAGAGAAGATTCTCGAGCAGTTCGACCGGATCGAAGCGAATGAGGGTGTCACCATCGAGCGAGACGAAGCGCTGCTCGATGAAGTGGTCGCGATCACCGAATATCCCAATGCGTTGATGGGACGATTCGACAGCCACTTTCTGCAGCTCCCGCCCGAGGTGATTATCACTTCGATGAAAGAGCACCAGCGCTACTTTCCCGTTTTTGAAGCCGAGAAACTCTCCAACCGCTTCATCGTCGTCAGCAACGCCCTGACCGAGGATTTTTCCCAAATCATCGCCGGAAACGAAAAGGTACTGCGCCCGCGCCTGAGCGATGCGCTCTTCTTCTACGAAAACGACATCCGGAAGGGACTCACGACCGAAGGGCTCAAAGCGATCACCTTCATGGAGGGGCTGGGATCGCTCTACGAAAAGAGTCAGAGAGAGGCGACGATCGCAGAGTATCTCGATGCCAGATACCGCCTCACCGAATCGCCCGAGCTGCTGCTTCGCACCGTCATGCTCGCCAAAGCGGATCTGCTGACCGATATGGTCTACGAATTTACCGAGCTGCAGGGTATCATGGGCTACTACTACGCCAAAGCGGCGGGAGAGCCGGAGCCGCTCTGTCTGGCGCTCAAAGAGCAGTACCTCCCTACGGGTGAGGAGAGTGCACTGCCGGGCAGCGACTTCTCCGCAGTCGTGGCGATGAGCAACAAACTCGACACGCTCCTCTCCCTCTTCAGTGTCGGCAAGATCCCGACGGGGACCAAAGACCCCTTCGGCCTGAGACGCGCCGTGGTCGGTATCGTCAGAATCGTTCAGGATCGCGGATTCGAGTTCGATATCAGAGAGGATCTGGAGGCGTTGTCGCGATTCTACGAGGGAATCGATATGGCGCGTCTGGAAGCGTTCGTACTGGAGCGGCTGATGCACCATCTGGGCGTCAATCCCTCCGTCTTTCAGGCGGTACTGCAGAGCGGGGAGCGCGATGTCAATGCGATCACGGCCAAATGCGAAGCCCTCAGCCAGATCGTCTCGGGAGCGCACTTCAAAGAGATCGCGTCGACCTTCAAACGGGTCGCCAACATCGTCAAAGATATCGACCTGAATCAGCCTCTGACGGTCGATGCTTCACTGCTCACCGAAGAGGCGGAGCGGAGACTCTGGGAAGCGTTCCAAAGGGTCGAGCAGGGCAGTTACGGCGGATATCGCGAGAGGCTCGACGCACTCTTCGGCCTCAAACCGCAGATCGACGACTTTTTCGACCATGTGATGGTCAATGTCGAGGATGAAAGCGTGCGCCGCAACCGCAAAAACCTGATCGCTACGATCTATCAGGCCTTCCGAACGATCGCCGAGATCAAAGAGGTGACGCTTTAGCGTTACCTCTTTTTTAGTTAAACTTCACTAAAATAGGCCTCATTCTATCGAGGGAGTTTTAATATCAATGAAAAGTAAAAGATTTGCAATCGCCGGTTTTGTCTCAGTGCTGATCGGTGCTACACTGCTACTCAATACGCCGATCATGGCCAAAACCAATGCCGGCATGCATGCGAGAATCAGCCAGGATCGCCTGCAGGCACTCGCGAAATATACCAAAGTGATCCAGACGATCGAGCAGTACTATGTCGACGAGACCAACATCACCGACATCGTCAACAAATCGCTGGAGGGTCTGCTGGCCAATCTCGATGCCCACTCCTCTTTCATGGATAAGAAGCAGTTCAAGGATATGAAGATTCAGACCGAAGGGGAGTTCGGCGGTCTGGGCATCACCGTCGGCATGCGTGACGGCGCTCTCACCGTCATCTCTCCGATCGAGGGGACCCCTGCGGACAAAGCGGGCCTCAAAGCGGGCGATATCATCCTCAAGATCAACGACAAAGCGACGCTCAACATGACGATCGACGAAGCGGTCAATATCATGCGCGGCAAGCCGGGCACACCGATCGAGCTGACGATCGTACGCAAGGACGAGCCCAAGCCGCTGATCGTCAAAATCGTCCGCGACATCATCAAAGTCGACTCCGTCTATACCAAAAAGATCGAAGAGAGCAACATTCTCTATCTGCGCGTCACCAGCTTCGACAAAAAAGTGGTCAAGGGTGTCACCAAAGCGCTGCGCAAAAACAGCGGCAAAATCGACGGCATCGTACTCGATCTGCGAAACAACCCGGGCGGGCTTCTCAATCAGGCAGTCGGGCTGGTCAATCTCTTTGTCGACGAAGGGGTGATCGTATCGCAGAAAGGGCGCATCGCGAGCGAGAACCAGATCTATCGGGCGACCAAAGCGGGCACCTACAAAGATATTCCGCTGGTCGTGCTGATCAACGGCGGAAGCGCGAGTGCGAGCGAAATCGTCAGCGGTTCGCTGCAGGATCATAAGCGTGCGATCATCATCGGCCAGAAGAGTTTCGGCAAGGGAAGCGTGCAGGTGATCATGCCGATCGGCAATCAGGAGGCGCTGCGCCTGACGGTCGCGCGCTACTACCTCCCCAGCGGCAGAACGATTCAGGCCAAAGGTGTCGAGCCCGATATCGAAGTCTTCCCGGGTGAAGTGAAAGTGGTCAAGGATGAATTCACGATCAAAGAGCGTGAGCTCAAAAAGCACCTCAAGAGCGAGCTGGAGAAGATCGACGGCAAGAAATCCAAAAAGCGCAAAGAGAGCAAAAAGGACAAATCGATCATTCTCAAAGAGGATCTGCTCAAGGACAATCAGCTCAAGAGTGCGGTCGATACGCTCAAAGTGCTCAAAATCACCGAAGCGGAGAAAAAAGGGAGATAATGCAAAAAGGAAAACTGCTCTACGAAGGGAAAGCGAAAAAGCTCTACGAGACGGAGGATCCCAACCTTCTGATCGCGGAGTTCAAAGATGATCTGACGGCATTCAACGCCGAAAAAAAGGGGAGTGAAACGGGCAAAGGGGCGCTCAATGCCAGAATCTCCGCACAGCTCTTCAAGATGCTGGAAGCAAACGGTATCGAGACCCATCTGGTCGATACGATCGATGCCAACCATCAGCTGGTCAAGCGTGTCGAGATCATCCCGATCGAGGTGGTGGTGCGCAACACTGCGACCGGTTCGCTCTCGAAGCGTCTGGGGATCGAAGATGGAAAAGAGCTCCCCTTCGTGCTGACCGAATTCTATCTCAAGGACGACGATCTGGGAGACCCGATCATCTGCGACGACCACTGCATGCTGCTGGAGCTGGTATCGGACCGCGCTGAGCTCGATATCCTGCGGGAGAAGGCACGTCGGATCAACAGGCTGCTCAGAGATTTCTTCGCAGCGCGCAGGCTCAAACTGGTCGATTTCAAGGTGGAGTTCGGCAAAGACAGCGAGGGCAATATCCTGCTCAGCGACGAAATCAGCCCCGACAGCTGCCGTTTCTGGGATATGGATACCGGTGAGAAGATGGACAAGGACCGATTCCGACAGGATCTGGGCAATGTCAAGGTGGCCTACGAAGAGGTCCTGCGAAGAGTTTTGGAGGAGAGAGCGTGAAAGCGATAGTCAATATACAGTTAAAACCCGGTGTCCTGGATCCACAGGGCAAAGCGGTACACCATGCACTGGGTGCACTCGGATTCGACGATGTAGAGAGTGTGCGGATAGGCAAACAGATCGTGCTCGAACTGACACAAAAAGATCCTGCCAAAGCGAGAGAAGAGGTGACGCAGATGTGCGAAGAGCTCCTCGCCAACACCGTGATCGAAGATTATGAGATAGAGATCCTCTCATGAAGAGCGCCATTATCGTTTTTCCCGGTACCAACTGTGACTACGATACGAAGTACGCATGTGAAACTATGGGGAGCGAGACGACATTTGTATGGCACAAAGAGGCTGCACTGCCCGAGGATATCGATCTGGTGATTCTCCCCGGCGGGTTCAGCTACGGTGATGCGCTGCGCAGCGGCTCGATCGCACGCTTTTCACCCGTCATGCAGGCGGTGATCGCCTTCGCGAACCGCGGCGGCAAAGTGCTGGGCATCTGCAACGGATTTCAGATTCTGCTGGAGTCGGGTCTGCTGCCCGGCGCGATGAAACGCAATCAGAATCTCCACTTCATCTCCAAACACCAGCATCTCAAAGTGGTCAACAACAGCAACGACTTTCTCAAAGGGCTCTCCAGAGGCGAAATCCTCAATATCCCCATCGCACACGGTGAAGGCAACTACTATATCGACGAAGCGGGCAAAGAGAGACTCTACGCGCAGGAGCAGGTGCTGCTGACCTACTGCGACGCCAACGGCAATCCCGAGAACCCCAACGGCTCCGTCGATGCCATCGCCGGTATCTGCAACGAAAAGAAGAATGTCTTCGGCCTGATGCCCCATCCCGAGCGCGCGATGGAGACGCTGCTCGGCTCCGACGACGGCGTCGCCATGCTCGAGGGGCTCTTTCGTTGAGAACACGCCTCGCCACACTCCTGATTCTGCTGCTCTGCGCAGAGGGCGCACAGGCGGGAATCTTCGATTCACTCTTTGGCAGAGCGACCAAAAAGAGCGATGTAGAGGTACGTCAGAGTCCCGAGATCGTCGAAGAGGAGGAGGTCGCCCCCGACGCCGATGCGCACGCGGCGAAAAAACCGCCCAAAGTGATCGTCGAAGAGGAGACGATCAGCGCCGACGAGTATATGGACAGCAGCGAAGAGAGCGATGAGCGCATCTTCGACGACAAGCCGGCGCTGCCGGATGAGCAGGCGGTCGCTTCCGACGACGAGAGCGAAATATCTGCCGAGCCCGTCCCGCCGGCGGAGCGCGATCCCTTCATCAAAGTGCGCAACATTCTGCTCAGCTATGTCGAAAAACCGGAGAAGATCTATGTCGGTCAGCACTTTCGCATCACGATCAAAGCGATCATTCCCCAGAGCGATGTGACGGCGATCGAGACCCGCTTCATCGGCGGGAAATCCTACAAAGTCTTTGACAGAGATCGGCCGTGGCACCGCACGGGCGACAACAGTTACGAAAACAGCTACACCCTCAAACTGACCGGTACCGATGCGAAACTTCCCAATATCAAAGTGCGCAATCAGCAAAAGAGCGGCGCCGTAGAGAGTGAAATCCTCAAACCCTTTCACGCCAAGGTGGTCGCACTGCACCGTGACGATCTCTTCTGTAATGTCGTCGGTGACAACCTGCAGGTCGCACACCACAAAGAGCGCCCCTACGACGAACATGCCAACATCGTCGTGATGGAGATCAATGCGACCAACGCCAACCTCGAGGATTTTCACATCCCCTACGCGCTCAGAGAGGGGATCGACGAACTGCATGAAGCCAATGCGACGCAGCGGATATACTACTACGCCGTCGTCTCCAATGCCAAAAAAGATTTCAGATTCAAATATTTCAACCCCGCATCGAAGCGCTACGAGATCGTCTCTTTCGCGATCAAGCCGATCGATACGACGATCAGCACCCACACCGAGCTCAATCCGCGCAAGAACAAATATATCCTCTACAAAGTGGTCTTTCTGGTCTCGATGGCGCTGCTTTTTGTCATGCTCTTTCTCTACTACCGGCGCTATCTCTTTCTGGGGCTGGCACTGCTCTTTATCGTACTGCTCGCCTATGTCCAGATACCGATCACCAAAGCGAAACTCCCGGCCGGGTCGGCACTGCGGATACTGCCGATCGCCAACTCGACCGTCTTTTTCAGGACCGACACCCCTCTGGAGGTCGATATCCTGCTGAAGAAGCCGCACTATACGAAGGTGCTGCTTCCCAACAAAAAGATAGGATGGGTCAGAAATGAAGATATTCGCTAAAGCCAAAGCGGTCTGGATCCTGGTCGAATTTCTGATCACGGTACCGGTGGTCATATTCATGATGCGGCTCTGGCCGCAGAAGCAGTGGGCGTTTCGCAGGCGCTGGGCCAGGCTCCAGTCCTGGCTGACCGGATACCGGCTTCAGATCGAGGGTACGCCCGATCCCGATGCAGATCTCGTATTGATGAACCACCAGAGCCTGCTCGACATCATCGTGATGGATGCCTCCTATCCCCGAAACCTCGCCTGGGTCGCCAAGCGCGAAATCGCCGATATGCCCTTTTTCGGCCAGATTCTGACACTGCCGAAGATGATCATCGTCGACCGTGAGAACAAACGCTCGCTGATCAAACTGCTCAAGGACGCCAAAGCGCGGCTGGCGGAGGGGCGTGTGATCGCGATGTTTCCCGAAGGGACGCGCGGAGACGGGCGCAGATTGCTGAAATTTCGTACCGGTGCGAAATTTCTGGCCGAGAAACTGCATCTGCGTGTTCAGCCGGCCGTCATCGTCAACTCCCGGCGTATTCTCGACTCGGTCGACTTCACCGCACGATCGGGCACGGTCAAAATCATCTATCTCGACCCGATCGATCCGGCAAGCGATCCCGAGTGGTTCGATAAACTGCATGCGACGATGCAAGCTGTACTTGAGAAGGAAACTAAGGAAAGTTGAGTCAGAAAACTTAACATTTAAACTTTACTTAAACTTACTCTGCTATAATTCCTCCAAAAAAGCGCATGCAGCTGCTGCATGCCTCACAGGAGGGTACACTATGTCAAAATTCGAATACCAGACGGAAGTCTCGCAACTCTTGAATCTGATGATTCACTCACTCTACTCCAACAAGGAGATCTTTCTGAGGGAGTTGATCTCCAACGCCTCGGATGCACTCGACAAGCTCAACTATCTGACACTGACGGACGACAAGTTCAAATCGCTGCAGTACGAGCCGCGTATCGATATCCGCATCGACAAAGAGAACAAAATACTCACGATCAGCGATACCGGTATCGGCATGAGCAAAGAGGATCTGAAAAAGAACCTCGGCACGATCGCCAAGAGCGGTACCAAATCGTTCGTCGAGAAGCTCAGCGGCGACGCCAAAAAGGATTCCGCACTGATCGGGCAGTTCGGTGTCGGTTTCTACTCGGCATTTATGGTGGCCGACAAGATCGAAGTGCTGAGCAAAAAGGCCGGCACCAAAACGGCATGGCTCTGGATCAGCGAAGCGGGTGACCAGTACGAGATCAAAGAGGCGCAGAAAGAGGGGCACGGCACCGAAATCCGCCTCCATATCCGGGAAGGGGAGGAGGAGTTTCTCGAGGAGTACCGTATCCGCAGCATCGTAGAGAAGTACTCCAACCACATCCAGTTCCCGATCTATCTCGAGACGGAGGAGGAGAAAGAGGGCAAGAAGGAGAAAAAGGTCGAGCAGATCAACAAAGCCTCCGCGCTCTGGAGACTCCCCAAAAACAAGATCAGCGACGAAGAGTACAAAGATTTCTACAAGACCATCTCGCATGACAACGAAGATCCGCTGCTCTGGATCCATACCAAAGCGGAGGGTACGCTGGAGTATACGACGCTCTTCTACATTCCGCAGACACCGCCGTTCGATCTCTATCGCGTCGATTACCAGTCCGGCATCAAACTCTATGTCAAGCGTGTCTTCATCACCGACGACGACAAAGAGCTGCTGCCGACCTATCTGCGCTTCGTCCGGGGTATCGTCGATGTCGAAGATCTGCCGCTCAATGTGAGCCGTGAGATACTGCAGCAGAATGTGATTCTCTCCAAAATCAAGAAGGCTTCGACCAAAAAGATTCTGACCGAGCTCAAGAAGCTCAAAGAGAACGACTTCGACAAATATCTGAAGTTCTACGAAGCCTTCGGCAAGGTGCTCAAAGAGGGTATCATGAGCGAATTCGAGTTCAAGGATCTGCTGCTCGATCTGCTCCTCTTCAGGTCCAACAAGCGCGACGGATGGGTCGATTTCGAGACCTATGTCAAAGAGATGCAGGAGGGGCAGAAAGAGATCTACTACATCGTCGGCGAAGATATCAACATGCTCAAAAATTCGCCGCTGCTGGAATCTTTCAACGCCAAAGGGACCGAAGTGCTGCTGATGGGAGATGAAGTCGATTCGATCGTCATCCCCAATATCCACCAGTACAAAGAGCATCCGCTCAAGGCGGTCAACTCGACCGATATCGAAGAGGATGAGAGCAAGCTCAAAGAGGCCGAGGAGAAGATGGCGGAGATCCTCGTCAAGATGCGTGAGATTCTCAAAGACGATGTCAAAGATGTCAAACTCACCACCCGGCTCAAAGCCTCACCGGCCGTCCTGGTATACGACAAAGAGGATCCCGATTTTGCGATGCAGCAGATGCTCAAACAGATGGGACAGACCGAATTGCCTGAGATCAAACCGATCCTCGAGATCAATCCCGACCACGAGATCTTCAAAAAGATCGTGGAGAAAAAAGAGTACAACCGTCTCGACACCGTCGCGCATACGCTGCTCGATCTGGCGAGACTGAGCGAAGGGATGAAGATCGACGATCCGGCCGCCTTCAGCAAGCGCATCTACGAGATGCTGGAAAAGACACTGTGATCGCGAAGCTGCTCCTTAGCCTCACCCTCACGCTCTCCCTGCTCTGGGGAGAGCTCTACCGGGTGGACCACTTCACGACCGATATCTTCTCCCGCAAAGGCAACAGCCTGACCAAAATCGACATGAATATCATGTTCGAAGGGGAGAAGCTCAGAGAGAACGACTACAGACTGCTCGATGCCCTCAATGTGATCGTCAGCAGCTTCTATCTCGAAGATCTCTTCACCTCCAAAGGGAAAGAGCGCTTCAAGAAACTCCTCAAAGCCTACATCCTCAAAAAGTATATGCTCGATATCGATTTCGTCTATATCCTCAAGATGGAGATCGTGCCGCAGATCGATACCGAAAAACTCCTGCAGCAGCTGAAACAAAACGGCATCGGCGCGCCGATCGGCAGCGGTGCCAAAAAGCGGCCGCGCAAAGAGGAGAAGGCGTTCGAGATGATGGAGTAGGGGGCTATTCGCCTCTGGCGAGCGGATTTTCGAGAAAGAGCCCGATCAGCGACGAGAGTGCCGTCACCAGAAAGAAGAGCATCGCGAACGCCACGCCCGTGGCGGGATCGCTCTGTGTAAAACGCATGCCGTAGAGAAAGACCAGCTCCCTCGCACCGACACCCCCGACCGTAAAGGGCAAAACCGCGACGATCGAAGAGAGAAGGAAGAGAAAGAGCATCTCGGTCATCTGTGTCTCGACATGCAGCGCACGCAGCAATGCGTAGGCACTGACCACCTGCAGCAGCTGCACGCCGAAGCCATAGAGCAGCGTCTGCCGGAATATCGGCACAAAGGCTCTGAAAAAGCGCTTCTGAATCAGAAAAAGAAGCGGTATCGACGCAACGGCGGCCAGCGCGGCCACCCAATCCAATCCCGGTACAAGTGTACGAAAATCGCTGATCAAAAAGAAGAGTGCCCCCAGTATCACCAGCGGTACCAATCCGCTGAGGCGGTCGAGCAGCGTCGCGAAGAGCAGCATTCGGGTGCTGCTGCCGCGGTGCTTCTGCACCAGGTAGATTTTGTATCCGTCTCCGCCGATACCTCCCGGCAAAAAGAGGTTGTAAAACATCCCGATATAGTAGAGTATCACGGCATGCCACTCTCCCAGTGTCACGCCTGCCGTATGAAAGTAGCGGTTGAGCCGGACCGACGAGAGGATCTTGGAGAGGTTGAAAAAGAGCACCCCCGCCAGCAGCCATGGCCATGCGATCTGGGCAAGCAGCGCCGCCACCGCATGCAGCGGCACTTTGGCGAAGACCCACCAGAGCGCCGCTGCGGTGAGTAGCAGTTTGAGCGCCGTTTTGAACGGCTTACGACGCTTTGGGGACAAAGATCTCTCTGATGGTGTAGGGGGTTTTGTGCTGCGATTCGAAGTAGGTGCGCATCACCAGCTCCGCCAGAAAACCGGTCGTGATGAGCTGGATACCCGCCAGAATCAGCAGCGTACCGAGGGTCAGCAGCGGGCGGTTGCCGATCGATTCGCCCGTCAGCTTCAGCATCAGCAGATAGAGGTCGATCAGAGATCCGATCAGAAACATCGGCACACCGAGCCCGCCGAAGAGATGGATCGGCTTGGTGCGGTACTTCTGCATAAAAAGCATCAGCAGCAGGTCGCTGATCACTTTGAAGGTTCTGCCGATGCCGTACTTGGACTCGCCGTGGAGTCGGGGGTGGTGGCGTACATCGACCTCGGTGATTCTGGCGCCCTGCATCTTGGCCAGCACGGGGATGAAGCGGTGCAGCTCTCCGTAGAGCCCCAGATTTTTGGCGATGTCGCGGCGGAAGACTTTGAGCGTACAGCCGTAATCCTGCAGATAGACTTTGGTCGATTTGCGGATGATGTAGTTGGCGATCTTGCTGGGTATCTTGCGCAGAAACATACCGTCCTGACGCTTCGCGCGACGCCCCGCGACCACATCCCACCCCTCTTTTTCGAGCTTTTCGATCATCATCGGTATATCGGCGGGGTCGTTCTGGAGATCGCCGTCGATCGTGGCGATCAGCTCCCCCTGCGCTTCGTTGATACCGGCGGCCATCGCCGTGGTCTGACCGTAGTTGCGGTTGAAGACGATCAGCTTCGTGCGATCGTTGGCATAGGCTTTGATCCGTTCGACGGTGCGGTCGGTCGAGCCGTCGTCGACCAGAATCACTTCATAATCGATCCCATGGAGATCTTCGTAGACTTTATCCAGAAGCGGCTTGATATTCTCCTCTTCATTCATGACGGGAATGACCAGTGAGAGTTTTGGCATTATTTGATCCTTATGAGTCTGTATCCGTTCTCTTCGAAAAGCGTATCATAGTGCGAAAAATCTTTCAAAGAGGTGACGCGGCAAAATACGATATCCCCCGACCGGGGTCGATCTTCGGATACCAGATCGCCGTAGTAGAAGATGAAGCTGGGGGTATGGGTGCGGTAGAGATGCACCTTCCAGCCGCGTGCCTTCGCCAGCAGCGCCGCATCCTTGACGGGCTGCTGCATGACTGCGGCATAGGCGGGGAGGAGGGCGTAGTTGATCTCGATCACGAAGAGAAAAGCGACGGAGACGGCCGTTTTGCGCAGCGAGAACCGCCTGAACAGCAGGAGGGCCAGAGCGACGAGCACCGCTCCCGTCAGCAGCCGGTAGCGCAGATCGAATCCATTGTAGACATACCCGATCACCGCACGGGCGAAGCGGTCGTGGATCTGCGCCCGCACCGCCAGCGCGATCTCGGGGAAGAGAAGCAGGATCGACATGAAGAGGATCAGCGGCCACAGCAGCCACCCTCTCGACCAGGGACGCACAAAAGCGCCGGCGGAGAGTATGAAGATCGCGGTATAGCCGTAGATCACATAGTGGGGCAGCTTCGTCCCCGAAAAGGAGAAGAAGAGCCATACGAAGAGAAACCAGAGCAGCAGATATCGGGTAGACGCTTCCCGAAACCATTCCCCCATATCGCGCAGGCTTTTGACGAAGAGATAGGTGAAGGGGAGCAGCCCGATAATCATGACGACGATATAGTAGGAGAAGCCGCCGCCGTGCTGCTCCATCGAAGTGTCGAAGCGGTCGAGGTTGTGCTTGAGAAAGAAGCCGTCGATGAAACCCATCCCCTGCGCATGATACTCCAGCAGATACCACGGCAGCGCTACCGCGGCGAAGATCGCCAGCCCGATCGGGTCGAAGACGCTTCGAAGCCAGCGCTTCCCCTGATGCACGGAGAGGAAGAAGAGCAGACTCACGACAAAGGGGATCAGCACCGCGACGGGGCCTTTGGTCAGAAAGCCGAGCGCCATGAAGAGAAAGGTCATGTAGAGATCGCGCCCTCTCCCGGTATCGTAATAGCGGTAGAGTGCGAACATCGTCGCGGCGATCCAGAGATTGAGCAAGCCGTCGGCGATCGCCGCTTTGGCGATCAGATTGATCTGCAGCGCAGCGAGCATGAAGAGCGCGGCATAGAAAGCACGCTCGCGATCCCATACCATGCGGGTGAAGCGGTAGGTGAGCCAGACCCAGAAGGATGCCGCCAGTGCCGAAGGGAGCCGCACGGCGAATTCGTTGAGGCCGAAGAGCTTGACCGATGCCAGCTGCAGCCAGTAGATCAGAATCGGTTTGTCGAATCGGAGGTTGCCGTTGAGATAGGTGGTGATATAGTCGCCTCCGTGCAGCATCTCGCGGGTCGCTTCGCTGAAGGCACCCTCGTCGAGGTCGAAGAGCGGCGTGAGCCCCAGCGGGAGGATAAATGCGATCAGGCCGAGCAGCAGCAGCGTGATCTGCGGCAGATAGCGTCTCACATCACGCATGCGCGGCTCCGAACATGCGGCGGTAGAGGAAGAGTGCCACCAGCACACCCAGCCACGATCCGACCAGCACATCACTCAGATAGTGGGCACCCCGCGTGACGCGGCTGAAGGCGACCAGCGCAGCGAAGAGGAAAAAGAGGACCCTGAAGCGGGGGAAGAGCAGTGCCAGCGCCGTAGCCGTCGCGAAAGCGGTGATCGAATGCCCCGAAGGGAAAGAGACATGCGCATAGTGGATGCCCCAACCCTCGAATCCGTACTGATGGTGCTCGAAAAGCATCTTGGGCCGGAGCCGCCCAAAGGGGATCTTGAGAATCCATACGGCGATACCCGCATAGATGTTGGCCAGCAGCACGAAGAGCGCCTCTTTGGCATAGCGTGTCTGACGGCGCCTGCGAAACCAGAGCCAAAGCAGCAGCGAAGGGAGGATATACCACTGGCTCTCGCCCCATCTGGAGAGGCTGTTGACAAAATCCTCGAGTGCATTGTCATGCAGATTGTGAAAGTACCATGCGAGCGCTCTGTCGAATCGGAAATAGGAGAGCAGCGCAGCCGAGAGAATCGCAGCTGAGATAAGCAGTCCGGTGATACCCTTTTTCGTCACTTCACGGCTCCCTTGCGCCCGAATATGAGCCAGTAGAGAAAGAGGGAGCTGATCGCGACGAAGAGGAAGGAGAAGATCACATCGCTCAGAAAGTGCCCTCCCTGCGCCATACGCCCCCATCCGACCAGAAATCCAAACAGCACGGCGAGTGTCAGCCAGAGCCATCTGCGGCGTCTGGCAAGCAGCGCCGGTGCGATGAAGTAGAAGCCGGCGGAGGCATGCCCGCTGGGAAAGGAGCAGTTGTGGCTGCACTGATGGGCGATCACCAGCGGCGGGGTGAACTGTTTGTCGCCGCCGAACTGCTCGATCTGGATCGGGCGTGCACGGCCCCAGTGCTCTTTGAGGAGGAGGTTGACGATCAGGCCCGGGCCCAGCAGCAGGGCGAGCAGGAGATAGGCCCACACCCTTTTGGAAACACCGAAGAGATCGCGTTTGAGGACCAGCGAGAGCATCCACAGCAACAGCGCCGCCGTACCCGTCAGTACCGCGAAAAGCGGCGAATAGTGGTAGAGAAACTGCACCAGCGGGTGATGGGCCAGATAGAAGCCCCCGTCCCGATAGAAAAGGGCGGCGGCATCGAGATCGATCTGCGGCCGGATCAGGAAGAGGGCACCCGTGACGACGGATAGCATGACGAGGATGGCAAGAGCCCGGATCATCTCACTCCTTTGGGATAGAATAGAGCGATTATATTGAGAATTACTGAAAGTGCGGTAACAGAGCTTTTTGACGCCGGCCGGCGGCGAAAGGGCGGCGATACTTTATCTTTTTTGGTTATAATTGCGCAAATCAAGCAGATTAGGATGAGATTATGAAGATGTCAGGTTCACAGATGGTGATAGAAGCGCTGCACAAAGAGGGTGTCAAAGTCGCTTTCGGCTATCCCGGCGGCGCCATCATGAATGTCTACGACGAGATATACAAAGACAAAGGGTTGAAACATATCCTGACGCGTCACGAGCAGGCGGCGATCCATGCTGCCGACGGCTACGCCCGTGCCAGCGGCGAGGTGGGTGTGGCGATCGTCACCAGCGGTCCCGGCTTCACCAATGCCGTGACGGGTCTGGCGACGGCCTATACCGATTCGATCCCGATGGTCGTCATCAGCGGCCAGGTACCGATCACGATGATCGGTACCGACGCCTTTCAGGAGATCGACGCGATCGGCATCAGCCGCCCCTGTACCAAACACAACTATCTGGTCAAAGATATCAGAGATCTCCCCCGCATCCTCAAAGAGGCCTTCTATCTGGCACGAAGCGGCAGACCCGGCCCCGTGCATGTGGACATCCCCAAGGATATCACTGCGCAGGAGGGGAGCTTCGACTATCCCAAAGAGATCTCGATCAAATCCTACAAGCCCAACTACAAAGGGAACACCCGACAGATCCACAAAGCGATCGAAGCGATCGCCCAGAGCAAGAAGCCGATTCTCTACCTCGGCGGCGGCCTGATCCTCTCGGGAGCGACCGAAAAAGTGCGCGAATTCGCGAAGATCACCGGCATCCCCGCCGTCGAGACGCTGATGGCGCGCGGCGCGCTGGGCGCGGAGAACCCGCTGCTGCTTGGCATGGTCGGTATGCATGGCAATTACGCCTCCAATATGGCGATGAGCGAAGCGGATCTGATGATCGCGCTGGGGCCGAGATTCGACGACCGCGTCACCGGACGCCTCGACGAATTCGCCAAACACGCCAAAATCATCCATGTCGATATCGATCCGAGCAGCATCGGCAAGATCGTCCATGTCGACTATCCGATCGTCGGCGATCTCAAAAATGTCCTCGATGTGATGGTCGATCTGGCAAAAGAGAAGGTCGATCCGGATAAATATGAGAGCTGGAGAGGATTGCTCAGACGCTACGATGAGATCCACCCCCTCTCCTACGAAGAGAAGGGCGATGCGATCAAACCGCAGTGGGTGATCGAACGCGTCGGCGAGCTGCTCGGTGAACGCGCCGTCATCTCGACCGATGTCGGGCAGCACCAGATGTGGGCGGCGCAGTTCTATCCCTTCACCTTTCCGCGCCAGTTCGTCACCAGCGGCGGGCTCGGCACGATGGGATTCGGCTTCCCCGCGGCGATGGGCGTAGCGCAGTATCTCAAGGAGCAGGGCAGCGACAAGGTGAGTATCAACTTCACGGGTGACGGTTCGATTCTGATGAACATCCAGGAGCTGATGACGGCCGTGGAGCACAAGCTTCCGGCGATCAACATCATCCTCAACAACAACTTTCTGGGTATGGTGCGCCAGTGGCAGACCTTCTTCTACGACAAGCGCTACGCCGAGACCGATCTGAGCATGCAGCCCGACTTCGTCATGCTCTGCGAGAGCTTCGGCGCCAAAGGGTACCGCGTCGAGACGAAAGAGGCTTTCGATGCCGCGCTGGAGGATGCAATCAAGCAGAGCGTACCGGTGATGATCGATGTCAAAGTCGACCGATTCGAGAATGTATTGCCGATGGTACCGGCCGGCGGAACGCTGTACAATATGATGTTAGAGTATAAGGACGAAGCATGAAAGAGATAAGAAAGGTCATCTCTGTAATCGTAATCAACGAAGAGGCGGTGCTCTCGAGAATCGCCGGGCTCTTCGCCGGACGCGGATACAATATCGAATCGCTGACCGTCGCACCGATACCCGAGAGTGAGTTTTCCCGCTTTACGATCGTGACCAAAGGGAGCGAGCGGGTGCTCGAACAGATCACCAAACAGCTGCACAAGCTGATACCGGTCTACAAAGTGATCGAGACGCAGGAGGTGGTCGAGAAGGAGATGGTCCTGATCAAGATACCGATAGAGGCCAACCTGAGCGGCCTGGATGCGATTCTCAACGGATACAACGGTATCGTCGCCAACGCATCGGAAGAGACGCTGATCGTCATGGCGGTCGACGATGCCAGACGCATCAGGAATTTCATCAAGATCATGCAGAAATTCAACCCGATCGAAGTCGTTCGGGGCGGCTCCGTCTCGATGGAGCAGTGATGCAGCTGCAGCAACTAGCCCGGGCGCTGGAAATCGGAGGCGATTTTCCCGATCTCAAGATCAGTGGCCTCAATACGCTCCACGACGCTTCGGCGCAGGAGCTTTCGTTTTTCGACAATCCCAAATATCTCCCCCGGCTGCAGCAGACGCATGCCGGTGCGGTACTGGTCGCACCACGCTATGCCGATCAGGTGCCTCAGGGGACGGTCGCGCTGGTGACGGATGAGCCCTATCTCAAGATGGCGCTGGCGAGCAAAATATTCGCCAAACCGCTGCTGCGCGACGCCGGTGCACCGGTGATCGACCCCACGGCGATCATCGGCGAGCATGTCACCGTCGGCAGCGGCAGCCGTATCGGCGCGCATGTGACGATTCTGCCCGGTGCGGTCATCGGAGAAGAGGTGGAGATAGGGGAGGGGAGTATCATCCACCCCAATGTCACCCTCTACAACGATGTCAGAATCGGCAGAAACTGCATCATCCATGCCGGTACGGTGATCGGCAGCGACGGATTCGGCTATGCACACACCAAAACGGGCGAGCATGTCAAGATCTACCACAACGGCAATGTCGTGATCGAAGACGAAGTCGAGATCGGCGCCAACACGACGATCGACCGTGCCGTCTTCGGATCGACGCGCATCCGACGCGGCACGAAGATCGACAATCTGATCCAGATCGGGCACAACTGCGAAATCGGCGAGCACACGATACTGGTCTCTCAGGTCGGGCTCTCGGGCTCTACCAAGCTGGGCCGCAATGTCGTCATGGGTGGCCAGAGCGCCACGTCGGGGCATCTGGAGATCGGTGATTTCGTCACGATCGCAGCCCGGGGCGGCGTCACCAAATCGGTCACCCAAAAAGATGTCTACAGCGGTTTCCCGCTGATGCGGCACAAAGATTGGCTGAAACTTCAGGCGAAGATCGCCAAACTACTCAAATAAAACAAAATCACAAAAGGAGTCAACATGAGCGGTAAAAATACCATTATCAAAACATTCAAACTGGCAGGAACCAAAGACGGGAAGATCTCCGTCTCCAAAATCGAAGAGCCCTACGGGCCCAACTCCGCACCGGTCGTCAGCATCGGTATCTCTCTCAAGAGCGACAGCGAAGAGCCGGACTGGAAAGCGCACATCCCCTACGACAATCTCGACGAACTGATCGAAGCGCTCAAAGAATCGAAAAATCTGGCATAAAAGATAATGCGGATTTAAGCTCTCTTTTTGTAAAATCCGCAACCCAATCAAATAGTTGAAGGAAAAAGAAGATGAAAAGAACATATCAGCCACACAATACACCGAGAAAAAGAACGCACGGTTTTCGTGCCAGAATGAAGACCAAAAACGGCAGAAGAGTGATTCGTGCAAGACGCGCCAAGGGTAGAAAAAGATTAGCCGTCTAAAAGATTTCGAAACACTCAAATCCAACAAAGCGTTTGGATACTACTACAACCGATCTCCCAAAAAACATGTTTTCAGTGCCATCGTATTCTATATGCCCGGCAGCGGGAAACATGTCGGTTTCACCGCCAGCAAAAAGGTGGGCAACGCCGTCGCCAGAAACTTCGCGAAGCGTCGCCTGAGAGCGGCTTTTGTCGCTTTGTCGGACCGGCTGGCGGAGGGGACCTACATATTCGTCGCCAAAAAAGCGATCCTCGAAGCCCCCTTTCCTCAAGTCGAAAAAGATCTGCGCTACGCCCTCAGAAAGCTCGGAGCACTCCGCGCATGATGCGTCAAACGGCACTCCTGCTCCTCGCGCTCTATCAGAAATTTTTCACGTTGCTGGGCTTTGGCAGCTGCCGCTACTATCCCACATGCTCGGAGTATGCGAAGTGGCAGTTTCAGAAAAACAGCCTCCCGAAAGCGCTGCTGCTCTCTGCTCTGCGCATCCTGCGATGCAATCAGCTCTTCCCCGGCGGCATCGACTATCCCGTCGTAAAAATGAACTTAAATTTTAAGAGAGTTTGCTACCATAACGCAAATGCAAATAAGATTATTGTACAATTCTGGCTTGTTCCCGAACGGGACGGCTATTTTTATCTGATCAAATCTTTCTAAAGGAAATAACCTTGCTTGACAAAATGACGCAACAGCAACGTATGATACTTGCGATTGTACTCAGTTTTCTATTTTTCGTAGTCTACGACTACATGCTGCCAAAACCGCCCAAAACAGCGCTGATGGAGCAGAACCAGACCACCCGGACCGTCTCTCCCGCCAAATCTGAGCAGGGTGCAGCCGCTCCCGCTCCGGCCGCCGCTGCGGCGCCTGCAGCACAGAGCGCACCTGCCGCCACCGACGGCAAAACACCGGCCGTCGCCCCTGCGAATCAGAAGGTGATCGCGGAGGTGGAGACCCCCGCTTTCAAACTGTCGATCGACGAGCTCGGACGCGTATCGAAGTATGAAGTGGTGATCGAAAAGTTCAAGACGCATGAAGGGAAATTCCCCAATCTGATCGCTGCCGATGCACCGGTCAAACCGCTCGAGATCCGATTCAGCGATCCGGCACTCAATGCCGAAGCGTTCAAAACCCCCTACACCGCAGATCAGAAGCGCCTGAAGCTTGGCGCAGAGCAGGGGGTATTGACCCTGACCCAGAAACTGAGCGGTGTCACCGTCACCAAAAAGCTGACTTTCAATCCAAACGGTACCTACGATGTGGCCGTCACACTCTCCAAACCAGTCGAGTACTATATCAGCCCCGGCTTCCGTCCCGATCAGCATGCCGATATGTATACCTTCAAGGGCGTCCTGATCCGCAAAGCCGACGGTACGATCGAGACGATCGCCGACGGTGACGCGAAGGGTAACGAAGTCTTTCTCAAAGCCAATATCGTCGCAGCCTCCGACCGGTATTTCACCAATGCCTTCTACAATTTCAAAGATGGCCTCGATGTCTATATCTCCAAAGATGCCAAAGAGGATCCCCTCGCATTCGTCAAAGGCAATGCCAATCTGCAGCTGCATGCATACTCCGGCGCCAAAGCGTACGACAAACTCAAAGCGATCGATCCGAGACTGACCGATATCATCGAGTACGGCTTCTTTACCTTTCTCTCCAAGCCGATGTTTATCCTGCTCAAAGCGATCTACAACTTCGTCGGCAACTGGGGCTGGGCGATCGTCATCATCACGATCCTGCTGCGGCTCGTGCTCTTCCCGCTCACCTACAAAGGGATGGTCTCGATGAACCGCCTCAAAGCGCTCTCTCCGAAAGTCAAAGAGATCCAGCAGAAATACAAAGGCGATCCGGCCAAAATGAACGCCAAAATGATGGAGCTCTACAAAAAGAACAACGCCAACCCGATGGGCGGCTGTCTGCCGATGCTGCTGCAGATTCCGGTATTTTTCGCGATCTACCGCGTACTGCTGAATGCCGTCGAGCTCAAGCATGCGCCGTGGATCGGCTGGATACATGATCTCTCCGCGATGGATCCCTACTATGTGCTTCCGGTCCTGATGGCGGCGACGATGTTCTGGCAGCAGCGCATCACACCGACCAACTTCACCGACCCGATGCAGGAGAAGATCATGAAGTTCCTGCCGCTGATATTCATGTTTTTCTTCGTCACATTCCCGGCCGGTCTGACGCTCTACTGGTTCGTCAACAATCTTTTCGGTGTCCTGCAGCAGTACTATGTCAACAGTATCTTCGCCAAAGAGAAGGCGAAGGAAGGGAAGTAGGGCAGTATGCTGAAAATCGTAGCACCGACACTCGAAGAGGCCTACAAGAAAGCCTCTCAGGCCTATGACTGTTCGATCGTGGATCTCGATATCGAAGTGATCCAGGCACCCAGCAGGGGAATACTGGGACTCTTCAAAAAAGATGCGATCATCAATGCCCGGCACAAAAACGAAAAAGATACGACACCGGCGAAGCGAGACGCGGCCGCGAAGCCTGCACCGGCTGCGGAGCAGGGCGGCGACCGGGTACTCTCACAGATACGCGAAGGGGTCGAAAAGCTGATAGAGAGCAGCTGCTTCGATGCCTATGTGCAGGATGTCTCCTATCGGGACGGAAATATCGTCGAAATCGTACTCGACGGCGAAGACGCCGCACTGATGATCGGCAAAGAGGGATACCGCTACAAAGCGATCTCCTATATGCTGCACAACTGGATCAAAGTCAAATACGGGCTCAACTCGACACTCGAAATCGCCTCTTTTCTGAAGACCCAGCGCGAGAGTATCGAACGGTATCTCGATATCTTCGCCGAAAAGGTGGAAGAGCGGGGGAGGGCACAGACCAAGCCGCTCGACGGTATACTGGTCAAACTCGCACTCGAAAGCCTCAGAGCGCGCTATCCCGACAAATATGTCGCGATCAGAACCCTCAAAAACGGCCGGAAAGTGATCGTCGTCAACCACTACAACCGGAAGGATCAGCGATAGAAGAGACGATCTGCGCTATCGCGACGCCGCACGGTGTCGGAGGGATCTCGATTGTCCGGCTCAGCGGGAGCGACGCGGTCGCGATCGCACGCGAACTCGCACCCTCATTTCGAGCCGAGCCGAGATATGCACAGCTCTGCACCCTCTATGAGCGCGAAGCGGAGGTGATCGACGAAGCGATTCTGATCTACTTCCGATCTCCTGCAAGCTATACCGGCGAAGATGTCGTGGAGATACAGACGCATGGGGGTACCGTCACGGCGGGCAGGGTGCTGGAGCGCTGCATCGCATGCGGTGCCAGAGTCGCCAATCCGGGCGAGTTCACCAAAAGGGCGGTCATCCATGGCAAAATGGACCTTTCACAGGCGGAAGCGGCAGCCAAACTGATCGAAAGCAAAAGCGTCGATGCCGCCAGAATCCTCTCACGGCAGCTCAAGGGCGAGCTGCAGCGTTTCGTCGACACGCTGCGGGAGAGTCTGATAGAGATCCTCGCCTATGTCGAAGTCAACATCGACTATGCCGAAGAGGATCTCCCTCAGACTCTGCAGGAGGAGATCGCACAAAAGTTGCAGATCATCGCCGACAAGTTGCGCCACACCGTCGAGATCAGTCTCAGCAGAGAGGGGTTGATCGAGGGATTTCGCGTGGCGATCGTGGGCAAGCCCAATGCGGGCAAAAGCTCGCTCCTCAACAGCATGCTGCGCTACGAGCGTGCGATCATCAGCGATATCGCCGGCACGACACGCGACACGATCGAAGAGGAGATCAAAATCGGCACCCATCTGGTGCGCATCGTCGATACGGCGGGGATCCGTCAGAGCGAGGACCGGATCGAAACGATCGGCATCGAACGCACGCTCCATGCACTCGAGAGCGCAGATATCGTCATCGCGCTCTTCGACGGCAGCAAGCCTCTGGATGCAAACGACGCGCAAATCATCGCATTGCTGAAGCAGCATCGCCCGGAGAAAGAGATGATCGTCGCGATCAACAAATCGGATCTGCCGCAGCAGATCGACGAAACGGTGCTGCGCGATTTCGCACCGCTGCGTGTCAGCACCAAAAAGGATGCATCCCCGATCATCTCAGCGCTCGAAGCAGTACTGAACACCAAAGATATCGCCAACGATACGATGCTGATATCCAGACGCCAGATCGATGCGGCACGCAAAGCGGACAGCGCCATCGGCCATGCCGCCGAGCTGCTCGACCAGGGCGCGCTGGAGCTCTTCGCCTACGAGATCAACGAAGCGATCACAGCAATCGCCTCCATCACACACACATTCGAACGCGACGAAATCCTCGACAAAATGTTCGGCTCTTTCTGCCTGGGGAAATAGATCGCTGTTGCAGATCGGAATTCAGCACAAAACGGTGCTATATTTATATTGGTTAACATAATATATATTCTCTTGAAAAA
>CAYLLC010000011.1:25053-32904 GCA_964384355.1 uncultured Sulfurospirillum sp. | reverse complement strand
TGTTGTAGCGGAGCTGAACAGATCCCGTGTTTTCAGTCCGCTCGATCTCTGAGTGTGCGTTACGAAATCAGACTTCGTTTCGTATACAGACGCTCTGAAATCAGATGTCGTTTTTTATTTCCTGCGCGTTTTGGGTATACTTGCATGACTATTTCACGAAGAGGGGAAGATCATGATAGAGATCATCGTAAACGGTGAAAAGCGGACGATCGCAGAGGGGACGACGATCAAATCGCTGCTCGATGCACTGGGTATCGCGGACAAGACGATGGCGAGTGCCGTCAATATGGAGGTGGTCAAGAAGGAGCGGTGGGGTGATCACACGCTCCATGCAGGGGACAAGGTAGAGTTTCTCCATTTTGTCGGCGGCGGTTGATATCCGCTGTTTTTCTCCATCGGATGATTACATTCACTTGACAAAAATTATCTTTTAGTGTATAATTTCCCAAAAATCAGAAAGGAGCAGTCATGCAACGGTTCACTACACGACCTCATCCCACTACAAGCAGCCGCGTACTGCTCCTGCTATCCTCTTTCCTACTTGCCTGAGGGCAATACTTCTATCAATCATTCAATCTGAACTGACGACATTCTGTGGGCTTTTTTGCCTTTTGTATCGGCTTTTCAGTGGACGCTGTGCGGGGACGAACCTTCCTTTTTACCTTGCGCAGCGTTCCCTGAGAAGCCGATGCGATCTATCTATGCATATCAAAAGAGGAAAAGATGAAATATCAGAAAACTACGACCGTATCGTTACCCGACCGCACCTGGCCGGACCGGCAGATCACGCATGCGCCGATCTGGTGCTCCGTCGATCTGCGCGACGGCAATCAGGCGCTGGTCAATCCGATGGACCTGGAGAAGAAGGTGCGCTTTTTCAACCTCCTCGTGGAGATGGGATTCAAAGAGATCGAGATCGGCTTCCCGAGTGCGAGTGAGACGGAGTATGCCTTCTGCCGCTATCTGATCGAAGAGGGGTTGATCCCCGAGGATGTGACGATCTCTATCCTGACACAGGCGAGAGAGCATCTGATCGCCAGAAGTGCCGAGGCGCTCGACGGCGCCCAAAATGTGATCGTCCACCTCTACAACTCCACTTCGACGATGCAGCGGGAGGTGGTATTTGGCAAGTCCCGGCAGGAGATTATCGATATCGCGCTGCAGGGCGTGGCGTGGGTCAAGCGCTACTTCGCGTCGTTCGGGGGATCGGTGCGGCTGGAGTATTCGCCCGAGAGCTTCACGCAGACGGAGCTCGATTTCGCCGCCGAGATCTGCAACGCCGTCGTCGATGCGTGGGATCCCGGGGCAGGGGAGCAGGTGATCATCAATCTCCCCTCGACCGTCGAATCGGCCACGCCCAATATCTACGCCGATCAGATCGAATGGATGTGCCGCCGTCTCAGGCGCAGAGAGGAGATCATCGTCAGCCTGCATGCACACAACGACCGAGGCACGGCGGTGGCAGCGACGGAGCTCGCCTTGATGGCGGGTGCCGATCGTGTGGAGGGGACGCTCCTGGGCAACGGCGAGCGCACGGGCAATGTCGATATCGTCACCCTCGCGCTCAACATGTACACGCAGGGTGTCGATCCGAAGCTCGATCTGAGCGATGTGGACAAGATCGTCGAGGTGGTGGAGCAGTGCAACGAGATCCAGACCCATCCGCGCCACCCCTATGTGGGGAGCCTGGTCTACACCGCCTTCAGCGGGTCGCATCAGGACGCGATCAAAAAGGGGTTGGCACGCCAGAAAGAGGGCGCGCGCTGGTATGTCCCCTACCTCCCGATCGATCCCCGAGATGTCGGGCGCAGCTATGAGTCGATCATCCGGGTCAATTCCCAGTCGGGCAAGGGCGGCGTGAGCTATATCCTCGAGTCGCACCACGGCTATCGTCTGCCCAAAGCGATGCAGCCGGTCGTGGCGCGGGAGGTGCAGCGTGTCAGTGAAGCGCGGGGCGGGGTGGTCAGCGAAGAGGAGATCCTCGCGATCTTCGGTACGCACTTTCTCAACAGGCGCGATGCGGTATACTTCGAAGATATGCACATAGCGATCGAAGCGTCCGGTGCCCGCTTCACGGCGACGATGCGGCGGGATAACCGTACCAAAAGGGTCTCGGGAGAGGGCAGCGGTATCATCGATGCCGTGAGCCGTATACTGCATGCGGAGGGGATCGGTTTCGAGATCGTCAGCTACCATGAGCATGCACTCTCCCGCGGCAGTGATGCGGCAGCCGCCGCCTACTTCGAGATCCGTCACGGGGGCAGGAGCTGCTGGGGTGCGGGCAGCGGCGAAAATATCACCTACGCCTCGATCAACGCACTCGTGAGTGCATGCAATATCGCACTGAAGGAGTAGGGCGGATGGATATCCTGGAGATTGCGGAGGTGGTCGGGATTCTCTCGTTTGCGCTGAGCGGTTTTTTCGTGGCGAGTGCGGAGAAGCTCGATCTGCTGGGGATCTTCATCGCCTCCTTTCTGACCGCACTCGGGGGCGGGGTGATCCGCGATGTCATCGCCGACAAGCCGCTCTACACCTTCACCCACAATCTCCCCTCTCTGCTCGTGATCGCCGTCGTCGCGATCGGGATCGCCTTCAGGCTGCACCGCTTCAGCGAGATCGAACAGCACCGCTACTTCCTCTTCGCCGATACGCTGGGGCTGGTCTCTTTCGCCATCTCCGGCGCACTGGTGGGACTCGATGCGGGGTTCAATATCGCAGGGGTGGTGCTGCTCTCGCTGATCACGGCCGTCGGCGGCGGTGTCCTGCGCGACATGCTGATCAACCGCGTTCCCTTCATCCTCACGAGTGAGTTCTACGGTACGGTGGCCCTGCTGACGGGGATCGCGATCTACATATTCGGTCGTCTGGGATGGCTCGGGTTCGTGCCGATTACGGTCATCTTTCTGGCGGGGGTGCTGCTGCGTATGACGGCGATCGTCAGGGGATGGCATCTCCCCAGACTCAGGTAGTGCGGCTTCAGCATGATTTGCTGAAGCGCTCCTCCTCGACGCTCTGATTCAGAAACTGTTTGCTCTTCTGAATCTTCGACATATTTTCACGCAACTGATGCTGCTCCTGTGCGAGCAGTTTTTTGGCTTCGTTGATCAAAGCGACGCTGGTTTTGAGATCGCCGATGCTTTTGATCTCGGGCATCTCCTCCAGAAGGGTTTCGATCTGCGCGAAATTCTTCTCTACGATTGCGATTTTGAACGCTTCAAGCCACTTCGACTGCAAGATGCGTCTCCTCTCGCCATGTCTCCAGCAGCACTCTGACGACATGGATGATGGTATCGAGCTCTTTGACCGAGTTTTTACGGTTCGCTTCCGCCAGAGATTTGATCTGATGCATGTAGAGCCCGCTGAGATAGGCGGTCATCTGGCTGCCGTCGTTGCTGAGAGAGTCGAGCAGTTCGATGAAGATATCGGTCGAGCGGTTGATATATTTCGCTTTGGCTTCCATATCTCCCGTCTCGATCGCACGCCGCGCGAGGGATGTGAATTTCAGCAGCCCTTCGTAGAGCATCTCGATCAGTTTTTCAGGCGAGTAGACGCCTGTCTGGTTCTGGGTATAAGCATTGTATGCCGTATTTCTCATCTATATCCTTTGGTCCTATTTTTTCTGTGCCAGTGCCGCATCGATCATCGCGGTGAGGGTGTCCCCCTGCGAATTGAGCTTGGCGATCACTGAGTCGTATGAGGCGAATTTTTTTGCCATGATGTTATATCGGTCATCGAGCCGTTTTTGTGCAGTTTTTTGCTGCTCCTCGAGTCGCGTGGCTCTGTCGTCGAGATTTTTGGCGAGTGATTTCAGCATACCGCTGGAGCTGGTCTTGATATCGAAGATCGCGCTCTCGAGCCGGTTGAATGCGCCGTTGCGACCATCCGTGCCGCGAAAGAAATCTTCGACACTTTTGGGATCCTCTTTGAGTGCGGCTTCGAAGTCGCTCTTGTTGAAGACGAGCGTCCCGTCACGCTGCTGCTCCAGCCCGAAGCTGCCGATCGTCTTGCCCGCTTTGGATGCGGTGAGGATCAGGGCGTCTTTGAGCATCGTGGCGGCGGTGCGGATCGAAGTGTTGCCCTGGAAGAGTCCGGTACTCTGATGGGTCTTGTCGAATTTGGTACTCTCGGTAAAGGCTTGCACGAGGCTGTTGTACTTCTCGACGAACTTCTCCATCCCCTCGATCAGTTTGCCGTTGTCCTGCTTGATCGTGACATTGGTTTTGCCCTCCTTTTCGAGGGTGATCGTCATGCCCTCGACGAGATCGTCGATCTTGTTGCTGGCTCTGGTGATCTGAATTCCGTCGAAGTCGAAGGTCGCATCTTTGGCGCCGTCGCCGACCTGATCGAATGCGTAGTCTCCCGTGACGGTGATGTTGTTGCTCGCGCCTGTCTGGGTAGATTTGAGTACGAGATGGTAGGGGTCCGTGCCGCCGACATTGAGCAGCGAGGCTTCGATCTTGCCGTCGGTGCCTTCGTTGATCTTTTTGACGACATCTTTGATCGAGTCGGTGGAGCTGACATCGATCGTGAAGCTCTTCTGATCGGCTCCGCTTCCGATCTGCAGTGTCATGCTGCCGGCCCCCATCAGCGCTTCGTCGTAGGCGTAGCCGTTCTGAGACTGCTTGATGTCGTTGGTGGCGAGATTGAGGACATCGAAGCTGTAGCTGCCCGCTTTGGCCTTCTCTGTGGTTTCGACCGCGATCGTGCTGCCGGCGAGTGAAGTCTCTTTGGCACTGTAGAGTGCGG
The DNA here is from genome assembly GCA_964384355.1 of uncultured Sulfurospirillum sp. GTDB lineage: Bacteria > Campylobacterota > Campylobacteria > Campylobacterales > QNZT01 > QNZT01. The sequence continues at coordinate 28,158 of CAYLLC010000011.1, read as the reverse complement.
GATCGGACATCGCGACCACTTCGGTATTGAGTTCGCGGACCGATTTGGTCAGTTCGCTCAGTTTATCCTGCTTGAGTTTGTTGAGTTCGAGTTTCTGTTCGATCGGTTTGATGATCGATTCTGTATCGGCTTTTTTGAGTTTGTCGATGATATCGTAGGAGAGGGCTCCTTTGCTTCCGATGCCGAGTGTGCTGAGTGTGCCGGCCATGCGCTATCCTTTCTGATCCATCAGCGTACCGACGAGCTCTTTCATGCTCTCGCTGATCTTCATCGCCTCTTCACTGGGGAGTTTGCGGATGACGCGCCCCGTATGCTTGTCGATGACATTGAGATAGATCTGATCGATCTTGTCGTTGTAGGCGAATTTGACGTCGAGATTGAGATCCTCGCTCATTTTGTTGAACTTCTCGGTGCTCTCCCTGAGGATCGCTTTCTGTGCTTCGAGATTTTGTGCATCCGGCTTTCGCGTAGCCCCGGTGGCCGGTAGCGCCTCTGTGGCAGCGCTGTTTGCATGCTGCGCAGGTGCGGTGTCGCTTTTGATGGTCGGTGCACTGACTGCGGGTTGTGCCGCAGCTTTGTTGATTGTCATAGTGTCCATGTGCTACTCCTTTAGCAAAGCCCCCGGTTTGGATTTTGGGACTTTCTCTAACCTCAATATCGGACCAAAAGTTTAGATGTTAACTTTTCTGCTCTTTTTAGGGCGAACTTTGGTAAAATTGATGAAAAAATTTACATTTTGTGACAGATTCGCAGATCCTGGCCGACAAAATGGGAAGAGGGCTTTTTATGAAAGTGACGGTCAAATGCGCCTCGCCGCTGCTGCAGAAGAGCCTCGAGCGCTACCTGCATGCCTATCTCTACGATATCGATCTGAGCGACCTGCTGATCAGCGACAAAGAGGTGATCAGCGAAAAGGTGGTCTTTCGCGTCGGCAACGACCCCAAAGCCGATATCGCACCGCCCTTTACCAGAGAGATGCTGATGGAGGCGCTCGAGCGCTTCTACGAGACCAACGAACGGCTGGTTCATATCCGTCACACCAAAGAGACCCTCGAGAGCATGATCGAAAAGCTCAACCGAAAACATCAGGAGAAGATCACGCGCCTGATCAGAAGCTATCATGACAAACAGTAAGCAGACCTTCACGATCGGCGGGGGAAAATACCGCGGCAAACGGCTGGCCCTGCCCGATACGCCCGGGACCCGTCCGACCAAATCGATCATCCGCGGCTCGGTCTTCGATACGCTGCAGTTCGAGATCGTGGATGCGATCTTCGTCGAACTCTTCGGCGGCAGCGGCTCGATGGGGCTGGAGGCGCTCAGCCGGGGCGCGGCCAAAGCATGCTTCTTCGAAAAGGATCGCAGCGTCGCCGCGCTGCTGAAGCGCAACTGTGCGGCACTCGACGCTGGCGCGACCGAAGTGATCGTCGGCGACAGCTTCGCACACTATCCGCCTTTCGTGCGGAGGCTGGCGGAGGAGGGGAAGCGGGCGTTTTTCTATTTCGATCCGCCGTTTGAGATCCGTGAGGGGATGGCGGGGATCTACGACAGGGTGATCGGGATGATTGCGCAGACACCGCCCGAAGCAGTCGAAAAGATCATCGTCGAACACATGAGCAGTGTGCAGATGCCAGAATCGATCGGCCCCTTCACGCGACAGAAAAGCAAAAAATTCGGCAAAACTTCCATCACCTACTATACTCTGGCATAGTTCTTGCTTCTTCAAGACAAGTTATATTTATGATTGAGGAAAGCCTGTGATCTACAGAATAGTCATCTCCCTACTGCTGCTTCTGGCCACCGCATCCGCGGTACAGATCAAAGATATCGCCAATGTCGTCGGCGTGCGCGACAATCAGCTGATCGGCTACGGGCTGGTCGTCGGCCTCAGCGGTACGGGCGACGGATCGTCACTGCAGTTCACGCGGCAGGCGATATCGAGCATGCTCCAGAACATGCATGTCAAAGTCGATCCCAGAAATATCAAGGCGAAAAATGTCGCGGCAGTGATGGTGACGGCCAAACTGCCCGCCTTTTCACGGCACGGTGACAAGATCGATGTCGAAGTCTCTTCGATCGGCGATGCCAAGTCGATTATCGGCGGTACCCTGCTGATGACGCCGCTGCGGGGTGTCGACGGCTCGATCTACGCCATCGCGCAGGGGGCGATCGCCAAAGGCTACAGCTCCGACAAACGCAATGTCCGCAAAGCGACGGCTGCGAAGATCTTCCGCGGCGCGATCGTCGAACGGGAGGTCGATTTCGATCTCTACCACAAAGATACGATCCGACTCAGCCTCGAGCATGCCGATTTCGATACGGCGATGAAGATCGAGAAGAAGATCAACGCCACCTACGGGCAGCGTGTCGCGGTAGCGCTCGATCCGCGTACGATCGAACTGCGCCGCCCGCAAAATCGCAGCATGGTTGCCTTTCTCGCAGAGGTGGATCGGCTCCGGATACCCTACCGGGGTGCCGACAAGATCGTCGTCGACGAAAAGACGGGCACGGTCGTCGCCGGTGTCGATATCAAAGTCGATCCGATCGTCATCACCCACGGCGATCTGACGCTCAAAATCGCGCCATCCTCCAAAATCCCTGCCGGCAGCGACAATCTCATCGATGCCAAAAACAATGTGATCAATCTGCGCTACGGAGAAGTGACGGTCGCCAATATCGCGCGGGTGCTCCAGAAGATGGGCAGCAAACCCGAAGATATCATCGATATACTCGAGACGATCAAACAGGCCGGCGCGGTCAATGCAGAACTGGAGGTGATCTGATGTATACGACCGATACCGCTGCGACGATGTTCGCGTTCGATCCGAAGATCGACAGAGACAAAGCCAAACTGAGCGGCAACGACGAAAAGCTGCGTGAGCAGACCGATCAGTTCGAAGCCTTTCTGCTCAAGAAAGTGCTCGACCTCTCGCTCAAGTCGGAACACAAACTCTTCGGCAAAGATGCCGGCGACAAGATCTACCAGTCGATGTACAACGACACCTTCTCCAAAGCGATGAGCGGCAATATCGGCTTCAGCCAGATGCTCTTCGATTTCCTCAAAGAGCAGAACAGACTCACCCGATAGCGCCCTCTGTCTCATCT
>CAYLLC010000011.1:18033-24953 GCA_964384355.1 uncultured Sulfurospirillum sp. | reverse complement strand
GAGATAGAATAGATGATACGGAACGGCTCTGTAATTCAAATAGTTTAACCTTTCCAAAAGCCCTAAAGTTCGGGCCTTTCGTGACGATATATAGTATAGATAATAATAATGTTTAGGACTAATACGAAGGAAACGAAATGGCCGACATCTCTCTTCAACTCGACGCACTGATTGCCGATCTGGATCGACTGATCGAAATCACCGATGCCGAGATCGCTCTGATACGCGATGCCAGACACAGTGCGCTCAATGCCAGACAGCATGAAAAAGAGGCACTGCTGAAGCGATTCGAACGCAACAAAGAGGGGCTCAATCGTATACTCGCCGAAATCGGTGCCAACCATCCCGGCAAGCCGCTGCATGAGGTGCTGGAGCCTGCGGTACAGGAGCAGCTGGAGCAGTTCAAAAGAGGCTTGCAGAGGCTGCATGAGAGCAACCGGATCTACGGCAAGCTGGTCGCGACGATCGGCGAGTTTTTCAACTCTCTGGTCGCGGCGATACTGCCGATGAAAGAGGAGGGCTACAAGCGTGAGCGCCCCAGACCGGCAGCCTTCCTGGAAGTGAGTGCATAGCGATGGGTGTCTTCGATGCACTGGGAATCGGATACAGCGGTCTGACGACGGCGCAGAGCGGTATCAATACCACCTCCCACAATATCTCCAATGTCAATACCCCCGGCTACAGCCGGCAGCGTGTCGAGCAGAAAGCCAACTACCCGATGGACAAAGAGCCGGGGATGGTGGGTACCGGCGTGCGTGTCGAAGAGATCGTGCGCCAGCATGACGAATTCGTCTACGGGCGCTACAAGAGTGCCAACGCCTCGCTGGCCAACAGCGAATATGCCGAAAGCACACTGCAGGAGATCTCCTCCTACTTCACCGATCTGGACGGCAAAGGGATCGCCGACGATCTGAAGTCCTTTTTCAACAGCTGGAGCAAACTCTCCCAGTACCCCGACGACGATGCCGCCAAGCTGGTCACGGTCGATGCGATGGATCGGCTGGCGGGTGATCTGCGGCAGACCGACAGCAATCTCAAGAGCGTGGAGAGCCGTCTCAACGAAGATCTCGTCGACAGCGTCGGCAGAGTCAACGATCTGGCCAAACAGATCGTCGAGCTCAACAAGCAGATCAACAAAGTGGAGAATATCCCCCATCAGCATGCCAACGACATGCGTGACGAACGCGATCGTCTGGAGCTCGATCTGGCCAAGATGGTCAACATCTCCGTCTACAAAGGCAATATCGATATCAACGGCAAGCGCATGCAGACCGATGCCGGCAACGCCTACAACATCAATATCGCGGGACACAACATCGTCGACGGTGTCACCTTCCATCCGCTGGAGCTTGCTCCCGCAACCGACAATACGCCGTATAAATCGGTCTATATCAAGGATCACAACCAGCAGCGGACCGATATCACCGACAAGCTCAAAGGGGGCAAGATCGGCGCGATCATCGATATTCGCGGCGACGGATACGACAAGGTGACGGGCAAGGCGATCCACTCGAAACTGCAAAACTACATGGACAAACTCGACTCCTTCGCCAAAACCTTCACACAGCGTGTCAACGGGATCTACGCCTCCGTGGCACAGCCGAAGCTGCAGAGTGTCGATCTGACCGATATCACCAAAGATACGCCGCTGGGTGAAGTCGCAGATCTGAAACCGGGCGGCTTCGATCTCAAAGTCTACGACAGCAACGGTCAGGTCGTCGCGACACGGTCGATCACGATCGATGCGGCGACGACGCTGGACGGTGCAAACGACACCAACAGCATCGTCGCTCAGATCAACCGCAACCTCGACGACAACGGCGACAACGACGGCACCAACGATCTGGACGATCTCTTCGAAGCATCCGTGACAGTCGCCGGCGGCGTGCCTGCTTTTTCGATCACACCCAAAGATTCCAACAGCGCATATCGCATCGCACTCGAGGAGAACGGGACCGGTTTCGGCGGCTGGAGCGGCGTCAACAGACTCTTCGAGGGGAGCAGTGCCAAAGATATCCGACTCAGAAGCGATATCGCCGCCAATCCCGCCTCTCTCGCCGCTTCCAAAGCGGATATCACCGGCAGCTCCGATCTGGCCGACGCGATGATTTCGCTGCAGTACGAGAAGCTGGACTTTCGCAATCCCGACGAGAGCGTGACGCAGCAGAGCGTGGAGGAGTACTACCGCTACACCGTCGCCGATATCGCCGAAGATACCCAAAACGCTTCGCGCAGCAAAGATGCCGCCGATCTGCTGACCAAGACGGTCAGTGAACAGATGCAGGCGGTCAGCGGCGTCGATATGGATGAGGAGCTGATGAATCTGATGAAGTATCAGACCGCCTATCAGGCGAGTGCCAAAATCGTCACGACGGTCGACCAGATGCTTAATACCCTGTTAGGCATCAAACAGTAGATTGCGAATTTAGCCTGTTTTAAGTTTAATATTTGAAAAAAATAAAACATTTTGATAGAATGAAGCACAATATTCAAATAACAGTATCTCAACAAAAGGATGATGAATGAACAGATTTTTCAAAACAGCGCTGCTGCTCTCCGTAACACTCGGCTTCGGTGCCTCCGCTTTGCAGGCAGGATGGGTGATGGTCGACAAGAGCGACGGTGCACAACTGGTCTGCTGCAAAAAGAAGCATGTCTACAAGCCGCGCCCGAAAAAGAGAGTGGTCAAAAAGAAGCTCACACCGTGTGATGCGATCCCGACAGCCAAAACCTATCCCGTAGAAAAGGGTGAGAAACTGGCACCGGCAGATATCCGCAGATGTATCAGCTGCGATCAGAAGTACGGTACGATCGGCCAGTAGCCTCCCTCACTCCCGACACGGCTGCGAAGAGATGACCCGTATCTCTTCGCAACTGAATCCCGCCGCTTTGCGTGAAGCGACATTGACATACTTCTTGCGCTTTTTCGCACCCGGCAAAACACGCTCCACGATATCGAAATATTCCCCTTTATCCACACCTGCTCGTTCGCACGCCCATCCGTACCAGCGATCCCCTTTTCTGACATGATCGACCTCCTCTTCGAGGATCACCTCCAGCGCTGCGATGATTGCCCGGCTCTCGTCGTCACCGATGCGCTGCAGCTTCTCGATCACCAGCGGGCTGGAGTCGAGCCCGGAAGCCTCCAGATAGCGCGGCACCACCGCCATACGGGTCAGCAGATCGAGACTCTTCTGTGAGACATCGAAGAGAAAAGCGTGCACCGGAAAGCTGCCGTAGCGGTATCCGAGCTTGCCGATGATCGCTTCGAGCATACGGAAGTGGCGGATCTCATCCTCCGCCACCTCGAGCCAGTCGTCGTAGTACTCCCGCGGCATATCGGTGAAGCGGTAGGCATGGTCGAGTGCGAGATCGATCGCGGAGTACTCGATATGGAGTACCGAGTGGACGAGATAGGCCTTGCCCCGCTGCGTGGAGAGCGATCCGCGTTTGGGAAGGGTCGTGGCGGGGACGATTTCGCAGATCGGTGCGAATGAAGGTGTTGTAAAGATACGGGGTCGGTGGGTGTGGTCGAAGGGAATCACCCCTCTACGGTAGTCGGCGTAGAAGCGGTTGAAACGCGCGATCTTTCGATCGGGGTCGGCGGTGGTGAGTATCGTTTCGAGGGCAGAGAAAAATTCCATGCCCTCATGATAGCAGAAGTTCCGTTATTCGACGGTGACACTCTTGGCGAGGTTCCTTGGCATGTCGACATCGTTGCCAAGGCGCACGGAGACTTCGAGTGCCAGCAGCTGCGTGATCACCATCATCTCGAAAAACTCGCTCATCGGATGGTCGCTGTGGTAGGTGTGGACATAGTCGTCGCAGAGCTCGAAGCGCTCGGGAGAGATCGCGAGGATCGTCGCGTCTCTGGCGCTGAGCTCTTCGACATTGCTTTTGACTTTGTCGTAGTGGACGGTGCGCGGCATGAGGGCGACGGTGAAGAGCTCCGCGTCGGCCAGGGCGATCGGGCCGTGCTTCATCTCGCCTGCCGGGTAGCCTTCGGCATGCAGATAGGAGATCTCTTTGAGTTTGAGTGCCCCTTCGAGCGCGAGCGGATAGAAGAGGTCGCGCCCGATGAAGAAGAAGCCATGCCCGTGCAGATAGCGCTTGGAGAGGCGCTTCATCTTCTCATGCAGCTTCGGCTCGACCTTGACGGCTGCGGGGATGTGGCGCATCGCTTCGATCTCTTTGGCGATCTCCTCGGGGGTCATCGTCTTTTTGTGCTGTGCGATGTAGAGTGAGAGCATCCACATCACCATCACCTGTGTGGCGAAGGCTTTGGTCGATGCGACGCCCTTCTCGATACCGGCGCGCGTCAGCAGCGTATAGTCCGCCTCTCTGACGATCGAGGAGTTGTCGACATTGCAGATCGCGAGGGTCTTGAGGCCTGCCGATTTGGCCATCTTGAGCGCTTCGAGGGTATCGGCCGTCTCGCCGCTCTGGCTGATGACGACAAAGAGCGTTTTGGGATCGAGCAGCGGCTCTTTGTAGCGGAATTCGCTGGCGATCTCGACCTGTGTGCGGATCTTGGCCTGTCGCTCGAAGAGGTAGGAGCATGCCAGACCCGAGTTGTAGCTGGTACCGCATGCGCAGATCTGGATCAGGTCGATACCGTCGAAGAAGTCTGGATCGAGCTCTTCGAAGCGGATTTCGTTGTCGAGGGCGCGTCCGAGGATCGTATCTACGAGCACATCGCTCTGCTCGTAGATCTCCTTCTCCATGAAGAAGCGATATCCGCCCTTCTGTGCGGAGATTTTGTCTCCGACGAGCGGCTTTTTGTTGAGGGCTTTGGGTTTGCCCTCGGCGAGCAGGACGATCCCTTCGTCGATAGAGGTGTAGCCGTAGTCGCCGTCGTCGAGGTAGATCACCTCCGTCGCCTTGCCCAGCAGTGCCGCATCGCTCGATCCGAAGAAGATCTCACCCTTTTCGTTGTTTCCGACGATCATCGGGGAGCCATGTTTGGCGAAGTAGATGCGGTCCGGATCGACTTTGGTCATCAGCAGGATGGCGAAAGCCCCTTCGAGTCTCTCCAGTGTCGCTTCGAACGCTTTGAGCGGATCTCCGAGCACTTTGTAGTGCTTTTCGAAGAGGTGCACGATCACCTCGGTATCGGTCTGGCTGAGGAAATGGATCCCTTCGGCCTGCAGCTCCTTCTTGAGCTCCTGATAGTTTTCGATGATGCCGTTGTGTACGACATAGCTGAATTCACCCAGATGGGGGTGTGCATTGATTTCGGTCGGTTTGCCGTGGGTCGCCCAGCGGGTGTGCCCGATGCCCATGCCGAAGGCATGCGGATTGAAGCTTTTGGTCTTCTCTTCGAGATTTTTGAGCTTGCCGACCGCTTTGAAGGATTGGATCTCATCCTCCTGTAATACGGCGATACCCGCCGAGTCGTAGCCGCGGTATTCGAGCTCTTTGAGTCCGTCTACGAGCACCTCTTTGATATTCTCTTCACCGATGTAACCAACGATTCCACACATCTAATCATCCTTTTTTTCTGTTGAAGTTAATTTTTTGACGACATTTTCCCTGTTCGCGCAAAAGTTGCCGTTTTTCTCTATCAGAAAGAGATTTCGGGCTCTCTTTTTAATAGTTTGTATTTTTGCGCTGGCGATGTCTATGCCTATATCGTCAAAAGTCGTCATTATATTAGCCATCAAACCTTTTTGGTCTTTTGTCACGATTTTCATCTTGGCGTAACTCCTGGAGTGGTTGCAGTTGATCGTGATCTCTTTGGGTTTGATATCGAGCGGTTTCAGTTTCGGTTTTTTCTCCGAGAGGAGGGTGTCGTCGAGGATCTGACGGATATAGCGAATCTCGTCATCGTCGATGCGTTCGTCGAAGGAGATGCTGAAATATTTGATACCGTTGAAGAGGTAGAAGATATCCATATTGACGACGCTGAGGGTCGAGAGTCTGGAGAGGATATATCCGAGATTGACGCTTCGGGTGCGGATGATATCGATTCTGAGCATCTCTTCGTTGCCGATGCGGTAGTCGAAGTCGCTCTTGAGTCCATAGGCCCATGCCGAGATCTCGACGATCTGCTCGGGGGAGAGCTTCAGAAAGAAGAGGTTCGATTCGATGCTCAGAATCTTTTTCTGCAGCAGAGTGGGAAGCAGCGTGAATGCCGGAAATTTTCTGAGCTGCTGCTCCTTTTTGTTGCGTCGGGCCGCTTCGTTGAGCACTTTTCGGTTCTGACACGCTTCGGAGGCGTTGCGGTAGAGCTCGAAGAGGAGTCTGGCATTGTTGGGGGACCATGCCTCTTTGGATACGGAAGCGATGTCGGCATAGGTGAGCACATAGAGCATATCGAGTATCTCCTGCGTGCCGAGCTTGGCGATGAAGGAGAAGATCACCTTTTCGCTGTAGATATCTTCACGGTGGGCGGTATTGCTCATGAGGGTGTGGTATCGGATCAGGGTGTAGATCGCTTTCGCCGCCTCTTCGGTGAAGCCCAGCATGCGTGCGTAGCGTCTGGCCATATTGGCCCCGAGGATGGAGTGGTCGGTTTTTCTCCCTTTGCCGCAGTCATGCAAAAAGGCGCTGAGCCGCACGATCGCTTTTTTATCCGGGCTCAGATGTGTGTAGATCTCCGCGACTCTGGGGTCTTTGATCGCTTCGAGTGCCTGCAGGGTATAGATGGAGTGGAGATCGACGGGGTGGGTGTGGTAGCCGTCGAACTGCGGCAGCCATGCCACTTTCCGCATCGGTGCGACGACTCTGAAGAGCTGGCCGGCATCGTAGAGAGCCTTGAATATCTCCGCACTGCACTCCCGGTAGAAGAGCTCCCGGAGTATCGGGTAGAGCCGCTCTTTGGAGAGTGCGGCGCTGTCGGCGAACCTGAGCATCGAAATATAGCTGATATCGAACTGCTCTTTTTCATCTGCGAAAGGGAGCAGCGATTCGAGCATCGC
>CAYLLC010000011.1:16019-17933 GCA_964384355.1 uncultured Sulfurospirillum sp. | reverse complement strand
CTGCCGGCGAGCATGTGGAGCGCGATTCGCACACGGAAGAGATACTCCATCGACCCCATCAGCTCTCTGTATTCGCCCTCCGTCATATACTCCGGCGGGAGATCTTTGATTCTGGTGACATTGAAGCGAACCTTCGCGATCCAGAAGAGGAGATTGAGATCTCTGAGGCCGCCGGGCGAGCTTTTGATATCGGGCTGCATGCTGAAGGGGTGTTTGCGCCTGATGGCTGCACGCTCCTGCAGCTTCTCTTCGATGAAGGTGACGGGCTCGTGGAGACGGATGCGTTTGAGGATCTGTTCGGTATGGACCCAGAGATGTTTGGAGCCGCAGACGAATCGCGACTCCAGCAGGGCGGTCTTGATCGTATGGTCGCTGTTGGAGATATCGAAGAGGGTATCGATCTCGTGGACACGGTGTCCCAGCTTGAGCCCGCTGTCCCAGAGTATCTGCAGCAGCAGCTCGATGATCGGCACGAGATTGTATCCGGGTGTCTCTTTGTAGAGGATCATCATGTCGATATCGGAGTGGATGCAGAGCTGCTCTCTGCCGTAGGAGCCCATCGCGACGATCGTGATCGGGATCGTGTTGAGCATCGGCATGTATGTACCGAACATCTTGCGGAGGATATAGCGGTAGACATGGGTGAGGATGGTATCGATGTTCCGGGTGTGCTGCACGAGAAAGTTTTTGCCATGCTGCAGGTCGGCGGAGGGGAGCGCTTGGAGATAGGCGGTGATATCCTCTTTGATCTTTTTCGAGAGTTCGAAATCGGAACGGTTCTGGTCGATCAGGGATTCGATATCCATCTCAAGTTTCAAAATATTGCCTTTTTACTATATTAAATTTAAATTATATCAATTAACTGATTAATTATTTTTAATGCATCATTACCATAGTTGGCTTATAATCATCCAAACCTCAACAAATGAAGGAGTGAATCGATGAATGTTTTACAAAAGAGGCTTCTGGCGATCGTCGCAGCGGTAGCCGTTTCCAACCTCTATGCGGTGCAGTTTGAGATCATGCCGACCGTAGGCAAAAAGATCGCAAACAAAGATACGACGCTCGACGACAGCAAGGTCCTGATGGGAATCCGCGGTACGGCTTATGTCACCCCCAATACAGGTATCCAGCTGACGGCGGAATCCTCTCTGAACAACCCGACGATCGGAGGCGGCGATACCGATATCGAAAGAGCCGCGGTCAACGGCATCTACGAAGGGGGCACGGCGAAGGTACGGCCCTATGTGACGGCTGGTGTCGGGTATGAGTGGACGCACGGCAACACGGTCCAACTGACCGATGACGATTCGCAGCCATACGCCAATGCCGGTGTCGGTGTCAAATTCGGCCTCAAAAACAATCTGAGTCTGGTGACGGAGGTCAAAGGTATCCATAAATTCGAGAACGGAGACAACGATCTGATCGGAACGGTAGGTCTGGGTATGAAGATCGGTGCACCCGCACAGAAGGCACCGACATGCGCACCGGCGAAAAAGGTGCTTTCGCTCGATGAGTTCTCCAGAATGTGCAAAACCAAGCCCGCCGCGGCTCAGCCGGCACCGATGCCAGAGGCTCCCGCAGCGGTCGAGACGGTGCAGTCCGAGCCTGCAGCGGTGGTCGAGCCTGAAGCGACATGTGTCGTGGAGAGCACCCCTGCAGAAGAGGAGAGTGTAGAGATACCGGAGGGATACTATGTACAGATGGCGGCACTCTTCAAGAGCAGCGGCGCGATGCTCACTTCGAAGCTGGAGCGCAAAAACTACCCCTATGTCGTCTACAACACCAAAAGAGGGGGCAGAGATGTCGCACTGGTGCTCGTCGGTCCTTACCACAGCAGAAGAGAGGCATCTGTCGCGAAACGCTATCTCAGAAGGCTCTCCCGGGGGGCTTTCGTCAAAAAATTTCCGTAAC
>CAYLLC010000011.1:0-15919 GCA_964384355.1 uncultured Sulfurospirillum sp. | reverse complement strand
CGTCTGGAGGATATCGATGTCAAGGATTCGACCGATTCGATCGATGTGCAGCGCTACTATATGCAGATCGAGGTCGACGGTGAGGAGCAGTACCATACCGTCCCCTACATCACGCTGACGGCAGGGTACGAGGATCTGAGCAAAGATATCATGGCGGGCAACGATGAGGCAGGATACAAGAAGTACGATGTCTCTCAGCTCTATATCGGCGGCGGGCTCGGTTTCCGCTACAACTTCATCCCCGAACTGAGCCTCTATGCAGAGGGCAACGCGATCTACAAAACCGATACGACCGATGTCGACTATACCGTGCTGGCAGGCCTGCAGTACCATGTCAATGCGACGACATGCGATCGTACCTATATCACCGACCGCATGCGTGAAAAGCCGCAGGAGAAGACGGTACTGCATGTCGGAGCGGTCAACGCACAATCGGGATGGAAGCATACGGCTGTCGGCGCAGGAAGATCAGCGACGCAAAAAGTCGCGCGTACCCAGCCTGCCGAGCAGATCGTGCCGGTGAAAACGGTGCACAAACCGGCGCATGAAAGGACCGTACACAGAACGCACCGTCCGAAACAGAAAAGAAGCCATCATCACACCGCTGCTACAGCCGGCGGATACTATGTCATGATGGGTGCTTTCAAAACGAAAGCGGGCATCGACGAGATGGTCGCGAAACTGCAGAAGCGCCATGTCTCTTTCGTCCTGCGTGACAGCAAACGCAGCGGACTGACCTATGTGATGGCGGGCGCCTACCCGACCAAAAAGTCCACCGCCCGCGCACTCAGGCGTCTGCGCCGCATCACACCCGATGCCTATATAGCAAAAGTAAAATAGCTTTTTGTTACAATGGCGCTAAAAAAGAAGCGCGATTGTGAAAAGCATTATCAATAAAATCGAAAACGACGAACGACTCACCTACGAAGAGGGGGTCCGGCTCTACGATCTGGACCTCTTCACACTCGGCTCTCTCGCCGACGGGATACGCACCGCACGCTGGGGAAAAAAGAGTTTTTTCAATATCAACCGTCATATCAACCCGACCAATGTCTGCAAAGATGTCTGCAAATTCTGTGCCTTCAGCGCCAGCCGAAAGAACCCCAACCAATACACGATGACGCATGAGGAGATTCTGCAGATCGTCGCAGAAGCTTCCGGCCGCGGGGTCAAAGAGGTCCATATCGTCTCTGCACACAATCCCCATACCGGGCTCGAGTGGTATATGGAGGTCTTCTCAAAAATCAAAGCGGCCTTCCCCGACATGCACATCAAAGCGCTCACGGCGGCGGAGATCAACTTCCTCGCGGAAGAGTACGGCAAAAGCTACGACGAGATCATCGATCTGATGATCGCAAACGGTGTCGATTCGATGCCCGGCGGCGGTGCGGAGATCTTCGACGAAGAGGTGCGCGACTATATCTGCAAAGGCAAAGTGACCTCCGATCAGTGGATAGAGATCCACCGGCGCTGGCACAAGCGGGGCAGGCACTCCAACGCGACGATGCTCTTCGGACATGTAGAGGAGCCGCACCACCGTATCGATCATATGATCCGGCTGCGTGATCTGCAGGATGAGACGGGCGGCTTCAACACCTTCATCCCGCTGGTCTATCAGCGGGAGAACAACTTCCTCAATGTCAAAAAGTTTCTCTCTTCGCAGGAGATTCTCAAGACGATGGCGATCAGCCGTATCATGCTCGACAACTTCCCCCATATCAAAGCCTACTGGGTCACATCGACGGTCAACCTCGCACTCGTTTCGCAGGCGTACGGTGCCGACGATCTGGACGGTACGATCGAGCGCGAATCGATCAACTCCGCAGCCGGTGCCAAAAGCGCGCATGGCATGCCGCTGGAAGAATTCGTCGCCCTGATCAAAAACAGCGGCTACACCCCCGTGGAGCGTGACAGCCTCTATCATGAACTAAAAGTATGGTAGTCTACCTCTATATCCACGGTTTCGGCAGCAGCGGCAGAGGGGCCAAAGTCTCGATGCTGCGGGAGAGGCTGGGTGAGGCGGTCGTCGCGCCCTCTCTCTCGCCGATACCGGATCTGGCGATCGACACGCTGGAGCAGATCGTCTCTCTGACGGTGCGCTGCGGCATACGGCCGGGACTCATCGGCAGCAGTCTGGGCGGCTACTACGCGACCTGGCTCGCCGAGAAGTATGCTCTGAAGGCGGTGCTGATCAACCCCTCGGTCACGCCGTGGCGCACGCTCGCATCGCAGCTGGGGAACAACAGCAGCTTCTACGATCTGAGCCGCTACGAGTGGACACAGAAGCATATCGACTCGCTGCAAAACTATGCGGTCGAATCGATCACACCTGAACGCTACATGCTGCTTCTGCAAAGCGGTGACGAACTCCTCGACTATCGCAAAGCGGTGCAAAAATTCGCAGGGGCCGCGATCGATCTGGAGGAGGGCGGCAGCCACGGTTATGAGGGGTTCGAGCGGAAAATCTCCGCTATCACTTCGTTTTTGGCTTCTCCAGTTTCTCCAGCTCGGCTGTAGCCCACTTCTCGATAACCTTTTTCTGCTCCCGTGAGAGTTTGGCATCTTTGTGTATCCAGAGATACATCGGCAGCGGCATCATGCCGTTTCGCGTCGTCTGGATGGCGCGCTTGAGCCGCTTCGCTTTGATCTTCGGATCGATCTGCGTCCATTCCGAGAAGTTGAGCGCTTCGCGTCCGTCATCGACATGCGATGCGATGGACCAGGAGATCGGTGCGATCTGACTGTACCATGGCCATTTGGTCTCGTTGGAGTGGCAGTCGTAGCAGCTTTGGCGCAGGAGCTGCATCACTTCCTCATCTGCATGCAGTGCATGTGCAGGATCGACGGGCGGATTGGTTCTGGCGGGTCGGATGAACTGTATCGCGACGAGCAGCAGGAGGAGGATAATGACTGTTTTTTTCATCAATGTGATCCCTTATCATATCAGATTAATATATAGAAATGTTATAATAGCATAATGCATTTTACATTTGACCATCCCGCCGCACTGCTGTTACTGCTTCTGCTGCCCTGTTTCTACCTCTGTCGCAAAAGTGCCAAAAGCCTCTATCTGCCCAAGTTGGAGTGGCTTCCCAGACGCAGTCGGCTGCTCTCGACGGAGCTTTGGTATCGGGTGGCGATCTTCACCCTCGGGACGGTCGCACTGGCGGCGCCTTTTGTTTACAGTGCGAAGCAGCCTGCGCATCGCGAGGGGGTGGCGATCGTGCTGGCACTCGATGCGAGCGGTTCGATGGCGGAGAGCGGATTCGGAAGCGGGGATGAGAGCAGATTCGCACTGCTGCAGCGTATCGCGAAGGATTTTATCGAGAAGCGTGCCGGAGACAATATCGGCGTCGTGGTCTTCGGGAGTTTCGCGTTTGCCGCTTCGCCGATCAGCTACGATATCGACGGGGTCAAATCGATTCTCGATACGCTGGAGGTGGAGATCGCAGGCAAGAATACGGCCATCGGAGAGGCGCTGGCACAGAGTATCCGGCTTTTCGATCACAGCGGTGCCAAAGAGAAGGTGATCGTGCTGGTGACCGACGGGCGCAACAACAGCGGCGCGATCTCTCCCCGGATGGCGGTCGACGAAGCGAAAAAGAGGGGCATCAAAATCTACACGATCGGACTGGGCAAGCGGGGAGACTACGATGCCGCGCTGCTCGATCTGATCGCGCAGCACAGCGGAGGCAAAGCCTTCGCCGCCGACAATACCGACAAACTGCAACAGGTCTACGACGAGATCGATGCGCTGCTCCCCTCTCCGCTGCGGTCGCATCACTTTCTGCAGAAGCGGGAGCTCTACTTCTATCCGCTCGCACTTGCGATCGCGCTGCTGTTTCTCTACATCTACCGGAGGCGTGTGATATGACGCTGCTGCTGCCTCAGGTGCTTTTTCTGCTGTTTGGCGTGCTCTATCTCTATCTCACAAATCCGGCACAAAAACGGCTGCTGCTCGTGCTGGGGCTGATGATCGTCGCACTGGCCCGTCCGGCCATCCATGAGGCGGAGCATAGCCGGAAGATGCAGGGGCGGGAAGCGCTGATCGCACTCGATCTCTCCTACTCGATGCGGGCGGATGATATCACTCCGAGCCGGCTCGAAGCGGCCAAAGAGACGATCCGGTCGCTGGTAGACCAGGGGAGTGCCAACCGATACGCACTCTATGGCTTCACCACCAACCCTCTGATCCTCTCCCCCTATACGACCGACGGGGCGATGCTGACAGCCGCACTCGATGCGATCGATGCAGAGAATATCCTGACCAAAGGGACTTCGATCGGGAATCTCCTCTCCCACCTTGCGCACAAACGCTTCCCTGCACATACACTGATCCTCTTCAGTGACGGCGGTGATGAACATGATGCGGATCGCCTGATCGCGATGGCGCGTCGTGCCGGGATCAGGATCATCGGCGTGGGGATGGCGACGCGGCATGGCGCCATGCTCAAAGACCCCTACGGCAAGTGGCTCAAGCAGCCAAACGGTGCGCTGGTCGTCAGCCGTATCAATCCGGTGCTCAAACGCCTCAGCAAGGGAAGCGGCGGTCTCTTCATCCCCTACCGGGATCCCGAAAGCACGGCGGCAGCGATCCTCAAAGCACTCGATGCCGTGGCGCAGCAGGAGGCGTTTGTCCAGAGAGAAGCGGGATATACCGAGCTCTACTGGATACCGCTTGCGGCAGCGCTGCTGCTCTTCTTCTTCCACTTTGTGGCGCTCCCCGGGAGGCTTCTGGCGCTCCTCCCGTTTCTCTCGCTTCCTGCGGAAGCCTGGCTGCTCGACTGGCACCACTTCAGTGCCGCGCAGCAGGCCTTTCACCGAAAGCACTACCATGCGGCACTCGATGCGCTGGAGAGAATCGATCATGTGACGCTGCAGTCCAAGATAGATGAAGCGCTGCTGCTCTATAAGCTCAAGCGTTACAGAAGCGCCGCGGCACTGCTCTCGTCACTGCAGACCACCGATGCGGCGCTGAAGCAGAAGATACTCTTTTTGCTGGGAAATTGCGAGGCACGGATGGGGCAGTACAGCAAGGCGGCCGAAGCGTATCGTCAGGCACTGAAAATAGCCGAAGATCCCGATATCCGATACAATCTGAAACAGGTCGCCGGCAAAAAGGATCGCAAACAGCGAAAACCGCCCGCTTTCAAAAAGAAGGATTCGGACCAGCCCATCGTCGCTGCAAAATCGAAGAAGAAGCGCCATACGCATGCCGAGGCGTCGGACAAGAAGCGTAAAAAGATACCGACAAAAGGAAAAAAGCGACTCGGTTACAAAGCTTACGAGTTGATCAACAAGGGGTATATCGATGAAAAACGACCATGGTAGCATGCCGGTCAGGCGAGGATGTGCCGCGCTGCTGCTCCTGGCGCAGTGTGCGATAGCCGATGAGAAGCTGACGGATGCAGTCAACAGCTATCCTATTGCCGTCGACTGGTCGCAGGGATGGCGTTTTCTGGGCTATTTTCTGCTTTTTGCCGCCGGTTTCGCGGCAGCATGGTATCTTGACAGGGTCTCTTTCAGAAGGGAGAGGGTCTCGGGCCCGTCCGCGGATCTGCCGATTGAAGCCATCCGACAAAGCGATGACCCCAGAGAGATCCTCAAACACCTGCTGCGTGCGGATCGCAAAGCGTTCGCGTCGCAGATAGCGCAGCTGGAGCGTGCCGTCTACGGCGGTGAAGCGCTCTCCCTCACACAGATCAAGCGCGAAATCGCAGAAAGGAGCAGAGACGATGCAAAAGGATGAGATCGCACGAATCCTGCGACGCGCACGCAGGGAGCTGCACTATACCTTCAACGGGACGCTGCTCTCTTCGAAAAAAGGGGAGGGGTTCGATTTCGCGGAGTTGCAACCCTATACGGAAGGGATCGATGCCAAAAAGATCTACTGGAATTCACTCGCCAAAGGGAGCGGGCTGCAGTATAAGCGATACTTCGAAGAGAAGGAGATCTACGCCGTCGTCTCCCTCTTTCTGGACGGGTCGCTCTGTTTCGGAGAATCGCCCTCCAAACTCGAAAAGGCGGTCGAAGCGGCGGCATGGCTGGGGTATCGTATCGTCGAAAGCGGCAATATCTTTCAGGGCGTCGCCCTCTCACAAAAGGGGAGGGTGGCAGCTGCCCCTTCCAAAAAGAGAAGCAGCGTCGAAAGCTTCATCGCCGATGCGGCCGGGATCGATCCGCTCCTCACCGAGCTCGATTATGCGGCCGCTTCCGAGTGGCTCTTCGGCCATGTGATGAAAAAGTCGCTGATCTTTCTGGTGGGTGATTTTCTGGAGATTCCCGATCTGGGAAAACTTGCCCGCAGGCATCAGCTCTATGCCATCGTCGTGCGGGAGAGATTCGAGCTCGATCCCAGGCCGCTGGGAGCGTGCAGCCTCACCGATCCCCAAAACGGCAAGAGCGCGGAGCTCTTCTTCGATCGCAGGAGCGCCGCGCACTATCGGGAGAAGTTCCGTGCGCATGACGCGCGTCTGCAGCACTATTTCCGCCGGCATAATATCTTCTGCCACTATCTCCCGACGGACCGGCCGACGGGCAGCATGGTGCTCTGATATCCAAATCTGCGCTAAGACGACTTTTACATAAACTGTATTATAATTGAGTATGCCTGAGTGGTTCGATAAACCATATACAGAGGGTCCGACACTAGTACTTGTACTTGGAGTTCGTACGCCTCTCGGTGTGTGGCGGCGCTGGTTCGCTGCCCCTGAAGAGAGGGTCGCTCCTGATTTGTTAGCTTATTAGGGCTACATCATCAATGGGACGGCCACTTGGGCAACTTCAGGGTATCGATGCACCCCTGATACCCCTCAATCCAAATTAGGTGACTACATGAATGTATTGATAATAGGCAGCGGCGGACGGGAGTACTCCATCGGTCTGGCACTGCACCGCGATCCCAAAGTCTCCAAAATCTACTTTGCACCCGGCAACGGCATGAGCGATACGCTTGGGGAAAATGTTTCGATAAAAGATTACGATGCGCTGGCAGATTTCGCACGCGCGCATGATATCGGCCTGACGATCGTGGGGCCGGAAGCGCCTCTGGTCGACGGTGTCGTCGATATCTTCAAAGCGAAGGGATTGACGATATTCGGCCCATCCAAAGCGGCGGCGCGGCTCGAAGGCTCCAAAGTCTTTATGAAAAATTTTCTCAAAAAGTACGATGTGCCCACGGCGCGGTTCATCGAGACCGAATCGTTCGACGAGGCGGCTGCCTTTATCGACAAACTCGAAGCGCCGATCGTCGTCAAGGCGGACGGACTCTGTGCGGGCAAGGGCGTGATCATCGCCCAAAGCAGGGAGGAGGCGAAAGAGGCCGCGCAGGGGATGCTGACCGGCGAGAGTTTCGGCGATGCGGGCAAAGCGATCATCGTCGAAGAGTATCTGGACGGCTACGAGCTCTCCATCTTCGCGATCTGTGACGGAAGCGACTACAAAGTGCTGCCGGCCGCACAGGACCACAAACGGCTGCTCGACGGCGATCAGGGCCCCAATACCGGCGGCATGGGCGCCTATGCCCCGACGCCGCTGATCGACGAAGCACTCTACGAAAAGATCAACAGCCGTATCATCGAGCCGACCCTTGCGGGTATGCAGGCGGAAGGGATGCCCTACGAAGGGGTGCTCTTCATCGGTATCATGGTCGTCGACGGCGAGCCGAAAGTCCTGGAGTACAATGTGCGGTTCGGCGATCCCGAGTGTGAGATTCTGATGCCGCTGATCGAGAGCAGCGTGCTCGATCTCTTCTACAAAGCGGCGACGAAGGATCTGGGCAATCTGGAGATCGCGATCGCACCCAAATATGCCGTCGGCGTCGTGCTCGCGAGCAAAGACTACCCCTACAAATCCTCCATGCCGGCAGAAATCATCATCGACGAGATCGTACTGGAGGAGCTGAAGGAGGATGCCCATATCTCCTTCGCCGGCGTGACGCGCGAGGATGGCAAGCTCTTCGCCACGGGCGGGCGTGTGCTGGTCTGCGTCGGACTGGGCGAGAGTATCGCCGCGGCGAGGGAGAAAGCCTATCTGCTGACCGGGCAGGTCCATTTCGCCGGCAAGAAATTCCGCAAAGATATCGCGTATCAGGCACTCCGTGATGATTGACGACGAAGCGCTTCTGGCAAAGCTGGAGCACGAAAAGCTCACGCTCGCTACGATCAACCGGCGTGCGATGGCGATGTTTATCGACGAGATGCTCATTTCGCTGCTCTTCTTTTTCATCATCAGCGACAAAGTCGCGGCACTGAAGACACCCGAAGCGATCGTCGCCTACACGCAGTCGCTGATGCTCTATGTGCTGCTGATCAAGATTCTCTATCAGGCACTCTTCGTCGGACTCTACGGGGCAACGCTCGGTAAGATGGCGATGAAGATCAGAGTCGTCGACCGTGACTATCTCGATATCCCCGCATGGGGTCCCAGTACGATTCGCGCCGTCATGCGGGTCGTGAGCGAAATACTCTTCTATTTCGGTTTCATTGTGGCGCTCTTCTCTCCGCTGCGTATCACATGGCATGACAAGTTCGCCAAAACACTGGTGGTCGATGCATAGGATCGCCGCGATTCTGCTGCTCTGCCAGATCGCACTCTCCGCCGCCTCCGTGGAGGGAGAAAAATCTCAAAAATATACCCTCTACGCAGCCGAGATCGAAAATATCGGCGACCGCGTCATCGCCAGAGGCGGTATCACGATCTACAGCGACGGGCGGATGTTCAGCGCCGATGAGGCGATCTACGACCGAAACAGCTCCCTGCTGAAACTGCGCGGCGATGTCCTCTTCTTTTACCGGGGGCAGATGGTCAATCGGGCGGATGCTCTGACGATCGAGCTGGGCAAAAAGCGTTTCGAAGCTTCGCATGTCTTTCTCAAAGAGTTCGCTTCCGATATCTGGATCAAAAGCCAAACGATCGATGCCGACAGCAACAACCTGATCCTGCGGCATGCGAAGCTCTCGAGCTGCTCTCCTGCCGATCCCGACTGGGAGATCCGCTTTTCGAAGGGGCATTTTCACAAAAAAGAGGAGTATATCGCGCTGACGCACCCCCGCTTCTATCTCAAAGGGGTGCCGCTCTTCTACCTGCCGTGGTTCGCCTTTCCGACGGTCCATACCCGCCGTACGGGGCTGCTGCGGCCGGTGATCGGTTTTGAAAACAGTGAAAACCTGCTCTTCGTGCAGCCGATCTTCATCGCGCCCTCTCCCGCATGGGATGTCGAGCTCGATCCGCAGGTACGGCTCGATCGGGGAGAGGGACTCTATACGACGCTACGCTTCGCGGATACAGCCTACTCGAGAGGCTCGGTGACGCTGGGCTTCTTCCAGGAGAAGGCGGCGTACGCGAAAAAGTACAACCTCAAAAACAGCCTCCACAAAGGGGCGTCGCTCCGCTATCGCAACGAAGCGCTCTTTACCAGATATCTCGACAAAAATCCCTACAGCTATCATGACGGGCTCTATGTCGATGCGACGACGCTCAACGATATCGACTATATCAATCTCAAAGAGGATCGCAAATATGCGGTGGACAAGCTGGTCACTTCGCGACTGAACTACTATGTCTCGGGATATGAGGACTATTTCGGTGCCTACCTGAAGTACTTCATCGATACCGAGAAGGTCTCCAACGCCGATACGCTCCAGACGCTTCCGTCGCTGCAGTATCACCGCTTTTCCCAGATTCTGGGGCACAGAAATCTCTACTATTCCCTCGACTACAAATTCAAGAACTCCACCCGTCGCAGAGGGCTGGGTGCGAGACAGCATGAGCTCTCCGTGCCGTTTGTCTTCACGATGCCGCTGATGGATAACTTCCTCAACCTCTCGCTCAGTGAAAATCTCTACTACTCCAGCGTCCGCTATACCGATGGCAACGAGACCACCGAAGATGCCACCTACATGAGCAACTACCATCAGCTCACACTCGATTCCGATCTGATGAAGCGCTACGGCGACAAAGTACACAATATCCAGCTGCAGATGGCGGTCACCCTGCCGAGCCTGCACAGAACGCGCGGCTATTTCGCCGATTTTATTCCCTTCAATCTGCAGCGCAAAAGCCTCGCTTTCAAGATGAACAACTTCCTCTACGACCGAGACGGATACAACTATCTCGCGGACAGATTCACGCAGCACTACTACTACCGGGAAGCGGACAGGATCTACAACGAAGCGGAAAACGAAGTGATCTATCGCCCCTCAGCGAAGCTCTCCCTGCGCAATTCGCTGATCTACTCCTATGAGTATCATAAGTTAAAAAAGATACAATCGGGAGTATACTATCGGGACGACTACAACCGTCTCAGGATAGACCACACCTATAAAGATGCGCCCAACGAGACGAAGATCAACTTTCTGAGCAGCGATCTGGCGCGGGTGATAGACCGTACCTATTCGGTGCATGCCGGGATCGACTACGATCTGGACAACCGCTTCACCAAAGAGTGGCGCATCGGTCTGGATATGCACAAAAAGTGCTGGAGTTACGAGTTGCGATACAAAGAGAGCGTCACCCCCTCTCTGACCAGCGGCGGAACCGAATCGGTGACGAAGCGGGGGATCTATCTGCTCTTCAACTTCGCCCATATCGGCGGTGTATCCTACAAATATGTCAAGGATGTGGAAAACCGGACGCTCGAAAACGATATTTCGGGTGAAATCGCTCCGGCCGGCAAGCCGGAAGCATGGAGCGGATATGCCCTGCAGCAATAAAAAAGATGAGTGGAGTCGCTATGCGTAATGAAGTGAAAGTCGGTATCTTTATCTTTATCGGATTCGTTTTGCTCTTTTTCCTGAGTACGCAGGTGGGGAGCTTCAAGAATCTCTCCAAAGAGGGGTACAGCCTCAACGCCCATCTGAAGAATGCGGCCGGGCTCAACGAAAACTCCAAAGTCAAAGCCAACGGTCTGGAGGTGGGCTATATCAAATCGCTCTCGATCGACAAGGGCGGTATCCTGGCGAAACTCTTCATCTATCAGCATGTCAGAATACCGAGAGATTCGAAGATCAAACCGGTGCAGGAGTCGCTGCTGGGCGGGCGCTATCTGGAGATCTCTCTGGGAGAGTCGGACCGGTATCTCAAAGCCGGCGACACGATCGCATCGGCACCGGAGCTCCTGACGATACAGGATGCCAGCGACGCGATGGCGAAAGCCGCCAACGAATTCAAAACCTTCGTACAGGAGGCGCGGGAAGTCTTCACGCCACAGACGCGGGAGAATCTGCGCATGACCTTCTCCAATCTCGAATCGATCACGACCGAACTGCGCAAACTCACCTCCCTGAAGCTGCTCAAAAATACGCTCGAGGACTTCGACAAGATGGCGAAGAATCTGGCGACGGTGGGGGAGAAATTCGGCAACTCCGCCGATACGATCAATGCGAAACTGCCGCAGATCGTCTCCAATCTCGACCGTCTGACCCGGGATCTCCGCGTCGCGGCAGCCAGCATGAAGGAGAAAATTCCCCATCTGGCGCAGAAGTTTCAGAAGATCGAAGAGGAGCTCGAGGAGATCATCGCAGCCAACCGCAAACCGCTCAACAATACGCTGGTCTCCGCCGATGCCTTCTTCAGCTCCGGGAACAACACCTTCGAAAAGGTGGAAGATCTGCTCGATACGATCGACAAAGTGAAGATGGAAGTGGCGATGCACAGCGAATATATGAGCGACGACCGATACGCCAAAGGGTATCTCGACCTCAATTACGAGCCCAGCGATACCAAGAGCTACCGCTTCTCACTCGCAGGGATGGACGACTACTCGCGGATGGACGATGCGGGCAGGGTCATCCCGCCCCAAAAGCATGAAGCCTCCAAAATCCTGATCAGCGCACAGATCGCCAAGCGCCTCGATGCGCTGACGCTGCGTACCGGTATCATCGAAAACAGCGTCGGTGCGGGTGCCGATCTCTACCTGCTCGACGACAAACTCGAAGCGAGTGCCGAAGTGTTCGATTTCAATGCGCAGAACGATGTCCGGGGCAGCAGCCCGCATGCCAAGATCAGCGCCCGCTACAACTTCCTCAAGCATCTCGATTTCTACGGCGGCTACGACAACTTTCTCAACGCAAAAGCGAAGAACGCGTTCGTCGGTCTCGGTATCCGCTTCTACGACGACGATCTCAAGAAGCTGATCATGAGCCAGAGTCTGGGCGCCTATGCAAAATAGTGCAGAGATCGCCGCGAAGCTGCGGCATGCACTTGAAGTGCTGGAGCTGCCGGTGATGGTCTCGTACGAGGATATCAAAAAGCGCTATCGTGAACTGAGCCGGAGGTATCATCCCGACTTTAACCATAAAGAGGATAAAATGCGCGCACTTAATGAGGCATATGCGCTTTTGAAGCACTATATATTTCATTACAGATTCAGTTTCTCGGATGAAGAGATCCAAAAACAGTTCCCGGAAAGTGGTTATGGCGGAAAATTCCGAATTTGAGAATTACTACTTCGAAGACCGGCAGGCCGCTGCCCGAGAGTTGATCGAGATACTCCCGATCAAGGTGATGCAGCATGAAGCGTGGATCCTGATCGCGCTCTCCGAAGGCGCGGTCGAGATGACGATGAAGCTGGCTCAGCGGTTCGGGTTCGATTTCGATCTGCTCTTTACGGAGGGGATCTTCGCACCCAACAACGACGAGTGCCAGCTGGCGATGGTGAGCGAGACCAACGATATCGTCGTGGAGGAGAAGCTGGTGGAGAGTTTCGGTATATCGATGGATTATATCTACGATCAGGGCGAGCAGCTCTTCCACCGCTACATCACCAAATATCAGCACCGCTACCGCAAGGGGCTGGGCATCACCGATCTGCGGGATAGAAATGTCCTCCTGATCGATCAGGGGTGCGAGACCGGATTCAAGACGATGTGCGCCCTCAAAAGCGTGATCGGGATGGGCGTGCGCAAAGTATCGCTGGCGACCCCGGTGATACCGGACGATCTCTATCGGCTGCTCGACAAGAAAGTGGACAAAATTTTTGCCGTCCACCAGATCCGGGACTTTATCGAAGTCGCCTACTACTACCGTACTCTGCCGGATATCAAACCCAAAGAGCTGAAAAAGATGCTGGAAGCGTGTAAACACTTTTTGCCGTTTAAAAAAGGAGAAGAAACCATATGAGTTGTACCGTTACAATCAATGTCAACAACAAAGAGGAGATCTACGAGATCGACAAAGTCGCCAGACAAGCCGCCGGAGCGGTACTGCTGCGCGAAAAAAATGCCGTCATGCTGGCGACGGTCGCCAGAGACGACAGAATGGTCGAAGAGGATTTTCTGCCGCTGACCGTCCAGTATATCGAGAAGAGCTACGCCGCGGCCAGAATCCCGGGAGGCTATATCAAACGGGAGACGAAGCCCGGAGATTTCGAGACGCTCACCTCCCGTATCATCGACCGGAGTCTGCGCCCGCTCTTTCCCAAAGGGTACGCCTATCCGACACAGATCGTCATCTTTGTCCTGAGTGCCGATCCCGAAGTCGATCTGCAGACGATGGCGCTCAACGCCTCTTCGGCGGCGCTCTATCTCAGCGATCTGCCGGTCGACAAAAATGTCGCGGCGGTACGCATCGGCCGGATCGACGGTGAATATATCGTCAATCCGACCAAATCGCAGCTGGAGAAGAGTACGCTCGACCTCTATGTCTCGGGTACGAAAGAGGAGCTCCTGATGATCGAGATGCGCGCCATCGCGACCGAAAAGATCGATATCGTCCCGATGGTCTCTCCCGATCCGCTGATGATCCCCGACATGCTCGAAGACGATGTCATCGATCAGCACAATGTCAACGAATTGACCAACGAAGAGACGATCGAGGCGCTCCGTATCGCACAGGAGGCGATCGGCAAAGCGAGTATCGACTACGAAAAAGGCTTTTCAGAACTGAAAAAACCGCATGCCGAGCTGGTGCTCAGGGATGAACAGCACTACGAGCCGCTGCTGGTCTATATCGACGAGTTTTACAAAGAGGATATCTACGATGCGATCAATCAGATGGCCAAGAGCGAAAGGGCTACCGAACTCAACCGCATCGCCGCGAAAATCGCAGAGGACGATATCGCGCAGCAGGAGGGGTGGGATGCGGATCTGATCTCCAAAATGGTCAACCTCTACAAGCGCAATGTCGTGCGTGAAATGATCCTGACGGAGCAAAAGCGCGCCGACGGACGCGGACTTACGGAGGTGCGCCCGATCGAGATCGAGACCAATATCCTCCCCTCGGTACACAGCTCATGCCTCTTTACGCGGGGACAGACGCAGGCGCTGGTGACGGTGACGCTGGGCAGCAGCAAAGATGCACAGATGTACGATCTGCTGACCGACAAAGAGGCGCACTACGAAAACTTCATGGTCCACTACAACTTCCCCGGATTCTCGGTAGGGGAGGCGAGCCCGCTCAGACCTCCGGGAAGAAGAGAGCTGGGGCACGGAAACCTGGCCAAAAGAGCGCTCGAGCCGACTATCATGCTCGAGAGCGATCAGACGGTGCGAATCGTCTCGGAGATCCTCGAATCCAACGGCTCTTCGTCGATGGCGACGGTCTGCGGCGGCTCTCTGGCGCTCAAAGCGGCCGGTATCGATGTGCAGAAGCTGGTCGCCGGTGTGGCGATGGGGCTGGTCGTCGAAGCGGATCGCTATGCGATTCTGACCGATATCATGGGGCTCGAGGATCACGACGGCGATATGGATTTCAAAATCGCAGGTACCAAAGACGGCATCACGGCCCTGCAGATGGATATCAAACTCGGCGGCATCGACCCCCAGACACTCAAAGAGGCGCTCGATCAGGCGCAGGAGGCGAAGCTGCATATCCTGGGTATCATGGAAGAGGCTGCCGAGAAGATCTCTCTGAACGAGCGCGCGCTGCCCTCACGCTCCGTCTTTACCCTCGACCCTTCCACTTTCGGTGCGATCATCGGACAGGCGGGCAAGACGATCAAAGAGATTATCGAGAAGTTCGAAGTCTCGATCGATCTGGACAGAGAGAGCGGCAAGGTGAAGGTCGAAGGCGCAGACAAAGTGCAGGTGAGTGCCGCCTGTGACTATATCAGAGAGCTCGCGAGCAAAAAGCGCGAACCGCGCCACTCCAGAAAAGAGATGCCGAAATTCTCCGAAGGACAGATCTTCGATGCGGAAGTCAAACGGATCGTCGATTTCGGCGCGTTTGTGGAGCTTCCCGGCGGTGTGGACGGATTGCTGCACATCTCCAAGCTCTCGGATGAGCGCGTCGAGAGAGTGACGGATGTCCTCTCCGTCGGAGAGCGCGTCAAAGTCAAGATCCTCTCGATCAAGGGGCACAAGATCGAACTGGAGTTGATCGAAAAGTTATAGGAACCAAAATTTTCGAAAGAGGCTTATCAATTAAGAGTATTTTTAAGCAACTTTCGCTAAAATCTCACCTTCAAAGTGATAAGTAGGGATACGCAAGCCGAACGGACTTTGAAGAACACTGAAAAATTTTATAAGGAGAACTTCATGAAGAAGATTCTGTTTCTGATCTTTGCTGTTGCGACAGCTGCCTTTGCAGGTGAAGACGCTGCAAACGAAACTCTGAAAGCTTACTCTGTACTCGCTGCAGGTGTCGGTCTCGGTCTGGCTGCACTCGGTGGTGCAATCGGTATGGGACACACAGCCGCTGCGACTATCGCAGGTACGGCGAGAAACCCCGGTCTGGGCGGTAAACTGATGACGACGATGTTCATCGCACTGGCGATGATCGAAGCTCAGGTTATCTACGCGCTGGTTATTGCATTGATTGCACTCTACGCGAATCCTTTCCTGGGATAATAAAACCTCGAAATCGGAGAGGAGCCCGGCTTCTCTCCGGCGTCTGATGCGACGCTGACTGCATCGACTGCTATGCGATCGTGGTGGAATTGGTAGACACGCTATCTTGAGGGGGTAGTGCCGCAAGGTGTGGG
>CAYLLC010000010.1:0-33624 GCA_964384355.1 uncultured Sulfurospirillum sp. | reverse complement strand
AGAGAAAAATTAAAAAATATTCGTCTCTTGCCGATAGTACTCTCAATAGTAAAAATAACAGGAGAACGCTCGATGCAACTTTTAACCAAAACTATTGCGACTTCACTGACGCTGATCCTCATGCTCGCGGCATGTGACGGTGCGCAGAGAGATCTGGAGAGCCAGATCGCACGCTCCAACGACGGTACAGGATCCGGCCAGATCGAGACCCCAACGGATCAGAACGGCACGGTCGAGATGCTGCCCCCAAGCGGTGGAACGGTCAACGATGAAAACAGTACGGTCGGGGAGATCAAAGTCGATGCCAAAAACGCCTATCGCGTCACCGTCACCTTCTCCGATACCTATACGAAACGAGGATATTTCTCAAGAGACGAGATCGGAACGCTCCATTTCGACATCACCAACCTCTATACCGGTACAGCGGCGGACACCAAGAAAATAGAGGAGATCACACTCGAAGCGGAAGAGATGAATACTCCCACCGACGGTAAATATCTCAACTTCATCACTTTCGACGGCAAAGAGGGCCCCAAATATACGATTCCCAGTGATTCGGTCAAAGCGAGCGACGATGTCGCCCTCAAAATCAAAACGCTTTCGGGTACGACCAATATCATCCTCAAAGTCACCATCGCCGGGATGCCTTCACCCTATACACTCAAGATCCCGGTCGTCATCGAAAAGAACAAGAGCTCAAGCATGGCGATCGTGCCGATCGGTTCCAGATATGAAAACGGTCTCTATATCGATAAATTTGTCATTCATGTCGTCGACAGCTACGGCAACAAGGCAAAAGACGGCACGCATATATCGACCGGTGTGATCAACAATCCCAAGCTCTATTCCAATGCCTATAACGGTGCAGTCAAATCGATGGTAACACAAAGAAAAGATGAACCAGTATTCACTTCAAACGACCTCAATATCACATGGCTCAATTACCCGGATCATAGCACAATTGCCAATACATCGGTATCTGATACGGAACTCCCGACAAACGATTACGGTATCGTTACAGGATACGACTGGAAAGCGATCCCTTATACGATCAAAACCACTTCAGTCGATGAAAACAACAAAACGGTCACTACACTCAAAACTGCGTATGACTATATCCCGAACATATACGGTGTATCCTATAAAAATGACACTGGTACACTCGATGGTACGACCAAAACATTCAAACTCAATCCGGCAAATCCAGCGGACGACATCAATCCAAACAGTGACATTACTGCACTTGACACCTTGATTGTTCTCGCGAACAAAAAGCATCACAAGCCGGAAATCCTGGGAGGTTACGATATCAGCAGCATCGATACGACCAATAATGAAATCTCCCTCGTTTCCGTCAACGACAATCTGAACCTCTCGGGATTAACCTATGTCATCGGTGACGAATATCGCTACATCGATGAAGGACAGACGATCGCCAACGGTGCCATCTCCACTTTCGAATCTACAGAAGTCAAAGATGGTGTCGCATACGCAGAGCTGCGCTATACACCGGAGATGGTTGGGAAAAATGTCTTCATCTATGCCAACACCGTACTCGACGACAAACGCATCGGTATCTCCAGAAATGTACTTCTGCACGGTACCGGTATGAGTCAATACACCCTGAGCTGTACCAATGACAAAGGATTGCGACCCAACTGTAGCCAAAGATTCAGAATCACGCTTAACGATTCCGGCAAAGGCGCCTATCATGTCAATATCGGTACCCCTCAGATCGCAGGTGACCCTGTTTATCGTATGGCGACTGCATCCAGAACCGATAAAGAGGGGTGGACGACTGTCTCTATCTATGGCATCGATGAAAACAAAACGGCAACCGTTACATTCGGTAACCTGATCTTCGATGAATATATCATCAATCAAAAATAGCGTAAAGCAACACTTGACACTATACAAATAATCCGATAGCATGACGGTATCCCATCCAAAGGAGCCGTCATGCAACTCAAGATGTCCGATCTGGTCACCCGCAGCGGTGTCAGCAAATCGACGATCCTCTACTATATCAAAGAGGGGTTGCTCCCCCAGCCCCGCAAACCCAAACCCAATGTGCACCTCTACGACGAAAAGACACTCCGTATACTGGAGTTCATCAAATATTTCCAGGAGCATCTGGGCTACTCGATCGCACAGATCAAAGAGATCCTGAAGGATAACCGTATCGACTTCGAGAGCGACAGCGGGATCGTCCTGGGGTATCTGAGTGCGATGCAAAACCGCGAACGGGAGCAGGAAGCGGCAGCGATCCGCGAAACCGCGCAAGATGCCGGTGTCGACATGCAGCTGATCGAGGCGTATGAGCGGTGTGCCCGCCAGCTGGCGGCATACGAATACGAGATGGGTGCCAAACTCTTAAAAAATGCAACTGACAACAGAAACAATCGATTACAAAAAGTGATATTTGATATCATTCTGACACTCAAACCCTATATTTTCAACCGTGCGACACTCGAAGAGCACAAAAGACGACTGGAAGCCTATACCAAGGAGCAATCATGAAAGCACTGCTGTCTGTCCGGGGTGCGATCCCCTACATCATCGTCATCTTTCTCAACGCGATCGTCGATCTGGGTGACAAAATCATCCTCCAGAACACGATCTTCAAGGTCTACGACGGCAGCGAGCAGATCGTCCTCACCGCAGTGGTCAATGCGCTCATACTCCTCCCTTATGTCATGTTCTTCACGCCGGCCGGCTATATCAGCGACAGGCTCTCCAAATCGAAGGTGCTCCATCTGGCATCCAAAGTCGCCCTGGCGATCGTCGTCATGATCGTCGTCGCCTACTACTTCGGCCTCTTCAAAACCGCCCTCTTTCTCACCTTTCTTCTTGCGGCGGAGAGCGCCTTCTTCTCCCCTGCCAAATATGGCCTGATCAAAGAGATGTTCGGCAAGGAGCGCCTGACCGAGGGCAACGGGCTGGTACAGGCGGTGACGATCATCGCGATTCTGCTCAGTTCGCTGCTCTTCTCGGTACTCTTCGAATCGATGCTGGACGGGTCGGAGCGGACGACAGACGCGATCCTCTCGCATGTCTGGCCGATCGCACTGATACTGGTCGCGATGGCACTGCTGCAGGTCTGGCTGACGACCAGAATCCCCGTCTTCGTCGAAGGGGACGAGCAACTCCGTTTCGACATGCAGAAGTATCTGAAGATGGGATACCTCAAGGAGAACTTCCGGATCGCCGCCTCCAACCGCGTCATCATCGAGAGTATTCTCGGGCTCGCCCTCTTCTTCGCCGTTTCTCAGGTGCTGCTGGCGATCTTCGGCGTACACCTCAAGGAGGTCAACGGCGAAACCAATACCGTCGTCGCACAGGGAATCATGGCGCTGGCGGGGCTCGGTATCGCGGCGGGTTCGATTCTGACCGCCAGGCTCTCCGAGAAGTATATCGAGACGGGGCTCATTCCGATCGGGGCGGCCGGCGTCATGCTGACGATCTGGGCGATCTCGCAAACCGCGAGCAACTACCTGCTCGGTGCGGAGTTCTTCATCTTCGGGCTCTTCGGCGGCTTTCTGATCGTCATCCTCAACGCCCTGATCCAGTATCGCGCGCATATCCACGAGCTGGGCCGCGTGATGGCGACGAGCAACTTCGTCCAGAACTGGTTCATGCTGCTCTTTCTGGGCATCACGATCTACAGTGCACTGCACGGGGTATCGACGCAGAGCCTCTTTCACTTCCTGATCGCCGTGCTCGCAGTCGGCGCACTCTACGCTTTCATCACGCTGCCGCAGTTCATGCTGCGTCTGATCTTCAAAGTGATCGCCCTCTTCCGCTACCATCTGCGCATCCACGGCGTCGAAAACTTCCCCAAAGACGGCGCCGCGCTGCTGCTGGGCAACCATGTCAGCTATATCGACTGGGTGGTGCTCTCGATCGCCTCTCCCAGACGGGTCAGCTTCGTCATCGACCGCGTCTTCTACGAGAAGTGGTATTTCAAACCGATTCTGAAATTTTTCGGTGTCATCCCGATCTCCGCCCGTGCGAGCAAAGATGCCTTCAAAGCGGTGCATGAGAAGCTCGAGAAGGGGAAAATCGTCTGTATCTTTCCCGAAGGGGCCCTCACCCGAAACGGCCATCTGGGCAAATTCCAGAGAGGCTACGAGCGTATCGCCCGTAAAGCACAGGTGCCGATCATCCCCTTCTATATCCGCGGTCTCTGGGGGAGCCGATTCTCCCGTGCACACGACAAACTCAAAAAGAATGTCTCCCTCCGCGAGCGCGATATCGGCGTCTCTTTCGGCAAAGCGCTGCCCGCCGACACCGGCGCCTCCGAACTCAAAAAGGTGATCTTCGATCTGCAGATCGAGTCATGGAGCAAATATGTCGATACCCTCCCTCCGATCCAGCATGCATGGCTCAAGATGGCCGGACAACAGGGTGAAAAACTCTGCGTCGCCGATGCGACCGGCACGGTTCTCAGCAACCACAAGCTCGCTGCCGTCATCTTCGCCTTCGCCCGAAAGATCGCCCGAAAATCGCCGAATACGCAGAATATCGGTATCGTCATGCCCACCTCCGCCGGCGGTGCGATCGTCAATATGGCCGTCCTCTCGCTGGGCAAGACGGTCGTCAATCTCAACTACACCGCCAACACCATCGCGATCGCGCACGCCATCACCCTCGCCGATCTCGATACGATCTACACCTCCAGAACCTTTCTGACCAAACTCAAAGCGAGAGGCATCGACATCGAAGAGGTGCTCTCGGGTGTCGATCTGGTCTATGTCGAAGATCTCAAAGCCGAGATCTCCAAACGCACGGTACTCCTCAACTGGGCAGCGATGAAGCTGCTCCCCTACGCGCTGCTGCAGAGGCTCTATCTGCGCCGTTGCGATACCGATACGACCGCAGCCATCCTCTTCAGCAGCGGCAGCGAGGGAGTGCCCAAGGGGATCGAGCTGACCCACAAAAACTTCATGGCCAATATCAAGCAGTTCACCAATCTGCTCAATTTCCGGGATGACGATGTCGTCATGGCGACCCTGCCGATCTTCCACTCCTTCGGGCTGACCGTCGCGACGCTGGCACCGATGCTGGAGGGTGTGCCTTTCATCTGCCAGCCCGATCCGACCGATGCGGAGAGTGTCGGCAAGCTGACGGCCAGATACCGCGGAACGGTCCTCTTCGGGACATCGACCTTCTTCCGTATCTATGCCAAGAGCAAGAAGCTCCATCCGCTCATGTTCGATTCGATCCGTTTCGTCGTCGGGGGTGCGGAGAAGCTCTCGACCGATGTCAGAGAGCAGTTCAAGAAAAAATTCGGCCTCGATATCTACGAAGCCTACGGCACCACGGAGACGACGCCCGGCATCAGCGCCAATATCCCCGATGTGCTCAATACCGACACATGGCAGATCCAGATCGGGCACAAGATCGGCACGGTCGGCATGCCCTTTCCCGGCTCATCGCTCAAAATCGTCGATCCCGACAGCTTTGAAGCGTTGCCTACAGGCGAAGCGGGTATGATCCTGATCGGCGGCACGCAGGTGATGAAGGGGTACCTCAAAGATCCGGAAAAGACGGCGGAAGTGATCAAGGTGATCGACGGCGTACGGTGGTATGTGACGGGGGACAAAGGCAAAATCGACGAAGACGGCTTTCTGACGATCGTCGACCGCTATTCGAGATTCGTCAAGATCGGCGGGGAGATGATCAGCCTGAGCGCCGTCGAGGAGGAGATACGCAAAATCATCCCCGAAGAGATCGACATCGTCGCGGCAGGGGCACCCGACAGCAAAAAGGGAGAGCAGATCGTACTGCTCTATCACGGGGATATCGATGCGCAGGGGCTGCGGGAGCTGATCTCACTGAGCGGGCTCAATCCGCTGATGCGCCCCGCGATCTACCACTATCTCGATGAGATGCCCAAACTCGGCAGCGGCAAAACCGACCTCAAAAAGGCGAAGCAGATCGCCGTGGAGATCGCCGCCGGAAAGAGGGGTTGAGAAGAGAGCCCTATTTTCCTTTGGCGCGCTGGATCGAATCGATATAGGCGTAATCGATCGGAATCTTTCGCGTTTTGGGCAGATGGGCTGCGAGTGCATCGACGACGGAGGTGAAGTCGGCGAAGAGATAGTTGGCATAGCTGCCCGGAATCGGATTGATCTCGTTGAGGTAGATCTCGTCGTCGATGACGAAGAAGTCACAGCGGATCAGCGCCCCTTCGAAGGTACCGTCGTAGATCAGGCGAAACTGCTCCTGAAGCCGATCTCTGAGCGATGCGTCGATCTGCGCCTCGTGGACCTGCTCGGTACGGGCGAAGTCGAGATACTTCTTCTCGAAATCCAGAAACACCTCTTTCTGCGGCTCTTCGACGATCGAGAAGCGGAAATCCTCCGCTTTGCAGCCGGCGAGGTTATACTCTCTGACCCCCTCTATGAACGGCTCTATCAATACCGTATCGTCGAATTCGTAGGCGACATCGAGCGCATACTCCAGCTCCTGCTGCTCCCGCACGATCGATACACCGATCGAGCTGCCAAGCCGCAGCGGCTTGATGATACAGGGAAACGGCGTCTTGACCGCATACTCCCCTCTGTGCAGAATCTCGTAATCCAGCACCCTGACCCCGATCTCCTTCGCGTACCACTTGGTATAGAGTTTGTTGAAGCTCAGCACGCTCGCTTCCAGACGCGGGCCGATATAAGGGAGTGCGAAGAAGTCGAAAAGCGCGGCCAGTTTGCCGTCTTCGCCGTCGCCGCCGTGCACCAGATTGATGATCACATCAAAATCGAGCCGCTTCTCTCCCAGCATCGCTTTGTAGAAAAAGCCGCCGTTTTTCAGTGTCAGTTTCGTCTCTTTGCGATAGTCGCCGCTGCTGAAGCGCTTCGACTTCATGCGATCCTGTGGAATGAGGTAGAACGCCCGATCTCCGTCACAGAAGATGAACAGCTTCTCTCCGGAGAGCTTCTCTTTGAGGGTGACGGCACTGACGATGCTGATCTCATGCTCGTAACTCATACCGCCGAAAACGATTGCATATTTCACGCAGATTCCTTTAGGTTAATTTCTTGAGCGCCTCTTTGATCAGCGCTTCGGTCGTATCACTCTCGCATGATGCCAGAATCTTTTGAATCTTCTCTTTCTTGAATCCCAGACTCTCCAGCGCCATCTGCGCCTCCTGTCTGCTCACACCCGCAGCATCGGCCGGCGCGCTCTGCAGCACGAAGTCCCCCAGCTCCACCAGCAGGCGTTTGGCACTCTTGGGCCCGATACCCGGCACCGCTTTGATCGCGCCGACATCCTGCGCCGCCACCGCTGCGGCAAAATCGGCAGGCTTGAAGGTGGAGCAGATCGCCAGTGCGGTACTGGGGCCGATACCGGTGATTTTGATCACGCGGTCGAACATCTCCTTCTCGTCGCGATCGACGAAACCGTAGAGGCTCTGGCTATCCTCTTTGATGATCTGCGTCGTGTAGAGTGCGATCCGTTTCGTATCGATGGCACTGCTGGCATGCAGAGAGATATGGATCAGATAGGTGAGACCGTTGGGGAGTTTCAGGTGCAGAAGGGTGGGCTCTTTGTGGACGACGTCGCCCTCGATCGCGATTATCATGAAGTGTACTTATCCTTTTTTGCGTTCAAGTACGTAGTTACCATCCTCCATCGTTTTGATCGTGATCTCTTCACTCATCTCACCGTCAACAAAGAGATGGGATACTTCGACCGGCGGCTCGACAACTTTGAACTTGACTTCGTTGAACTCTTTCCAGACCGACCGGTTGACCACTTTGGCGCTGAATACCGCATTGATCAACTCTTGCAGATCTGCCTCGAGTTTTTCGAGCGCTATTTTATCATCTTTTAACTCTTTTAACAATAAATTGTGCTCTTTGATATTCTCCTGATTGCTTTTGAGCTTGTTGATCAGCGAGAGCGGTACGGTGGCGTTGCGCTTCTTGAGGCTCTGCACCGTTTCGTTGATCTGACGGACATTCTCCTGATCGTTCTGGATCTTTCTGCGCAGCACCTTGATCTTTTTGGTCTTGGTTTTGATCTCCTCTTTGAGCGCTTCGATATCCGCTTCGACACGATCGACACGCTCTTTGAAATCCTTTTTGCATCTGGGATCGATGATGAATTTGTTGCCGTTGCCGTTGAGTATGTCGATCTCGATATATTCGGCGGCATAGACGGTCGTATTGGAGAGGACCTCTTTGAGGTAGACCTCTTTGGCGTTGATCTCTCCGCCCGATACCTTCTCGACATAGACGCGATCCGCGTCGATCTTGCCGTTTTCGAGGATATCGATGTGGACCTCTTCCGCCTCGATCTCACCTTTGTGCAGATGGACATGCACCTCTTTGGCGAAGATTTTGGCGCTCTGATGGGTCTGTCCGCCGATCTCCACCCGATTGGCGCGTACTTCGGCACCGCTGCCCATATTGCCGACCGTCTTGACTTCGCTGCTCTCGACCTTGACCCCCTGCCCGATCGCATCGCGCATCAGATCCTTGCCTTCGATATTGATCTTGATATCCCCGTCCTCCTCAGCCGCATCGATCGAACCGGTCGACCGGAAGCTCACCTCGTCCACGCAGAGCTCGTCTCTGATCTCGAAGCTGTTCTCCGCACCCTGATAGATGAAGCCGCTCTTGAGTGCATAGTAGTAGGTGACATCCCCCTCCTCTTCGACACGGAAATCTTCGCTCACCTTGATATCGAGATCATGCGCCAGCTCCACCTGCGCGAACGGCAGCACCTCTCCTTTGCAGTTTCGCCCCGATCTGCCCTCTTTGAAGCGGTGCACTTCGATCACCAGCTCACCCTCCTGCACCGTATGCATGAAGTCGCGTTTGCTGTAGTCGATACGCTCGATGCTCTCTTCGGACGGCATCCCCTCCTTGTCGAGATAGTGCAGAATCACTTCACCGTTGTTCTGGTGGATCGGCTCCAGCCCTTCGCAAAGGGTGATCGTATAGTCTCTGGAGATTTTGCCGTTGACCTGGATATCGGAGATCAGCGATGCGATTTCGCTCTTGGATTTCTGATGCATAAAGCCGATCAGCAGCCCCAGCTTCACCTTTCTGACATCGATGAGCGATACCAGTCGGCTCTGCAGATCGTCGCTGTATGCCACGCTATCCTGTGCAGGGACTTTGAGTATGATTCTGGTCAGCTCCTTGTTGCCGCCCATCGAGAACTTGAAGGGGAGCGCAGATCCGCTCTTTTTGAGGAAAACTTCCACTTTGATCTTCTGGCGTATCTCGATACCGGGGTTTCGGAGGTTCTCTTCACAGAAGAACTTCTCCTGCTCCAGCAGTGTCAGTTCGTTGAATTTGGGCGCGTTGCTCTGTCGGTAGAGGGTCTTGTAGGCGAGTATGCGAAAATCGAGCTGTTTGACGCTGATACCGTAGCGCGTGGCAATTTTGGCGAGATCCTGCGGTACATTGTCGCTGTAGATGACGACCTTTTCAAAACCGCTCTCAGCCTCCGCAGCAACGCTTTTACCGGTTGCGGAAGATGACTTGAAGATATCCAGAAGTGCCACATTTTTTCCTTTTCGAAGGGTATCAATGCTCTTATATCGGCACGGCTGTAACTTTTTTTAGCCCAAAAATGGAAATAGTTCAATTTTCTCCAAATTCTGCTGCATCTATCATCGTCAATATCTGTTCCGTATCCTCCGCTTGCGCAAAACAGCGGTCGATTTTGCATGCAGCGACGGGACCCGATGCCGTCGCTTTGGTGAGCAGGAAAGGGTAGCGCAGTTGCGGCAGCTAAATAGCATTTCGCAAAAGCGAAAGCCGAACACGGCGCGGAACGCTATTTCACTTCGTGGGTCAGCTCTTTGATCTGCTTTTCGAGCGAGAGGATGATATGGTCCTGATTCTTCAGCAGCTGCCGCTTCTCTTCGAGCTCTTTGAGCAGCAACTCTTTGTCATGTTTGACCATGTGAAAATCTTTCTGAATATCCTTGATCAGCGTCTCCAGCTCCTCGTAGCTCTCGCGCAGCTGGAGCAGCTCTTTGCTCTTCTTCTCCAGTGCCGTCTGGAGTGCATGCTCACGGCTGTCGTCATTCTCGTGCAATCTCTGCAGCACGCGCAGATCCCCTTTGATCTTGATGATCGCACTGTTCTTTTCGTTGATGATGTGGGTCAGTTTCGCCACCTTCTCCCGCTGCTCCTCCTGCAGCCTCGCCCTGGCCGTAAAATAGCCTATCATATATCCCAACAGCACCAATACCGCCAATACCAGCGCCAACTCCATCATAAAGAGATTCACTCTGCACTCCTTCTCACGATTATCTCGACTCTTCTGTTCTCTTTGTCGTACGGATCGTCACTGATCGGATAGCGGTTGCCGTACCCGACCGTCCCGATCCTGACACCCGGCAACCGCTCTCTCAGATAGTCCGCCGTCGCACGCGCCATCTGCAGACTCACACGCTCCGGTACACCCGCCCTCGTATGCCCCTCGATCTCCAGCCGGTAGGGAGCCTCAAGACTCCCCAGATCCGCAACGACGCTCTCCAATACCTTCCGATCCGATGCTGCGAGTTTCGTACCGTTTGCGAAGAGATGCGCGTTTTGGAGCATGCGGTGGATCCTGCGGTTGCGTTTCGCCAGCGTCTCCGGCTCGGCAATCACGACCGGTGCACTCTTTTGGGTATCGGCAGGCCGGTTGGCTGCGACAGTTGCAGTTTCACGCTCTGTCGTATCGATCTGCTGCGCCTCCGCGACCGGACGCTTCACCGGAGCGGATTGGCTGACGGCAGCAGCGCGCTGCGGTGATACGGCATCTGTTTTGGCGACATGTGCGACATCGCCCGCGGCAGCTTCCTCTCTCTGCGACTGCGACAGAGAGGTGTCGGTCTTGCTCACTTTCTCCACAGCTTTCTCCGCTTTCGTTCCCTGCTCCATATCGAGCATCTGTTTGAGATTTTCGACGGCATAGGATTGCATCACGATCTGGTCATCGTCGAGTGCAGGCAATTCCGACGATTGGGTATAGCTCTGGTAGAGACGGTAGAAATCTTTTCCGAGGAAGATGACGATGAAGAGTATCAGCAGCGAAGTCGCCAATAGCCCGAAAATCTGAATCTGTCTGCTTTGCATCAATAGACTTGTCCTTTATTAAACCCGCTCTGCTGAAGAAACTGCCGGTATTTCGGCTATTTATTCAGCAGATTTGTCACGCGTAATTATAATATATATGGATAATAGTTTGGAATAAAATTATTTAAACTTTAACAGCTAATAAAATTTTTTATAGTTTTTAAAGAGATCGTATTTATTATAATAAATTATTATACGAAACCATTAAGGGGTGCTACAGTTAAACAATGGTATAATTTTTACGCTTATAAATTAAATTTAAGGAGTTTTTATGGTTCATCTTGAGTCTGAAGGTTTTTTGATTCAATTAGGCTATCCGGCGAACGAAGCCAACAAAGAGAAACTGCACAAAGTGATCGAGAATACAGAGGGTTTCGAGCAACTGGAGCGGCATCTGATCCAGCTCAACGATGCGCTGAAGACCTCCAAAGCCTATGTCGCGCTCTCCAACAACAGAGATCTTCTCAAAATCAAAAAAGATGCCGACTCGGAAGCGTACGACAGAAAGATCGACAATATCGTCCAGAACTGGGCACAGAAATATAAAGTAAAACTGATCTACCAGCCTCAGAACAGAAGCTATTACATTCAGGGCAAAGCCTGATTTCAGAAGAGGCTTCCCACAGCCTCTTCTGTCCCCGCAATACCCTCCCCTGCTAAATCTTTAACTTTTTCTCACCGCTTCAAGTAGAAATCGTCCCTACTGTTGCAATTCTTCACAAATACATTTTTATTTTACTTTTTAAGCCATATAAAGCTTTTTGGTAATTTTATTTTGTATAATTGGGGTAGTTCAGGAGTTTTAGCATGCAACAGGAAAATAAGCGATTTTTGTTGAAGAGCGATACGGCGACACTGCTTGAGGATCTCAAAACCCAACCGATCGTGCACCGGCTCTTTTTCACGAAGATCAAACTCTGCAAAGAGGTACGCTACGAACATATACCGGGTCACTATACCAGAATCGTACGCAGCGGCGCACAACATCCGCAGACGGTCACCTACGACCATGTCACCAAGAAGCAGTATCAAAAAGCGAAGAGAAAACAAAAGGGTGCATCGATCCGCAAAGAGAGCTACCCTTTGACCATCGACAAGTGTCAACTCGCCATCCAGCGCTACGACAGCAAACTGGAGGATCTCCACATTCTGGAGATACCCCAGCGATGCTACCGCAAACATCCCGAGCTGCTGCGGCACAAACTCCTCGATCGGCTCCTTCTGACCGAAGTGACCGACGATCCCAGATATGAAGAGAAGTATCTCGCACTCTACGGCAACCCTGCCAGACGCCCCTACAACCTCTACGCAATTTTCAAATCGATCGAACAGGGCAGGACGGATCGACCCGAAACGCTGATCTTCGACGAGATGAAGAGCAGCGATGCGGTGCGGATTCTGCTCTACCATCGCTTTATCCAGATGCAGCATGCCGGCACGCGCATCATCGCTGCGAAGGAGAAGGGGCCCGATCCCAGAGATCTGGTGCTGTTTCGCCGGAAGCTGACCGAAACACTGCTCCTGTTCAAGCAGTATGAGAATCTCTTCGATGAAGCACAGCTGCAAAAGAGCCTCACACACCTGCAGAAGATCGAACGCATGCTGCTCGGTTTCGAAGATCTGCGACTGATTCGGAAAAATTTCGTCAAATTCCACAAGAAGATTGACAGTGACTATCTGAGAAAAGTGATCGCCTCCGCCGAAGAGAAGCTGCGTCTGGAAGCACACAGCATAGCGCGCTACTTCTCGGGAAGAGAGTTCTCGATCATCTTCCGACAGTATGAGCTGCTCCTCAAAGAGCGCAAAAGCCTTGCCGAGCGCTATGAGGCGGGACTGCCGATCGCCTACACGCTCAAGCTCCACTACCGCGCACTTATCAGCGAGCTGCGCCACCTGATCGATCTGCTCGAAGCATGCGACGACGAAAAGAGCCTGCAGAGAATCTACGATCAACTTGCAGATTTCACCCTTTTTGTCGAGATATTCGGATCCCGGCCGACGATACGCAAGCATGCCAAACGCGTCGAAGCGGCAAGCGCAGCCCTGCAACGCTTCCAAAAAGTGCTGCGGCGTGCGAAAAAGCTGCTGATCGTCAGGATGATACGAGAGGAGCTGACAAAGGAGGCTTCCCCCGAGCTCAACAGATTTTTCAAGAAAACCGAGAAAGAGATCACCGCCCGAAAGCGCATCGAAGCACAGAAACTCTTCAAAAGCCTCAAGCGCCTCTTCTGAAAGCGGCGGTCCGCGCAGCAACGATCTATAAACTACTTTCGCTATAATCACCCCAAATCGTCACCGTCATACCGCTATACTTTCCGACGGTACGGCAGATCAGCGAAGGAGTTCCGATGTCTTATATGGTTCGTATACTACTCTCGATCACATTTGCACTCTTGGTCGTCGCATGTTCCAAGACCCCCTACACCCATAGAAATCAGCTTGTCATCTTCTCGCCGCAGCAGGAGATGCAGATGGGATATCAGTCCGCCAGAGAGATTCTGAGCAAAGAGCGCGTCAGCCGCGATCCCAGACTCAACGCCATCGTCAAAAAGGTGGGTATGAAGATCGCCAGAGCCGCTGCCCAGCCCGGATACAAGTGGCAGTTTTTCGTCATCGACAAAGATGTGCCCAACGCATTCTGTCTGCCCGGCGGCAAAGTCTTCGTCTACTCGGGGCTCTTTCGCGCCGTCGAAAACGAAGATCAACTCGCGACCGTCATCGGACACGAAGTCGCCCATGCGATCGCCCGGCACGGCGCGGAGCGCATGAGCATGATCCAGCTGGGGCGCATGGGCAAACAGATCGCCGCACAGGCGATCGGGGGCGGCAAATATACCGGATTGATCAACCAGGCCTACGGTGCCGGTGAGACTTTCGGGCTGGTGCTCCCCTTTAGCCGAAAGTTCGAGTACGAAGCGGACGAGATCGGACTCTATCTGATGACCAAAGCGGGTTACGATCCGCGCCAGGCGCTCAAATTCTGGCAGAATATGACGCGTCTGGCGCGCAACAGTCGCAAACCGCCCGAATTTCTCTCGACCCACCCCAGCGACCGCCACAGAATCGAAAGGCTCAAAAGGCTGATTCCCAAAGCGTTGAAATACTACAGATAGAAGGAAAGATATTGAACCAGCAGGAAAAAATCGTCTCGATGTTCGACAACATCGCCAAAACCTACGATGTCGCCAACAGAGTGCTCAGCTTCGGCGTCGACAAAGGGTGGCGCAAAGAGGCATGTGACAAAACCTACGCCTACTACGACCGGGATGAGATCGGTCTGATTCTTGATGTCGCATGCGGCACCGGAGATATGTGCGAGCAGTGGAAAAAAAGAGCGGCCCTCAGAGAGATCGTGATCCGGGATATCTACGGAATCGATCCCTCCTCGGGCATGCTCTCAGTCGCCAGAGAGAAGGGGCTCGATGCGAAGTTCATCCAGGCGGAGGCGAAAGATCTGCCGGTACAGGACGAAGCGGCCGATATCGTCAGTATCTCCTACGGGCTGCGCAATGTCGTCGATCGCGAAGAAGCGCTCGCAGAGTTTTATCGGGTGCTGAAGCCGGGCGGCATGCTGGTGATACTGGAGTTCACCAAGCTGCAGAAGCAGACGATCCCCTCCCGTCTGCGCGACTTCTACATGAAAAAGATCCTCCCTCTCGTCGGCGGCATGCTCTCGCGAAACTACGAAGCCTACAACTATCTGCCCAACTCGATCGAAGGGTTTCTGACCAGAGAGAAACTGATTGCCGAGCTTGAGGAGACCGGCTTTGAAGTCGTGGAAGCGAAGGGGTATTCGATGGATATCTCGACGCTCTTTATCGCCAGAAAGTAGGCGCCGCGTCATCTGACGAAGCGGCGAAGCCGCCGCTTCGGGTCAGCCTTTTCAGGCTACGAAGTTGGGAATACGGATCATCTGTCCCGGGTAGATTTTGTCGGGGTCTTTGATCACTTCTCGGTTGGCTTCGAAGATCTCTTTGTATCTGCTGCCGTCTTTGTAGTAGATCTCCGCCACTCTCCAGAGCGTATCGCCCTTTTGAATCTCGTAGAAGATATCGTCGATCGGTGCCGCATCCTCGGTCTCGAGCGCATCGGCGTCGACTTTGGAGATACCTTCGATATTGCCGGCGATCAGCGCCGCTTTGACTTTGTCTTCCGCGCTTTTGGCTTTTCCCTTCAGTACGACGGTGTCGCCCTGCACTTCGACATGCAGATCGTCGATCGGCATCGTACCCTTCTCCGACTCGATCAGCTTTTTGACATTTTCGTTGTCGTCACCTCTGCCAAGAATTTTGGCGCCGGCATCTTTGATAAAATCAAAAAATCCCATATTTACTCCTTTAGAAAATTAGATTTCTATCTATTATAACGCATGCGATTAAAGCCAATATTAGATTTTAATCGACTCCGGGATATTCAGCTATATCCTATTTTTTCGGCCGAAACGGCTTGATGACCGATTCGTCGCAGACCATAAAGGGCCCTTCGATCAAGTCGATACAGTAGGGTACCGCGGGAAATACCGCATCGAGACACTCCCGGATCGATTTGGGCTTGCCCGGCAGATTGATGATCAGGCTCCGATTGCGGATACCGGCACTCTGGCGGGAGAGTATCGCCGTAGGGACATACTGCAGACTCACCGCACGCATCTGCTCTCCGAATCCCGGCAGCATCTTCTGACAGACCGCTTCGGTCGCCTCGGGCGTCACATCCCGGGGTGCGGGACCGGTACCGCCGGTCGTGACGATCAGCGCGCAGCCCGCCTCTTCGAGTTCGATGAGTGCCGCTTCGATCAGATCCTGCTCATCCGCCACACAGCGATAGAGAAACTCCAGCTCGTTCTGCAGATAGGCCTGCATCGTCTCCATAATCGCGACTCCCGAAATATCCTCGTAAATTCCCGCACTGGCACGGTCCGATGCCGTCACGACACCGATTTTGATCTTATCCATCTAATATATGTCC
The DNA here is from genome assembly GCA_964384355.1 of uncultured Sulfurospirillum sp. Classification (GTDB taxonomy): domain Bacteria; phylum Campylobacterota; class Campylobacteria; order Campylobacterales; family QNZT01; genus QNZT01. The sequence goes on along the minus strand of CAYLLC010000010.1, from coordinate 17,572 downwards.
TCCCTCTTTGATAGTGTATACCGTTGCATAGGGCAAAAAGTAGGCCCTTGCAGCAACCGGATCGATGATCTTGTCCCGCATGCCGAGATAGAGCTCGATCCGCGTACCGCGCGATACGACCCTCTCCAGCCACTCGCGCGGCCAGTCGAACGCCAGCAGCATCTGCAGCGCTTCGATCCCCTCAGGTTCGAGATATCGGTGCAGATCGGTGCTGCCCGGATAGGCGACATTGCCCAGAAATCTCTCGATATAGCCCTTCGGATCCTTTCTGAAGTAGTGCAGCTGCGCGCGTTTGAAAGCACTGCTTTTGCCCACAAAAAAGGCGGGCGAGATGAGCTGCAGCAGATCGACCCGCTCGTCACTTTCGTATGCGAAACGCAGCGCTTCGATCGCCCCCTTGCTAAACCCCGCTGCCGTGTAGCGGCCGGGCCTGAGATAGTCGGCGAAGAGCTCCGATTCGCCCCGGAGTGAGAATCCGCTATAAAAACGCATGCACGATCTCGCCGAGCGCATCCCGCTCCAGCGTCTCCCGCTCCAGCAGCGCCTGTGCGATCCGCTCCACCGCAGGCTGCATCTTGTGCAGGAACTGCTCCAGATCTTCGATCGCATCCTCGACCAGCTGCGCACTGTCGACGGGGGCGGCGTAGATCCCCTCCCCCATCGCATAAATCTGCACCATCTCATCGGCGATCTTTTTGGCTTTGGCGATATCTTCGGCCGCATTGGTGAAGATTTCGGAGTAGTAGAGCTCCGAAGCGACATAGCCGGCGAGATGGACTTTGAGCCGGGCGAGCATCTGCGTTCTGGAGCTGATCTCATGCTCGTAGACGATCAGAAAGCTCTCCACCATGCTCACCTTCTCGAAGGCCACCTCGTACCAGTGCGCGCAGAGTGCTTTGGCCGCCTGATAGGTCGCCTGGATCTCCTTCTCCCGCTGCGAATAGCTGAGGATCTTCTTTTTCCCCAGCAGCACCTTCTGTTTGACCGCCTGAAAATCCTCCATGGCCACTTCATGCCGCCCTTCGCGCAGCGCATGGATCGCCGCTTCGTTGACGAGGGTCGAGAGGGCCGCCCCGCTGAATCCCACCGTCTCTGCGGCCAGATCTTCGATCGATACCGCGCACTTTTTGCCGCGCAGATGGACCGCGAGTATCGCGGCACGCTCTTTGGGGCCCGGCAGCGAGACGAAGACCCGCCTATCAAAACGCCCGGCACGCAGCAGCGCATTGTCGAGCGTCTCATACTGGTTGGTGGCGGCGATGACGACGACATTGCTCTGCGCTTCGAAACCGTCCATCTCCGTCAGCAGCTGGTTGAGGGTGCTTTCGCGCTCGTCGTTTCTCCCCACGCCCCTGCTCTTGCCGACCGCATCGATCTCGTCGATGAAGATGATCGAGGGGGCATGCTGCTTGGCGACCGCGAAGAGCTCGCGCACCCGCTTGGCACCCATTCCGACATAGATCTGCACGAAAGCGGAGCCGCTCTGATAGAAGAAGGGGACACCCGCCTCCCCTGCGACCGCTTTGGCGATCAGGGTCTTGCCGACACCCGGAGGGCCGGCCAGCAGCACACCCCGGGGCATCCTGACGCCGAAGGCATGGTACTTCTGCGGATGCTTCAGAAAATCGACGATCTCCGCGAGCTCCTCTTTGACTTCGTCGATACCCGCCACATCGGCGAAGGTGATATCGGAAGTGACGGGCAGGATCTCCCGCTCACCCGCAGGGAAAAAGATCTCCGGAATCTGCTCCTGTCGCTTCTGAGGCGTCGGTTTGCGTGGTCTGCGGCGCATGCGTTTGCCGTATAACAGCGCCAGCAGCAGTGTCAGCAGCAGGAGCCCCAGCGTCGTCAGTGCCGCATCGTAGCGCTGCGGCTCCTCCATCTCGACCGGGACTTTGCGCAGCAGCGCCTTGATATCGATACCGGAGCGAATGATCGCGTAGCGCCCCGCATCGGTCGTCAGGATCACGCGGTTGCCGACGATCTTCGCGCTTTTGAAGCGGTCATGCTGTAGAAAATCTCTGTAGGTGTTGTAGTCGATACTCTGCGCCGGCCGCTCCAGATAGGCGACGAGAGAGAGCCCCAGCAGCAGCAGTGCCGAGAGGAGCGTGATCAGGTTGCGTTTATTGAGATAGCGTCGCATAGTTTCCGTCACTGCGTACCTCCGCCGCTTCGATCCGCACCCACGCTTTCTGCAGATCATGCGGCGCCGTGATCATGACCCGGTTGTAGTACTGGTCGTAACCGACCTGATAGTCGCCTTTGCGCTCTTCGACCAACACCTCCAGACCGGTGGCATGCGCCCGGCGAAAAGCGAGATTCTTTTCGGCGACGATCTCTTCGAGTATCTGCAGGCGCGCTTTGGCGACGGCACCGTTGACGCTATCCTTCAGGGTGGCCGCATGCGTCCCTTCGCGCCGGCTGTAGCGAAAGCCATGCAGATGCGTCACCGGAAAGCGCCTGAAGTTGGCGAGCCCCTCTTGCCAGCGCGCTTCGCTCTCTCCGGGATGCCCCACGATATAGTCGGTACCCAGCGCGAATCCCTTTTCACTGATCTTTTCGAAGAGTGCGAGATCTCTTGCAAGCGCGTTGCGCCGTCGCATGATCTGCAGCATCTCTTCACTGGTGTGCTGCAGGGCGATATGGAGATGCTTCTCCAGCCACGGCTCGTCGAGCAGCTCCATGAAGGCCGCATCGATCTGTACCGGCTCCAGCGACCCCAGCCGGATACGGCGCACCCCGCGGATCAGCGACATCCGCTGCAGCAGCCCCGCGATCGAACTGCCGGTATCTTTGCCGTAGCTGCCGATATTGGTCCCGGTGAGGACAAATTCGCCGTAGCCGTTCGCCGCCAGTCTCTCCACCTGAGAGAGGATCTTCTCCTCATGCTGGCTGCGCGCCCTCCCCCGTACCGAGGGAATGATGCAGTAGCTGCAGTTGAAGTCGCACCCCTCCTGAATCTTGATGAAGGCTTTGGTGCGGCTGCTGAAATCCTCCACGATCGTCTCATCCAGACTCTCCAGATCTCCCATCTCGAAAAAGCGCGTTTCCCGTTTGAGCAGTTCGTTGATCCTCCCCTTTTCGGAGTGTCCGAAGAGGCCAAAGATCTTCCCGTCCGCAAAGAGGCTCTCCCCTTTGCTGATCGCGCCGCAGCCGGCAAGCACCACCTTCTTGCCCTGTCTCTGCAGACCGGAGATGTAGTTTCTGGCACTGCTGTCTGCGGAGTTGGTGACGGTACAGGAGTTGACCACGACGATATCCGCCTCCTCCTCGCTCTCCACCAGCTCGAAGTCGACCAGATTCTGCGCCATGATCTGCGAATCGTAGATGTTGGTTCTGCAGCCGAAGGTCTTAAGATAGACTCTGTTCATCCGGTCCCTCCGGCAGAGCACTCTGCGCCTTTTTGATATTGACAAGCTGCGTAGGATAGGCGATCTGGATATCGTCCGCCTCCTGCAGCGCCTCGAGAATATTCGCGTAGATGTTGCTCCTGAGCGTCAGCGTCGCGTAGGAGTTGGTCATATACCAGCATGAGATCTTCACCCCGTAATCTTCGATGAAGGTGTAGACCCTCGGATCGACATTGATATTTTTGAGACTGTACTGGCTCCTGAGCATGTTGAGCTGCTTTCTGGAGATCTCGGTATACCCTTTGGAGTACTTCTTGACGATTTCGCGCACCAGATGCTGCGCCTTCTTGTAGTTGGAGTCGAAGGTGATCATCACATCCACACCATCCCAGACCGTCTTGATCTTGCCGTGGGTGTAGTTGGCCAGCAGCTCCGTGAAGATGTAGTTGTTTGGGATGAAGATGATCCGGCCCGCCCTGCGGTTGACTTCGTAGGTCGTCAGCGTGATATCCTCCAGAATCGTCATCCGCAGAAAGGAGATGTCGATGATATCACCGACATACTCGTGGTTGCCTTTGTAGACTTTCACGCGGTCTCCGACATGAAAGCTGCCGCCGATGACGATCACCATCCATCCCAGCGCACTCATGAAGAGATCTTTCATCGCGATCGCGATACCGGCGGAGGCGAATCCGAGCACCGTGACGAAATAGGTCACATTCTCCAGGAAGGAGAAGAGCAGCACCATCGAGATGAGGAAAAAGTTGGTGAAGTTGATGATCTTGTTGGCCATATAGTAGCGCTGGTTGTCGGAGATCGTCTTTTTGGCCAGATATTTGAAGATGAAGGAGAAGAGGATGATCACGCCGATACTGATCAGAATATTGAAGAGCCGCTGCATCTGCACTTTGATATCGGCGGTCACTTTGAGCTTGCTGTCGTTGACCTTCTTGCTGTAGAGCGCATAGGTGTTCTTTGCCAGTTCGTAGGCCGGGATGATCTCTTTGAGCTCCCGTTCGATCTCTTTGTCACCCGATCCCAGCAGATGCTGCTTCTCCTGCAGGAGCGAGATCAGATGCCCCAGCCCGTTGAGTTTGCGTTCAAACGCTTCGCGCTCGCTCTTGAGGAGTTTGAGATAGCGAAAGCCGTTGAGGATATCGAAAGGCGATTTGATCTGCGGGGCTTTGGCGATATCCTTGGGTTTGGTGAGCGCTTCGAAAGGCGGCGCTTCGAAATCTTTGAGCAGGGCGATCTGATTCTCGAGCGCCTCTTTTTCACTCAGCAGCCCGCCGTATTTCGGATCGCTCTTGCGGTACCGCAGCTTCTGCAACGCTTTCGTGACTTCGGCCAGATGCTTCTGCAGCTGCAGATAGACCTGATGGTTGTTGTATTTGGCATAGAGCAGATCGGTCTTGAGCTGGTCGTCGATCGCGTCGATGCGTTTCTGCCGCTCTGCGCGCGCTTCCTGCACTTCCCTTTTCGGCGTCTGAGGCGCAGCCACCGCGGTGCTGTTGGTGGCATTGCTCTCCGTGAGCTCTCCGCTCTGTACCGATCTGTTGAGATCGTCGCCCCACAACAGGAGCGGCAGCAGCAGGCAGAGAAGCCAGAATGCGCGACTACTTTTCACCGGCGAACCTGCCCAGTACTTCCATCACCGTCGCCTTGTCGATACCGCTGCGTATCTCGTAGCCGCCGATCCCTTTGGGGAGGATGAATTTGATCGTGTCGTTGTGCGTCTTTTTGTCGAGGAAAAAAGCGCTGTAGAAGGCTTCGGGATCTTCGATTTCGAATCGTGTCGGCAATCCGTAGCGCTGCAGCAGCTTTTCGATACGCGCGGCATCCTCCTCGCTCAGCAGCCCCAGCCGACAGGCCAGCATGTTGGCCATCACCATGCCGATCGCGACCGCTTCGCCGTGCAGATAGCGGCTGTAGCCCGTCAGATTCTCGATCACATGGGCGAAGGTATGGCCGTAGTTGAGCACCGCCCGTACCCCCTTCTCCTTCTCGTCGGCGGCGACCACCTTCGCCTTGGTCTCGACACTCTTGCGGATCGCTTCGGCGAGATCGGCTCTCTCATGCAGGTCGGACGACTCGAGAAAGCGAAAGAAGGCCGCATCGAAGGTGACCGCCATCTTGACGATCTCCGCCACACCCGCACCGAACTCACGCTCCGGCAGCGTCTCCAGAAATGCCGTCTCGATATAGACCGCTCCGGGCTGGTAGAAGGCGCCGATGAGATTCTTGCCGAAGCGGTTGTTGATACCGGTCTTGCCGCCGACACTGGCATCGACCTGCGAGAGGAGCGTCGTCGGAATCTGTATGAAGTCGATCCCCCGCTGGAACTGCGACGCCGCGAAACCGGTCATATCGCCGATCACGCCCCCGCCGAAGGCGATCAGCAGCGAACCTCTGTCGAAGCGGTGATTGAAGAGATTTTCGAGAATCATATCGAGTGTCTCACGGTTCTTGTAGGACTCCCCGTCGGGGACGGTGATGATGTAGAGCTCCTGCGCCGAGATCTTCTCCAGCAGCTTCTGCAGATGCAGGCCCGCGACCTTCGGATTGGTGACGATCGCTGTTTTACGATCGAAATGGATCGGCGCCATCTCGTCGATATAGATCGTGTAGTCCATAGATCCCGAAGGTGCAAAATCGATTTTGGTCTGCATGAAGATTCCCGCTTTGTGATAGGATTGAAATTATAACATTATATGTAAAAGTTGTTTAGAATTTTATGATTCATATGGCAGGAAGAGCTGGTATTTGTCCCTGAAACGGAAATACTGCCGCTCCAGATCGGTCGAGAGCAGCGCCATCCACCACGGGTCGAGCAGCTTCTTTTCAAAGATCACGAACTGCAGAAAATCGTCGCGCGGGAGCAGTTCGCGGATCGGATTCTTCTTCGTTTTGACGACACGCACCTTCTCTTCGAAGAGTTTCGCGAGGTTTTCGAAGTGTTCGATGATCTTCTCGTGCTCCTCCTGCAGCCCCTCTCCGAAATCGAAAAGGGTGATATCGAGCTCCATCAGTGTCGAAAAGTCGAAGATGACCGACGAGAGCTGCTCGATCTTGTCGCTCTCGTCGCTCAGTACGACACTGTGGCCGATCTTGAGCAGGCCGTAGTCACCGGTCTTGAGAATCGGGACTTTGAGCCGGTAGAGCAGCGCCGTATGGTGTATGAAAAAGGTCGTATCCGCAACGACCAGACCGACATATCCCGTCTCGATATCGGTATGGATCAGCTGCTCGACCGGCGTCGCCAGAAAATCGAAATAGACCTCCATCGAGTGGCTCTCCTGATACCCTTTCAGCTTCTCCAGCGCCTTGCCGAAACGGGCATTGATCACCCTGAAGATCAGTTTTTTGCTGTTGAGCTTGGCATGCATGAGTATCGCATCGTTGCAGATCGCGTCGATCTGCCTGTCGTCCATCTCCCCCATGTCGATCAGCAGATAGATATTTTGCCCGAAGGGGAGCGGAAACTGCCCGAACTGCCGGTTGACGCTGCGGTAGACACCCTGCAGCACATTGGGGTTGCCCACCACCAGTATCGTATCGTCGGGCAGCAGCATCGTCTTGGGATCGGGAAGCATCAGTTTCCCTTTGCGGTAGAGCGCGGCGATGCGCCACCGCTTCTGCTCGATATTGCCGATGTGACGGTAGACATAGGAGGAGCCGAAGGGGATCTTGAACTCCATAATCTCCCCCTGCCCCAGCCCGATATTCTGCGCCGAAAGCGGGATGTCGGGCAGATAGTTGCTCAGCAGATGGGCGATGCGCTCCTGCATATCCATCACGATCGTATGCTGCTCCTCGATCCCCAGCTGCCACTTGTCGAGCATGACGATCGTGAGATTTTTGTCCACTTTCCGGATATTTTCATAGGTGGCCAGCAGATCGATCTTGTTGCCGAGCACCAGCATCACCTGAAAAAAGTCGATATCTTCGATCAGCGGCGCCAGCTTGACGAAGCTGGTCGGATCGAAGTAGTAGTAGATGAAGTGGTCGGAGAGCTTTTTGGGCAGCGTCGTCTGCTTGTAGTAGACGATATGGTAGATATTGTCGGAGGTGTCAAGCTCTTCGAGCCGCTTGAGAAACGATCTGGCGACCAGACCGTCCGCGATGATCAGAATCTTTTTCACTCTGCAGCCGCCTTTTCGCACCGGCATCGATCCAGCGTAGCCCAAGCGCCGGCTCTGCCACGCTCGTCGAAGCGCCTGATCATGCAGCGTGCGCCTTGGCGGTAGAGTTTGAGAATGATCTGACTCCCGACGACGCCGACCATCGGATTGTCCGCGGGGAAGGGGCTGCGCGGATGGTTGGTGAGCAGGAGCGTATCGCTATTCGCGAAGGGTGTCGAAGAGAGATGTATCCCCGAAAGGCCCGTCAGTGTCTCCAGCTTCTGATGGAGCTGCGAGAGACATGCCCGGGAGGGTGCGACCAGATGCGCCGGCTGGATCGCAGGCTCATTGACCATCCCGCTGCACCCCGTCATCATCCAACTCACTGCGACGAGGGCCGCTATCTTTTCAGTAGAGGCCATATCGTTCCCTGAAGCTGTAGGGGGCTACCCGATGCAGCCGCTTGCCGGCAGCGCGCACCGATCTGGTAGCCGGCGGACAGGCGCCGTTTTGGATATGGTAGAGTGCGGTCGCCAGCATCCCTTCATGCGGATCGCCGAAGAGATGCTCCCTGTCGTCTGCAGCACTGCATGTCGGCATCAGACCGTCGACATAGTCACCCTCACCGTCGGCATTGGCGTTTTTCATCTGTACCGCCAGCAGATAGCGGGCGCAGTAGTGCAGCGGATACATGCCGTAGGGTTTGCCGCATGTATGCTCCCCGATCTGTACCACATCGACCGGTACCGAGCGTGCCCGCAGCGAATTGATCACCAGCTCGCTCGCCGAGCAGCTGTTGGGCGTCGTCAGGATATAGACCCGCGGCAGTGAGAGATAGTTTTGGGGGAGATAGAAGGGCATCCGGCTGTTGTATCGGCTATACTTTTCGTTGTAGACGACGCTGTTGAAGATTTTGCCGTATGCGCGCACGCCGCCGATCAGTGAGGCGAGCTGGTCGGCGATCGCGATATAGCCGCCGCCGTTGTAGCGCAGATCGAGTACCAGATCGTCGATGCCTGCGCGTTTGAAATAGTCGAAACTCTGCGTCAGCTCTGCTTCGGAAGTGCCGACGAAGGATTGAAAGAGCAGATAGCCGACCCGGTGCCCGGCATCGGATTCCAGCACGGCAGTGTCGATCACCGATTTGACATCGTACTCGGCCCGCGTGACGGCGACCGTGCGCTGCGTGCCGTTGCGATCACGCACGAGGAAGTGTGCCGTCACCCGCTCCTCTCCCTCGAAATAGCGCGCAAAAAGCGTGTCGTCCTGCAGCATCGCATCGATCGTATAGCTCTGGTTGCCGTCCCGCAATCCTGTGATCCGATCGCTGCGTCTGAGCCCCGCACGGTCGGCCGGAGAACCGGGATAGACCAGCAGAATATCGAATGCGGTTTCGTTGTTTTCGGACCGCTCGACCTGAAAATAGATACCGTAACCGACCGTTTTGCCCGCTTCGAAAAAGTTGTCGTAGTCTCTCTGGCTCATCGTGAAACTGAATCGGTCCTTGGGGTCTCTCAGCGCTTCGATCAGCGCCTCCTCGTCGGGGTAGCGCTGATCATCCTCATAAGCGACGACCGGCGTCGTGTCGGCCCAGAGGTAGGAGTCGTGGAAGACATCGTAGACGAACTTCTTGCGGGTCGTGAGCGTGCACTCCTGCGGCGGGGCGACATCGAAGATCTGCCGCTCACTCCCTGCTGCGCTGCCGTTACGGTCACTGCCGTCGTCGGAGCTGCCGCATCCGACCAGCAGCAGAAGCGAGACGAAGAGGAGTATCGCAGGCAGCCGTCTCATCTCAGTCCTTCAGCCGGATTTCGACCGATTTGCGGTGTGCATCGAGCCCTTCGGTACCTGCCAGCAGTGCACATGCCAGGCCCAGTTCGTCGATACCGTCTCTGCTCATCGAGATGATCGAAGACTTCTTCAGGAAGTTTTCGACATTGAGAGGAGAGTAGAATCTCGCCGTGCCGCCCGTGGGGAGGGTATGGTTGGGACCAGCGATATAGTCGCCGATCGGCTCGGGCGTGTAGGCCCCCATAAAGATCGCCCCCGCATGCCGGATCGACGGAAGCAGGTCGAAGGGGTTCTGTACCATCAGCTCCAGATGCTCCGGCGCGATACGGTTCATCAGGGCAGCCGCTTCGGCGAGATCTGCGACGACGATCACGGCACCCCGCTTTTCGATCGATGCCCGTGCGATCTCCTTGCGATCGAGCGTCTCGAGCAGGCGGTAGACTTCGGCGATCGTCTCCTCCGCGACCTTCTCGTCGGTCGTGATCAGCAGGGAGCTCGCCATCTCGTCATGCTCCGCCTGACTCAGCAGATCGATCGCCAGATAGTCGGGTCTGGCATGCGCATCGGCGATGATGCCGATCTCGCTGGGACCGGCGATCATATCGATATTGACCTCCCCGAAGACCAGCTTTTTGGCTGTGGCGACGAAGATATTGCCGGGGCCCGTGATGACATCGGTTTTGGGAATCGTGTCGGTGCCGTAGGCCATCGCGCCGATTGCGCTCGCGCCGCCCACTCGGTATGCTTTTCGGATGCCGCACAGATGCATCGCCGCCAGCAGCAGACGGTTGATCTCGTTGCCGGGCGTAGGGGTGCAGACGACGATCTCCTCCACCCCTGCGACGATCGCAGGGATCGCATTCATCAGCAGCGAGCTGGGATAGGCCGCTTTGCCGCCGGGGATATAGAGCCCCGCACGATCGACCGGCGTCACCTTCTGTCCCAGCACCGAGCCGTTGGATTCGAAATCGAGCCACGATTTGGGCAGCTGTTTGCGGTGGTAGTCGTAGATACGGTCATAGGCCAGATGCAGTGCGCTCCTGAGCGTCTCGTCGAGCGCATCGTAGGCCTCCTGCATCGCTTCGGGATCGATCGCGAGATCGGCACATGCGACCGGCTCCCAGCCGTCGAATTTCGCGATATGGCGCATCAGCGCCGCATCACCTTCGGATCTGATCTCATCGAGAATCGATTTGACGGTACCGCTGACGGCATCGATATCCATCGCACCGCGCTCCAGCAGTGCCTCGAACGCCGCCTCAAAATCGGCGTCGGAACGCTTTATCAACTTCATCCATATTTCCTTTTGTATCGTTTTAGCATGCTCTCGTTGCCTCTGATCCCGCCCTGGTGGATATAGCAAATCCGGTGCGCGAAACGGCTGCGGTTTGCAAGCAGCGTGATCCATCCCTTCGGATCGTAGAGCAGATCGAACTCGATATCGGTCTGATCTCTCAATTCTACCCAAATTTTGAAAAATTCACGGTAAAGCTTCCCGAAATGGTACTTTTTTTCGCTCTCGAGGATCACGGGCATGCGCGATCTATCCGTAGCGAGCGTCGCGAATTGCCGCCGCAGATAGGCGGCATCTCCCACGCAAGGGGTCGTATAGACCCGCCAGGGAAGGTACTGCTGCAGATAGAAAGCGGTCGTTCCGGTGCCCGACGGAAGAAAGATATCGACCGCTTCCCCCTTCAGCTGTATCTTCAGCTCTTCGGCCAGTGCCCGTATCCCCTCTGCCGCCTCTCTGCGGCGTCCGCCCTCTTCGATCATGAGTTGATCCGGTTCGCTCTCTTCGGGCGGCTTGCCTTCGACGATCTGCATGCCGTTTTGGAGCGCGGCGAGATAGTTGCCGTGCGGATGTGAGCGCAGATACCCCGCGATATGGTCGACATAGTAGCGAAAGCGCCATCCGCGCATGCGGGCCAGCACGCTCAGGGAGTACATCGCATTGGACTGGGCGGAGCCGTGGGAGATGATTTCTCGGATATGGGGCAGCGGCGCTTCGAGCAGCCAGGCGAATTTTCGCGCTTTGTTGCCGCTGAAGTCGGGATCGATCAGGTCGTCGCGCTTGATATAGAGGGAGAGCCCGTCGAACCGGGCCTGCTGCAGCGGTGAAGGGAGATGGAGTCTCAACGGTCGAAGTGTGCGAAAAACCACATGAAAGCGAAGAGCAGGCCCGGTGTCTTGGCCCGGCTCTCGTCGAACATGAAGCGTCGCGCCTCCGCCAGAGGGAGCCGGACCACTTCGATCATCTCGTCGTCGATACCGCCGCCGGATCCGATGCGCATCCCCTCGTCAACCTCCGCGTAGAAGAGGGTCTGCTCCCCGCCGGCGAATCCGACCGCCGTGAAAAAGGAGGTGATGCGCACCAGCTGCTCCTCCGCCACATCGTAGCCGCACTCTTCGAGAATCTCTTCTCTGGCGATCGTCTCGATGCTCTTGTCCGCTTTGTCGATCAGGCCTGCGCAGAGCTCATAGGTCCAGCCGTCGCCGTTTTTGAGGTAGATCGCGGGGCGGATCTGTTTGACCAGTACGAAGGCATCCGCAGCACGCTCGTAGAGGAGAATCGCCACGCTGTCATGCGTACGGACCACTTCCCAGCGCTTCGCGACACCGTTTTGGTGGTAGTAGACCCGCAGCGGTTTGATAAACTGCGGATCGTCGCACGGGGTGATTTTGTCGATCTTGATCATCCCGCTACTTCACCAGAAAGATCGAGGCGAGCCCCAGAAAACTGAAGAAACCGACCACATCGGTCACCGTCGTCAGGATCACCGTCGAACCGACCGCCGGATCGATGTTGAGGCGTTTGAGCACCAGCGGGATCATCGCACCGAAGAAACCGGCCATCAGCAGATTGATCACCATCGATGCCGCGATGACGAAGCCCAGCCGCACCTCCCCGAACCAGATCCAGGAGATGATCCCCAGCAGCAGCGCGAAGAGCAGGCCGTTGGCGAGCGAGAGGAGCACCTCTTTTTTGATCGTCTCTTTGGCGTTGCTCAGCTCGATATCCCCGAGTGCCAGCTGACGGACGGTGACGGTGAGCGTCTGGGTGCCGGCGTTGCCGCCCATCGAAGCGACGATCGGCATCAGCACCGCCAGCGCCACATAGGACTGGATCGTCGCATCGAACATCTGAATCACGAAGGAGGCGAGAATCGCGGTCAGGAGGTTGATCAGCAGCCATGTCGCACGCTTCTTGCCCGCTTCGAAGACATCCTCCTCCTCTTCCGCTTCGTCGTCGACACCGGCGAGGTTGTAGATCTGCTCCGTCGCCTGCTCTTCGAGAATGTCGTAGATATCGTCGGAGGTGATCCGCCCGACCAGCTCGTTCTGTGCATTGACGACGGGAATCGCGGAGAGGTCATGCTCGCTGAAGAGTTTCGCCACCTCACGGATATTGTCGGTATCATGGACGAAAATCGGCTTGAAATCCTCTTCCCGGCCTATCAGCAGATCTTTGTAAGGCTTCTTGAAATCGAATGTCAGCAGATCCTCCAGCGGGATGGCGAACATCAGCTTGCCGAAGGTCCCCGTGATATAGACCTGATGCACATTCTCCAGCTCTCCCTCCGCCTTGAGCTTTTTGAGCCGCTCGATGGAGGATTCGACCGTCTCGTCGATGTTGGCCGAGAAGAGCTCGGTCTGCATGTGCGCACCCGCCTGCTCTTCGTCGTAGCGCTTGAGCATCTTGATCTCTTCCTGATCCTCTTCGTCCATCGAGGAGAGGATCTCGTCGGCCTTCTCTTTGTCGATCTCTTCGATATCCTGTATCAGGTCGGTCGCGTCGTCACTCTCGAGCTCTTCGATCACCTCTTTGAGCGATTCGCTGTCGAGCTCGTCGACGACGCCGCGCAGATACTTCTCCGGCAGCTCCAGTGCGATGTCACCCAGATATTCGTTGGGGATCTTCTGCAGATAGTGGTTGAAGAGCGCTTCGTCGAGTTTCGCGATTTTGCGCAGCGCTCTGGCGACATCCGATATCGGGATATCGGAGTGCTCGGGATCTTTCAGATAGGACTCTATCAACCCTTTGTAGTGTTCAATTTTTTCCGCTTTGCTCATGGCTTTTCCCCTCCGTTTGCTCAAGTTTGCGCGTCATTGCCGCGATCCTCTTTTGATACGCTTTCACCTCTCGCAAAAAGGCATGCAGCCTGGCACCGTGCAGCTGTTTGGTGATGACGATCTTTCTGGCGGGATCGATCCATCGGTTGTTGAGACTGAGACCGAAGTGCAGATGCGGCCCGGTGCTCATGCCGGTATTTCCCAGATAGCCGATAATCGTCCCCTTTTTGACCGTTTTGCCGCGGACACGGTTGTTGAAGCGGCTCAGGTGTCCGTAGAGCGTTTTGTATCCCCCTTTGTGCTGCATGACGATCGTATTGCCGTATCCCCCCTTTCGCCCCATGAAGATCACTCTTCCGTCGTTGGCGGCATGGATCGGCGTACCGACCGCTCCGGCATAGTCGATACCGTGGTGCGCGCGGAATTTGTGCAGGATCGGATGCCACCGCTTCAGCGTAAAACGCGAAGAGATACGGCGATATTTGCAAGGCACGATAAAGGAGGATCCCTCGAACGAACGGCCTCTCTCGTCGTAGTAGTTGCCGTCGTCGGCCAGAAAACGCATATAGGTGTTTTTCCGCGTCTTGATCACCGCCGAATCGACCTTCTGCGTACCGTAAAATTTGCCCATACGCATCTTTTCGGTATAGAAGGCGATCACTTCGTCCCCTTTCCTGAGCTTCTCGAAGGGGACCTGCTTGCGAAAGAGCCGCTCCAGCGCGACGGCAAGCGGGAAGTTGCCCGTCCGGTCGACGATATCTTTGGAGAAGATCGATCCGAGCTTCATCGCGAGCGTGCGTCTTCGCGTCTGATAGCGGATCGGATCGAGCTGCAGCGTATAGTTGCCCTCCGACTCCCGGTAGATATGGATCTGCAACTCTTCATTGAGCGGGATCAGCACCTGGCGTATCTCTTTTTTGTCGTCGCGCAGGATCTGATAGACGGTGGCGCTTCGGATATCTGCCGAGAGCTTCTCTTCGTCGTCGTCAAGGTTGTAGTAGAGCGAGAGCGGAAGATCGTTCTCCTCCATAAATGCGAGCAGCGTCTCCCCCCGCTTCCAGACGTGGTCTTCGACGATATTTTCATAGAGTTCATAACCGCTGAGGGCAGAGTACCATCCAAGCAGCAGCAAAATCACGATCTGTCTCAAAATCAACGCGCTCCGTTCATCTTTTTTATAAGCCAAAAATTATACTACATTAAAATAAAAATGACCGCTACCTGAGGCATAGAGGCACTTTAACCAATATTTTGTATAATCTACCCCATCAATATTATCAGAAGGTAACTCTGCAATGAAACGAATCTTACTCTTTATAGTGGCAGGCTGGAGTCTGCTGCATGCCCAGTTCGCGCCCGTACCGCAACAGGCGATACTCGGTGAAGTGCACGGTGATCATGCCGTCGTCGCCCTGAGCGGTGCGGCGCCGGGCAGCAGCGGTATCGTCCTGCACAAGTTCGACGACCGTCACAGCGCCATCATCGCCACGGCGATCGTCACCGGAAGCAAAGAGGGCAAAACCACCCTCAGATTTCAAAGATACAGGCGCCTCCGCCAGAAGGCGCTCCCGCAGTACAGAATCGCTCCCCAACAGGGGGATATCGTCATCCTGGGCTACCTCTACAACAGAGTCCTGCCGATCGTCCCCGACGAAACTGCCTACAAGCGCTTTCTCCTCGGTCACCGCGCACTCGATGTGATTCACCCCGATCTCTTCGCTTCGGCACTCTATTTCGACCATACGCCCCAGCCTGCCAAACGCGACTTCTACAAAGCATGCGTCCAGAACGATCTGGGCCTGCTCTACTTCGCCGTAGACCGTGAGGGCTATTTCGTCGATTGTGAGAGCTTCCGCATCGTCGCGCGCGAGCCCCTTCCCGAAGCGATCGATGCGAAGCGCAGCATGCAGCCCTTCTACTCCCGAATCCCCAGAATCAAGAACCGTCTGGGCGGTATCCTCTCGGACGAGAGTATCGGGGATTACAACCGCTACTACAAAAAAGTGCTGGGGATTCAGAAATGATGGATAAAAAGCATATCAAGGCATTCAGAGAGATCGTCGGAGAGGAGAATGTCTACGACGACAAGGCGCACATGCTCGCCTACTCCTACGACGCGACGCGCACGCGGTACGAGCCCGATGCGGTCCTCTTCCCGCGCAGCGAAGAGGATGTCAGCGAGATCCTCCGCTACTGCAACGCACACCACATCGTCATCACACCCCGCGGTGCGGGGAGCGGATTTACCGGCGGGGCGCTCCCTGCCAACGGCGGTATCGTGCTGGGCTTCGAAAAGCACATGAACAAAATCCTCGAAATCGATATGGACAATATGGTCGCCGTCGTCCAGCCCGGCGTGATCAACATGGATCTGCAGCGGGCGGCCGAGGCGGTCGGGCTCTTTTACCCGCCCGATCCCGCCAGCCAGGAGTATACGACGCTCGGCGGCAATGTCGCGGAGAATGCGGGCGGCATGCGTGCCAGCAAATACGGCATCACCAAAGATTATGTCATGGCGCTGCGCGCGGTCCTGCCCAACGGCGATGTGATCCGTGCGGGCAAAAAGACGATCAAGGATGTCGCGGGCTACAACATCGCGGGCATCCTCGTCGCGAGCGAAGGGACCCTCGCCGTCATCACCGAGATCACCCTCAAGCTCCTCTCCAAACCGAAACTGAGCAAAACGGCGATGGGGATCTTCCCCTCCGTCGAGGATGCGATGCGCGCCGTCTACAAAACCTTCGCGGCGGGTATCACGCCCGTGGCGATGGAGTTTCTGGACAATCTGACGATCCGTGCGGTGGAGGAGAAGTTTCACAAAGGGTTGCCGACCGATGCGGGTGCGCTGCTGGTGACCGATGTCGACGGCAATCTCGATATCGATCTGGAGTATCAGCTCGAAGAGATCGAGAAGGTCTTCAAAGCCAACGGCTGCAGCACTTTTGAGATCGCCAAAGATGCGCAAGAGGCGGCGGATCTCTGGTTTGCCAGACGCAACGCCAGCCAGTCGATCACGATCTACGGCTCCAAAAAGATCAACGAAGATATCACCGTACCCCGCTCCGAGCTGCCGCGCCTGCTCGAGGAGATCGCGAAGGTCTCCGAAAAGTACGGTGTCAAAATCCCCTGCTTCGGACACACCGGAGACGGCAATGTCCATACCAATGTCATGGTCGACGGCAGCGATCCGAAGCAGCTGGAGATCGGACACAAGGCGATCGAAGAGATCTTTCGGATCACGGTCGATATGGGCGGCACGCTCAGCGGCGAGCACGGCATCGGCCTGAGCAAAGCCCCCTTCATGAATATCGCCTTCAGCGAAGAGGAGATCAACCTCTTTCGCGCGATCAAACACGCCTTCGACCCCAACAACATCCTCAACCCGGGCAAGATGGCCCTCGACGGATAGGCTGAAAACAATGCATTTTGCGGTCGACAGAAAGCGCCTGAAGGAGTACTTCGTCGACCACAATCTGCTCCACTACGCCTCGTCGCTCAGTTTTCACACGATACTGGCACTGATTCCCGTGCTGCTGATCTCGCTCTATCTCTTCATCCATCTGGAGATCTTCGCACCCTACCTCGAACACATGAAGCACTTCATCTTCTCCGCGATCCTACCGATGCAGCATGAGACGATTTCGCAGAATATCGACGCCTTTATGGAGAACGCCGACAAGATGGGGATGCTCGGGCTGGTCTTCGTCCTCTATGTCTCGGTGATGTTTTTCGACGACTTCGAATATGTGGTCAACAAAATCTACGGTGTCGAACCCCGGAAATTCTGGCACTCCATCTCGATCTACCTGACGATGGTGATCCTGATGCCGCTGGGCGTGGCGGCATCCTTCTACCTGACGATCCGGGCCAACCTGCTGCTGCAGCACTTCAGCTATACCCACTGGATCGATATCCTCTCGATCACATCCTACGCGGTGATCTGGTTTGTCTTCTATATCGTCTACAAGATCGCCCCCAACCTCTATGTCCACAAACGCGCCGCACTCATCAGCTCCTTCGCCGCTTCGCTGATCTGGTACATCTCCAAAGCGCTCTTCGTCTACTATGTCACCTTCAACAAGACCTACACCTCGCTCTACGGCTCTTTCAGTACGATCATGTTCTTTCTGATCTGGATCTACTTTTCGTGGATTATCTTCCTCTACGGCATCAAACTCTGCGTCCTGCTCAACCGACGCATCGATATCCACCGCTACCTCTTTTTCAAACGATTTTAAA
>CAYLLC010000009.1:0-34307 GCA_964384355.1 uncultured Sulfurospirillum sp. | reverse complement strand
AGCACCTGTGCGTAAATCTCCCGTTTCGCTTCCGGCGACATCGCCGCATAGGCGGGGGATGGTGAGGGGAGCGTCACGGTCTCGACCGGCAGATCGCTGTATTGGCGCATATAGAGTGCTGCCGCCTTTTTGCCCGTGAAGGCGATCTGCCTGATCGAGGGATGGCGCGCCAGCAGTGCAGGAATATCATGCAGCGTGCACTTTTTCAGATTGCTGTCGGCAGAGTTGCGCCGCTCGCATGAGGCGACGATATCCCACAGCCCTATCCTCGCATGCTGCAGCAGTGCGATCCGCTCCGTATGCGTCTGGACCGGCATACCGAAAATCTGAGAGAGTATTTTCCAGAACTGGTTGCGTTTGTGTGCGTAGTAGAAGTCGTATCGAAATGAGTCGAGACTGGGGAATGTACCGAGTATCAGCGTTTCGGTATCGGGGAAGAGGATCGGGTCAAAGGGGTGTTCGTAGCGTTGCATTTGCATTTTTGTTTAAAAAACTAAAAAAAAGCCGGGGAAGCCCCCGGCCCGGCTATCTGCGGAGGGTTATTCCACTTCCGCATCGATGACATCGTCGTCATCTTTTTTCGCGCCACCGGCAGCCTGTTCACCGCCTGCCGCTCCGGCCTGCTCTTTCTGATAGGCAGCTTCGGCCAGTTTGTGGCTCGCTTCGGTCAGCTCTTTGACCTTCGCGTCGATCTGCTCTTTGGTGACATTCTCATCCTTGAGCAGCTCTTTGAGCTCGTTCAGAAGACCTTCGATCTTCGCTTTCTCGCCTGCGTCGACTTTGTCACCGAGATCGGCCAGCGACTTCTCGGTCTGGTGGACCAGTGCGTCGGCCTGGTTTTTCGCCTCGACGAGCGCTTTGCGCTTCTCATCTTCGGCTTTGTGCGCTTCCGCATCCTGTACCATCTTCTGGATCTCCTCTTCGCTGAGTCCTGAAGAGCCGGTGATCTTGATCTGCTGCTCTTTGCCGCTCGCTTTGTCTTTGGCGCTGACGGTCAGGATACCGTTGGCATCGATATCGAAGGTTACCTCGATCTGAGGCACGCCTCGTGGTGCCGGCGGGATACCTTCGAGATTGAACTGGCCGAGCGATTTGTTGTCTTTGGCGAACTCTCTCTCACCCTGTACGACATGAATCGTCACGGCCGGCTGGTTGTCTTCCGCAGTCGAGAAGGTCTGTGTCTTTTTGACCGGAATCGTCGTACCTTTCTCGATCACTTTGGTGGTCACGCCGCCGAGTGTCTCGATACCGAGGCTCAGAGGTGTCACATCCAGCAGGAGGACATCTTTGACATCACCTTTGATGACCGCACCCTGGATCGCCGCACCGATCGCGACCACTTCGTCGGGGTTGACCGATTTGTTCAGCTCTTTGCCGAAGAAGGCTTTGACGCGCTCCTGTACCATCGGCACACGGGTAGAACCACCGACCATTACGACCTCTTTGATGTCGTTTTTGCTCACGCCTGCATCTTTGAGGACCTCTTCGATTTTGGTGATCGTCTCTTCGACGAGATCTTCGATCAGCGATTCGAATTTCGCTCTGGTCACCTTTTTGACGAGGTGCTTCGGACCGCTCGCGTCGGCTGTGATGAACGGCAGGTTGATCTCCGTCTCGGTCGCACTGGAGAGCTCTTTTTTGGCATTTTCCGCTGCCTCTTTGAGTCTCTGCAGCGCCATGACATCGCCTTTGAGATCGATGCCGCTCTCACTCTTGAACTCCTCTACCAGCCAGTCGATCAGCCGGTTGTCGAAGTCGTCACCGCCGAGGAATGCGTTACCGCCGGTCGCCAGTACCTCTACGACATTGTCTCCCGTCTCCAGTACCGTGACATCGAATGTACCGCCGCCCAGATCGTAGACACAGATCTGCTCGGCCTCTTTTTTGTCCAGACCGTAGGCGAGTGCCGCCGCCGTCGGCTCGTTGATGATGCGGACCACATTCAGACCCGCGATCGTACCCGCCTCCTGTGTCGCCTTTCTCTGGCTGTCGTTGAAGTATGCCGGTACGGTGATGACGACATCGGTCACGCCGCCGCCCAGATAGGCTTCGGCATCCTCTTTCAGTTTGGTCAGGACCTTCGCGGAGATCTCCTGCGGTGTATAGGTCTTGCCGTCCACTTCGATCGCACATGCGCCGTTTCTGTCCACGACATGATAGGGGAGTCGTTTTTTCGCCTCTTCGGCAGCCGACTCGTTACACATCAGACCCATGATTCTCTTGATGGAGTAGATGGTCTTCTCCGGGTTGGTGACCATCTGCCGTTTGGCCGGATCACCGATGAGGACTTCGCCTTTGTCGGTAAATGCGACGATGGAAGGGGTGGTGTTTTTACCCTCTTTGTTGGGGATGACTTTCGCTTCTCCGCCTTCGTATACCGCGACACATGAATTGGTTGTTCCTAAATCTATTCCTATTACTTTGCTCATTGCTCTTTCTCCTTGTTGGTTTATTTCGCTATCGAGACCATCGCAGGTCTTAATACTCTCTCTTTGATTTTGTACCCTTTTTGCAGGACTTGTACGATATCGCCTTTCTGGTGCGCATCACTCTCTACCTGCATGACCGCTTCGTGAAAATTGGGATTGAATCCCTCTTCCATATCCACCAGTTCGATACCATGCTTGGCGAAGACTTTTTTGAACTGCTCCAGCGTCAGGGCGATACCCTCTTTGATCTGGTGCAGCGCCTCTTCGCTCTCCTGCGTATCGTCCACACTCAACTGGGCATTGTCGAGTGAATCGATCACGGCGAGCAAGTCGCGTGCGAACTGCTCATGCGCATAGGCGATCGCCTGCTGCTTCTCACGCTCCAGCCGCTTTTTGATATTTTCAAATTCGGCAAGATCGCGCAGACGCTGATCCTCGAGCTCTTTGACCTTCTCCTCGAGCTCTGCGATACGCTCCTCCTCCGTGGCGCATGCTTCCTGCGCCTCTTCGGACTCCTCTTGCGTCTCTTCCTGCTCCTGCGCTTCGGCTTTGGTCTCTTCTACCTCTTCCTCATGCGCTTTGCGTCTATGTCTCTTCTGACTCACATTTGACTCCTTTCACTATCCCAAAGTCACCTTTGCGATAATTTTTCCGTTATTATACAACTTTAGTCTCATCTTGTCAAGGGGTTATTGAATTTTTTTGCTGAATTATATTGAGTCTATTTGACTAAACTATACATGCAGCACTTTTGCTAACCATAAATATAGATATTTATATGCATGCGTATATGTATGCGCATGCGAGTATGGGTATGTGCGAAATATGTGCGGTCTCTGTGCGACCTGCTGGCACGATACGCCCTCAGATCGTTCATATAATAGTGGGGGAGTTAGAAGTAGCGGCGGAAAAGTCGTCTGATTCTGGCGATCAGGCTCTCTTTGTGTACGGGGAGTCCTATGAAGAGATTATCCAAAGCCTCTCTTTCCATGCGGGTGAGTTTGGTCATTCTGAAATCCTTTTGAAATCTTTCTGACAAGGTGTACAAGGTCCTCTTCATCCAGCTCTGCGAGCATCTTGAAGATCGCGGGCACTGCCTGCGGTTTGGAGTTGCCCAGACGCCAGTCCTGATAGGTCCGCATCGAAACACCAAGTCGTTCTGCCATCTCTTTTTGGCTGATTTTCTTGCCAAAATACTGTGCTTCCACAGCGTTATGCAGAATATTGAATAAGTCGTTAGATTCCATGTATAAATAGTAACAAAAGTATGTTAAACCGCACATAAAGCAGTATATAGCATACGGTTTACTAAACAACATGTAATCTATAACTTATTAAATATGCTGTAATTCTACTATTATATATTTAATATGAGATAAAACAGACACTTTTTTTATCTTTTTGTACAGTTTTCCGTATGTTTTGTCAAGTTTTTATATTATTCTTAAACTAATCATCTAATCTATCAAAAATTTGCAAAATCTTTCATTTAAATTAATGTTTTAAGCGAAATTTCCGATTTACCAGAAGTGACACATGAAGGAGTACGCCATGTTCGACCCGCTTGGATTGTTCAAAAACCGTAGCCGAATGCTGAGACTGAAGATGGAAGATAGCGATGCAGAGTACCGCTCTCTCGGATGCAGCGTCACGGGCGATACCGCCAATGCGCCGATCGCACGCTATCTGCTGCAGGCATGCGACGACGAGAGCACCGTCGAACTCGAGCTCGCCAAAGACCGTGCCAACAACTTCATCATATATGCCTACAGGTTGATAGAGGAGAAGTGCTTCTGCCCGGGACTCTATGCGATGCTGGGGACCGAAGCGATCGGATTCGCCTCAGACAACGATGCGCACAGGGACGATACGCGATACCGTCGTATCCTCTACCGCGACGAGCAGGTCGAGAGTTGCAAATATCTCTGCGATCCGCAGGAGATGCCCGAGCACCCTGCCGCACTGGGATATACCAAGGACGGCAACGGCAACTGGTATATGATGATGACGCGCTCCGGCGGCCGGCTCAAGCAGTTCGACAATCGTACGGAGCGCAGATGCTGGGAGTATGAGAGCCCGCGCGGCAAGAGACTCCTCTTCGAGCTGGAAGAGGAGACGCGCCAACTCTATATCTATCGGGGAGAGAGGCTGCAGCGGCACCATATTCGGATCGTCACGAGCCGCATGCCTTCGTGTACGCAAGCGCCGCAGAGAGAGCAGACGACACCCGCGTGACTATTTTGCCGCGATCAACGCGCCGGCTTGGGTGAGAAGTCGAGCCCTTTGATCAGGATACGGTCGTCGGCTTTTTTGCCCTCGATTTTGGCCATCAGCTGTACGGGACGATCCATCTTGTAGAGCTCCTTGCGGGTCACGCGTCCCGCTTTGTCGTACCACTCCTGCATGCCCTCTTTGTAGTTGTTACGGTAGCGTACCTGTGTCAGCAGCGTCCCGTCGATACGGTACTCTTTCTGAATTCCCTCTTTTTTGTTGTGGCGCCAGTGCGCGATCAGCGCAAGTTGGCCATTTTCGTAGAACGATTTCTCATCGCCCTCTTTCATGTCGTCGATGTAGCGCACGGTGTGTTTCAGTTTGCCGCCGGGGAAATAGCTCTTTTCGACACCGTGGCGTTTGCCCATCCTGTAGGGCATCTCCTCAATCAGATGCCCCTCTCTGTCGTACCACTTCATGATACCGTCTCTCTTGTCGTTGCGGTAGGTCACTTCGTAGGCGAGCTGGCCTCCGGCGTAGTAAGCGCGCTGCAGCCCCTCTTTGATCCCTTCCCGGCTTTTGGTGTGTGTCCCGTCCAGATAATTGGTCTCCGTTCTCACTTTGCCGTTGGGGAAATACTCCTTGACGATCTCTGCATGCAGCGCACTGCAAAGCATCGCTGCCGCTGCCGTCATCATCGTAACTCTACGCATGCTCTCTCCTTCATATTCTGATACTGATACCAACCTCTCACGAGAGAAGCTCGTATCAATATACACCCCCGAAGAGGGGGCGTACAATAGTGGGCACCTACTTCCAGCTCGTCTTGACGATCTGTGCAGATTTCTTATATGGGTACTTCTGTACCAACTCCTCGACGGAGAGCTTCTGATCACCGGCACGCATGAAGTGCGCGAGGGTCACGGATGCCCAGTAGTCGTTCTCATAGTCGGTACCTTTCAGCTGCAGAGGCACACCTTTTTTGTTGACGGTGTGACATACGACGCAGGTGACCGGTCCGGCATATTTGCCGTCGGGGCTGTACTGGAGCGCCTGCTGATGGGTCGTCAGATCGACCGTACGCTCTTCACCGTCGTAACGTGTAGAGTAGAGGCCGTGGGTAGACTCGTGACAGGTCTGACATGCGATGTTGCCGTGCCCTTTGGAGTAGCGGTAGAGCGAATATTTGTTGGGCTGGTCGATCGGGAAATATTTACCGCCCGTATCCTGCTCGACAAACGGCGCTACGTGACAATCGGCACAGTGCGGCTCACTCGCTGCCAGCCACCAGTCGTTACCGCCCGATGCCGCTTTGTACGGTACATCGCCGCCGGCAGGATGGTTCCACGGTTTCAGATCGAGGTTGCCGTTTTTGCCGATGTTTTTGACCAGTACCGCCGATGCATGCTCGGTGTAGTATTTGAGCACTTCATTGGCACCCGTCGCTTTCGGATCGGCCAGTGAAGCGAAGTAGTTCGCATCGCCGTTTGCGACGGCCTTGATGATCTCTTTGAGCGATTTGTTGCGGATCGTATCTCCCTGCTGCATGCTGTCGTGGGTCAGATTGTCCAGTGCGTACATCTTCTGCGCCACTTTGGTGTGACAGTTGGTGCAGTAGAGACCGCGCATTCTGGTGCTGCGACCATGCTCATCCTTTTTGGAGACATTCTCCAGCTGCCACTTTCCGTAGGCATTGAGGAAGAACGGCGGCTTGGCGTTGGGGTTGGAGTGTGCGTCGCGTCTGACATAGCAGCCTCCGCCCGATTTTCGGATATCGCCTTTGGAGAAGCGGCCTTCGCCGTAGCGGTCGGTGACGCGATACGGGTTGGTATCGTCGTTCATACTCGGATTCTGGAAGTGAGTCGGGTGACACGACTGGCATGCCTGGCTGCGACCTGCCGCATCGGGCATCGGTACCATCGCGAGGTGGAAGCCGTGGATCGCTTCGGTCAGTGTCTTCGCTTTGACCGCTTTGTAGCCTGTGGCGGTCGGGCGCGGCTCCTGGAGGTTTCCGGAGACATTGTCACCGTGACAGTCGGCACAGTTGACCATACCGATTTTGCCCAGTCTGTTGCCCGGTGCATCGGAGTGGTAGTCGCTCAGAAAATTGGTCTTGTGGTGGGCGTCATGCAGGGAGAGGATATTGATCGAAGCCTCTGCCAGACGCGCCATGTATTCGCTCTCGTCGGGATAGCTTTTCCAGTAAGCGTACTCTTTGTCCGAAAACTTCAGCCCCTCGTCTCTGGCCATCTGCGCCGCTTTTCCGTTTCGGGAGTGACATGCGTAGCAGTTGGGGATATCGACGGGGTTGGTACCGAAGTAGGAGATGGCATGTCCCATCGTGTCTCGCATCGGTTTGCCCTGCCCCGTATGGAGCTCTACCGTCGAGTACTGGAACGGCTGGAAATCTTTTTCGGTCACCGATCGGATCGTACCTCTTCTGGTGCTGTCGTTGAACGCCGTCAGCGGCAATCCGAGTGCATCCCAGATATGCGCTGCCGTCAGCGTCAGCTTGACATTTTTGACCGCCGGCACGAGCGTGTCGGTCATGACGATATTGCCACCCTCCTTGCCGGCATACTCCAGATAGCCTCCTGCCATCGGCTTTCCGCTCGGACCGCAGTCGAAGCGTACCTTGACCTGTCGTCCGATTCTGAGGCGATCTTTGTCGGTCGCACCGGAAGGAATCGTCCCTTCGAGATCTTTGTAGATGTAGAGGTGCGTCCAGACATAGTTGGCGACATTGTCGCCCGGCGTGTCGAAGTGCCCGTCGCCGTCCACATCTTTGGGGACGGACCAGTACTTCATCTTGTTACCTTCACTGTAGGAGTTGTCCCGGGTATAGTAGTAGAGTTTGACATTGTCGTCGGGGGTCAGCAGCTTGGGCAGCCTCCCGTATTTGCCCGACTTGATCGCCTGTGCCTGGATAGAGTTGTATGGCGGAATGACACAGCAGTAACTCATCTCAAAACCGACACAGTGCATACCCAACTCGTAGTTGATAAATACATTGTAGTCGTTTTTGGGTTGATACCCCTTCATTCTTTTGCCGTTATGCTCGAACTCGACCATATTGAGGTTTTTTAGTTTGAAAGGCGGGTTTTTGTCGTATGCCTGGGCTTGCGAGGCGGCAAACATCGACAAAAGTGTCGCTGCAGCAACTGCAGACATCAGCGTTTTGTGACTCATAGAATCCTCCTGTAATGATTTTTACACACGATAAATTATCACATTTTCTTATTTAAAAAAAGTTGAAAGAGGAATATATTTTATAAATTTTTGTTATGTTATAATTATGATAACAAAAATGAATTTTATAAGTATGAATAGTGTTTCAACACTTCACAAGAGGATTTTTTACAGAGAGATGAAGGGAGAAAATCCTATGCTTTTAAGTTTTTTATGATAATGATTTCAGAAATCGATCTATACTAATCTACATGCCCGATGCGTTCGACCAGCCACCCCTGAAGCAGCGATCCGATGATGATATAGAGTGTCAGTACCACGGTGAATCTGAGACCGAAATAGTCCACCATCAGCGGCAAGAGCGGCAGTTTGACCGCTCTGGCGTAGAAGAAGGTCGCGATATAGCCGTCCCTGAGCCCTTTGCGGCGCAGCTGGTCGAGCACAGGATACCATGCATACATCGGCCCATGACTCAGCAATCCGATGAAGAGTGCCCAGA
The DNA here is from genome assembly GCA_964384355.1 of uncultured Sulfurospirillum sp. GTDB lineage: Bacteria > Campylobacterota > Campylobacteria > Campylobacterales > QNZT01 > QNZT01. The sequence goes on along the minus strand of CAYLLC010000009.1, from coordinate 25,979 downwards.
ACCACCCCTTCGCACCCCTCTGACGCGCGAGATTTTCGAGCCGGCTTTTCCCCTGTGTCAGATAACCGATCAGCGCCATCAGTAGGATCACGACGGCGAAGATCGGTATCAATATCTTCAGCACGGAGAGGCTTTTTGCGAGTGCGAGCATCCCCTTTTGCGGGGAGATGAGAAAGAGCAGACCAAAGAGCAGCAGCACCACAATCAGGAACCGCACCCCTTTGAGAGGCGGCCGGCTCTGTTTCGGCCTGCTCATGAGAGCCACTCCACCGTCGCTACCGTCGCCAGCGCGATGAGGATCGTGAAGCAAAACGCCAGCAGATTGCGCACGATCGTAAAGCGCAACCCCAGCACTTCGACCTCCAGCGGCAGCTGCACCACGCCCAGCGTCACCCACGAGAGGACAAAGGCCGCTACCGCATACATCGAGATCCCCTCTTTGAGCAGTTCGCCGCCGATAATATAGCTGACCATCGCCTGCCCTGCCGCCACACCGCCGGCGACCGTCCCGATCAGCGTGTCGTAGAGCAGATTTCCGGTGAAGAGTCTGTGAAGCAATGCGGGCGTGATCACCGCCTGAAAGAGCCCGACCAGCCCGACCACACCCAGAATCATCGGCATCATCGCGCCAAATCCCAGCAGACTGCGCCGCAGCACCTGCATAAAAGAGGCGCTTTTCGGAGGCGCTTTCATGCCGGGAGTATCTCTTTGACACGCCCGACGGCACCATCCTCCAGACGCACTTTGATCCCATGCGGATGGCTCGGAGAATTGGTCAGGATATCTCTGACGATCCCCTCCGTCAGCTTGCCGCTACGCTGATCCTGTTTGCATACGATCCGTACATGCAGACCGGCTCTGATATCTGCGCGTTTTCTCCCCGATGCCATCAGGCGGTTCTTGCTGCGGGATAGGCTTCCAGTCGTGCTTTGGGGATCGGGGCGCCCGTCTTTTCGTCGAAGCCGTAGCTGCCCTCCGCGATCTTTCTGAGTGCATCTTCGACATCCTGCAGCTCCGTTTGCAGCGCTTTGAGTACGCCCTGATCCCGGTCGTTGTCCACGGCCAGCTCCGCCATATCCTCGACATCGTCTATCTCATCTTCGGCCGCGATCGTATCGACCTCCTGCCGTACGGCTGCGATCTCCGCCTCCAGTCGCGCTTTCTCTTTGAGCAGCAGTTCCCTGAAGTGGTTCAGATCCAGATCGTCTCGTTTTTGCATCGTTGACTCCTTTTTGCGATTCATACTTTTTTCAAGCCGTATCATAGCATAGTTCGGGATAGACAATCCCAAACCACTACGATAAGCGTATGATCCGCTCCTCCTCATGCTCCAGATCGATCCAAAGCACTTTATCTCTCCAACGGTTTACCTCCGCCAACGCCTGCAAATCCCCGTACGCAGATACCTCGTCCGTGAAGACACACCCCTCGTCACCGGGCGCAAGCGGGATCAAAATACCATTCTGTTTCAGTTTGCGGGCATCTCTGATCTCATGCTTATAGAGTTTACGCTTCTTTTTGATCAGTTTTTTGAGCAGTTTGTCGATTTTTGCCGTATGTTTCTCTCTTTTGGCATGATCCTCAGCCTCGGCAAGTTTGCGTTTTCTATCGTGTAATTTATGATAGATTTCCGTTATCTTTTCATGTAGTGATTTTTTTCCGTCGCTCGCCTGCATATGCCACTCCTTGTCCGACAGACGAAGTATAGGAAAAGTGCATAACAAAACAGTTACAATCTGCTCAGAATCAACAACGGAAAATTTTATGCAGGGAAATAGTTGTCTATATATATAGAAGGAAGTGGTGACAAGGGGGGGACTTGAACCCCCGACCTCCGGCTTATGAGACCAGCGCTCTAAACCAGCTGAGCTACCTTGCCACAAATAAAATTGAGAGTGGATTATAGTTGAAATTTTCTTACAAAACTATTAAACAGTGACAAAAAAGAGAAAACCGCGGCGCGCATCACCGCACTGCATGCCAGGCATCTTCCTACTATACAAAACAATAAATCACTATTCTTTAGTCATAAAGACTAAGTTATTATGCATTTTTTTCGGAAACCTCTTGACATTCATCAATTTTTATTGTAGAATTTCATCGCTTAACAATATGAAGCTTGATATATCAACAATCGTTCACAAAACTTAATAAAGAAGGAGTCAGACATGAACTTTACACCGTTAGGTCAGAGAGTTTTAGTCAAGAGAGTGGAAGAGGAAGCGAAAACCGCTTCAGGCATTATCATTCCCGACAATGCCAAAGAGAAACCACTGATGGGAAAAGTCGTCGCGATCAGCAGCGAAGTGGCTGAAGACGGCGAAATTGCAAAGGATGATACTGTCGTATTTGCAAAATACTCCGGCACGGACATCACACTCGAAGGTGAGGAGTATCTGGTACTCAACACGGACGATATCTTAGGAATCTTAAAATAATCAAGGGGGATTAGAATATGGCAAAAGAAGTAAAATTTTCAGACACGGCGAGAAACGAACTCTACGAAGGTGTCAAAAAACTGAGCGATGCAGTCAAGGTGACGATGGGGCCAAGAGGCCGCAATGTCCTGATTCAGAAGAGTTTCGGCGCACCGAGCATCACCAAAGACGGCGTCTCCGTAGCCAGAGAGATCGAGCTGGCGGACGCAATCGAAAACATGGGTGCCCAACTGGTCAAAGAGGTCGCTTCCAACACAGCCGACGAGGCGGGTGACGGTACGACGACGGCGACCGTACTGGCAGCTGCGATCTTCAAAGAGGGTCTGCGAAACATCACCGCAGGTGCCAACCCGATCGAAGTGAAGCGCGGTATGGACAAAGCGGTCGAAGCGATCATCACGGAGCTCAAAGCCAACGCCAAAGAGATCAAAGACAAAAAAGAGATCGCACAGGTCGCGAGCATCTCCGCAAACTCCGATACCAAAATCGGTGACCTGATCGCAGAGGCGATGGACAAAGTCGGCAAAGACGGCGTCATCACCGTCGAAGAAGCCAAAGGTATCGAAGATGAGCTCGATGTCGTCGAGGGTATGCAGTTTGACAGAGGGTATCTCTCTCCCTACTTCGTCAGCGACACCGAGAAGATGGAAGTCCACATGGACAATCCCTACATCCTGCTCTACGACAAGAAGGTCTCCAACCTCAAAGATCTCCTGCCGGTACTCGAGCAGGTACAAAAGAGCGGCAAACCGCTGCTGATCATCGCGGAGGATATCGAAGGCGAGGCGCTGGCGACACTGGTCGTCAACAAGCTCAGAGGTATCCTCAACATCGCAGCGGTCAAAGCACCGGGATTCGGTGACAGAAGAAAAGCGATGCTCGAAGATATCGCGATCCTCACCGGCGGTCAGGTAATCAGCGAAGAGCTCGGTCGCACGCTCGAGAGCGTCACGCCGGAGGATCTCGGTCAGGCCGGCAGCGTCGTCATCGACAAAGACAACACTACGATCGTCAACGGTGTAGGCGACAAAGCGGCGATCGACGCGAGAATCGCACAGATCAAACGCCAGATCGACGAGACCAGCAGCGAATATGACAAAGAGAAGCTGCAGGAGAGACTCGCGAAGCTCAGCGGCGGTGTCGCAGTCATCAAAGTCGGTGCAGCCACCGAAACTGAGATGAAAGAGAAGAAAGACCGCGTAGACGATGCACTCTCCGCTACCAAAGCGGCCGTCGAAGAGGGTGTCGTCATCGGCGGCGGTGCCGCACTGCTCAAAGCGAGCGCCAAAATCAACCTCGGCCTCGAAGGTGACGAAGCGATCGGTGCCGAGATCGTCAACAGAGCTGTCGCGGCTCCGATCAAACAGATCGCATCCAACGCAGGATTCGATGCGGGCGTCGTAGCCAACAACGTCCTCGAAAACGGCGACGCCAACTACGGCTTCAACGCTGCGACAGGCGAATATGTCGATATGTTCGAAGCGGGTATCATCGATCCGCTCAAGGTGGAGAGAGTCGCACTGCAAAACGCAGTATCCGTCTCGAGCCTCCTGCTGACCACGGAAGCGACCGTCAGCGAAATCAAAGAGGAGAAACCGGCTCCGATGCCTGACATGGGCGGCGGAATGGGTGGCATGGGCGGCATGCCGGGAATGATGTAATCTCCCCCTCACCCGCTTGCACAAAAGGGGTGCGAGGCGATCGCCTCGCACCCCTTTTTCAATATCCTCTTTACACGCCTTACTCTAACCCTCTTTTTGCTAAAATCTCTTCAAATTCAAAGCAAGGATAATCCTATGTTTGGCATGAGCTTTGGCGAAATACTTATTGTCGCGATCATCGCGATCCTCTTTATCGGTCCCGACAAGCTGCCCGATACGATGGTAAAGATCGCCAAATTTTTCAGAAGTTTCAAAAAGAGCGTCAACGAAGTCAAAGAGTCGATCGAGCAGGAGGTCCACCTCAAAGAGCTCAAGGACGAGGCGATCAGCTACAAAGAGCAGCTCGAGCGCTCCGTACATGAGATCAAACAGGAGAGCATCGTCGAAACCGATATGCTCGACGATCTGACCGACGACTTCGCCGATATCAAATCCTCTTTCGGCAGACTCGAAGATGAGAAACCCGCCATAGAAGAGCACCTCGCCGAAGCCCCCAAAAGCACCAAAAAATCGAAAAAGAAAAAAGGTAAGAAAAAAGATGTTTGAAGAACTCAAACCCCACCTCTTCGAGCTGAGAAAACGACTCGCCATCTCCGTCGCGACGGTCATCGTGATGTTTTTCGTCATGTTCGCCTTCTGGCAGCCGCTGCTGGACTGGATGATCGCACCGCTGGTCGAAGTACTCCCCAAGGGCAGCACCGTCATCTTCACCAAAGTTCAGGAGCCCTTCTTTACCGCGCTCAAAGTGGCGTTTTTCGCCGGATTCATCGTCTCGCTGCCGGTCATCTTCTGGCAGCTCTGGCTCTTCGTCGCACCCGGCCTCTACGAAAACGAAAAGAAGATGGTCCTCCCCTTCGCGATCGGTGCGACGGTGATGTTCGTCCTCGGGGCCCTCTTCTGCTACTATGTCGTCATCCCCTTCGGATACGCCTTTCTGATCAATTTCGGCTCGCAGCTCTTCACCGCCCTGCCGAGCATCGGTGAGTATGTCAGCTTCTTCACCAAGCTGATGTTCGGTTTCGGGCTGGCGTTCGAGCTGCCGACGATCACCTTTTTTCTCGCCTCGATCGGACTCGTCACCGACGAGACGCTCAAAGAGTTTTTCAAATATGCGCTGGTGATCATCTTTCTCCTCTCGGCGCTGCTGACGCCGCCGGATGTCCTGACGCAGTTTCTGATGGCAGGCCCGATGATCCTGCTCTACGGACTCTCCATCCTGATCGCACACTCGGTCAATCCCGCCACAAAAGAGGACGATGCCTGATCTCGACCCGCTCGCGACCGACTCCTACGACTACGCTCTGCCCCCGCACCTGATCGCATCCAGCCCGGCCGAGCCCAAAGAGAGCGCCAGACTGCTGGTCTACGATCGGGCGGCAGATCGCATCACCCATGCCACTTTTCGCGATATCCTCGACTACATCCCGGCTGAGAGCACGATACTCCTCAACGATACCAAAGTGATCAAAGCGCGCATCTACGGCACCAAAGAGAGCGGCGGAAAGGTGGAGCTGCTGATCAACGCACCCCTTGCCGACCGGCGCTTCGCCGTCTATATCCGCGGACGGGTCAGAGCGGGTACGAAACTCCGCTTCGAAGAGGGGCTGGAGGCGACCGTAGAGGCGCTTCAGGATGACGGCATGCGTGTCGTATCGTTCCGTCACGGCGGTGAGATACTCGACTTTCCCGCCCTGCATGCGATCCTCGAGCAGATCGGGCATGTCCCCCTGCCCCCCTACATCAAACGCGAAGATAGCGCCGCAGATGCCGAAGATTACCAGCCACTCTTCGCACGCAACATCGGAGCGGTCGCCGCACCTACCGCATCGCTCCACTTCACCGACCGACTCTTTGCACAGATGCAGCGCCGCTTCCCCATACACTATGTGACGCTCCATGTCGGTGCCGGTACCTTCAAACCCGTCGAAGCCGACGATATCAGAGCGCATCGCATGCACAGCGAAACCTACGACATCCCCGCCGATACCAGAGCTTGCATCGACGACCCCGCACGCAAGATCCTCGCAGTCGGCACCACCGTCACCAGAACCGTGGAGTACTATGTCAGGACGCAACAGCCAAGCGGCCAAGCCAATCTCTTCCTCCATCCGCACAATCCCCCGCAGCGGGTCGACTATCTGCTGACCAATTTCCACCTCCCCAAATCGACGCTGCTGATGCTCGTGGCATCCTTCGTCGGCGTGGAGAAGGCGCTGCAACTCTATCAGGAAGCGATCGCAGAGGAGTATCGATTCTTCTCCTACGGCGACGCGATGCTGATACTATGAAGGAGACCCCATGCTGATCGACTATACCACCCAGACCACCGCCCAGAAATACGCACTCATGTCACAGAGTATCATCCCCCGACCCATCGCCTGGATCGTCACCGAGAGCCGCGAAGGCATCGTCAATATCGCACCCTTCAGCTACTTCACCGGGCTCTCGTCCCAGCCGCCGACGGTGATCGTCTCCATCGGACACAAAAGCGACGGCACACCCAAAGATACCCTCAGAAATATCCGCCAGACAGGCAGATGCACCATCTGTATGGTCGAGGAGAGCGATCTGGAGCGGATGCACTTCAGCTCCAAAAGCCTCGAAGCGGAGCGGAGTGAAGCGGAACTATTCGACATCCCGACAGAGAGAATCGCACCGCTCTACCCGCCGATCGTCAGCGGCACACCCACCGCCCTCTTCTGCACGCTCTATCAGGAGATCGACCTCACAGGGAGCAAGACCATCCCCCTCATCCTCGAAATCGCATCCCAGTATATCGACGAGAGCGCCGTCGAAATCCAGGAAGAGAGGTACACCCTCACCTTCCGCCCCGTCGCCCGGGTCGGCAGATCCTACGCCCTGCTCGGCGAAGAGATCACACCGCCGAAGATGCCTGATTAGTCGGGCAGATCGACCTTGTCGTCGTAATCCTCCTGCTCCCGTGCGATTTTGCCGAACTCTTTGAAGAGGTAGTAGATCAGCACCATCGCCACTACCGTGCCGACACCGTAATAGATCAGTTTCCAGCTCATCACTGCTCCTTCTTAATTTTGAGGACAATTATACAGTGAATGGGCTGACAGGATTCAGAGCAGAAAGGGGATGAAGTAGCGCGTCCCTTCGCGGTAGCATGCGTAGTCGGGATGGTGGTCGCACCAGAGCTTCTCCTCTCTGGAGGCTTTGAGGTAGAGGACGATCACGAGTGCCCCCAGCAGGAGCCAGTTGAGCCAGTGGGAGAGGTAGCAGACCAGACCCGTCATCCCGAAAAAGAGCGAACTGTACATCGGGTGGCGGATATAGCGGTAGGGGCCGGTCGTGACGAGTCTGGCATGCTCGCGGATCTCGGGGACGATGTTGAAGTTGCCGAGGCGGTTGTGGCGAAAGGTCCAGAGTGCCACAAAGATCGAGACGAGGATGAAGAGCCACCAGAAGCTGCATGCATGCCGTGTCGCTTTGGGGATCAGTACCAGCGCGACGATCGCGAACTGTAAAAAGACCAGCAGTTTCGAGTTCACAGTCCCAGATACCTCTCCAGTATGATCTGCGCGGCGATCGAATCGATCCTGCCGTCGCGCTTCTGCCGTACTGCGCCCTGCATGCGTGCTTTCGCCTCTGCGGAGCTGCCGTACTCATCCTGATAGCGGATCTCACCCCCAAATTGCAGCAGCGAGACGAAGTGTCGGATGCGCCGCTCCATCTCCTCCTGCGATGCGCCCCCTCTGGGGAGCCCGACGATCAGCACCTCCGCTTCCCACGCCTGCAGAAAGGCATCCACATCCCGTGCCGCCTGATTGCGGTTCCTGCGCAGGATCGCATCCTGCGGGAAGACCACTTTGCCGTCGCTGACTGCCGTACCGATACGCTTGAGCCCGACATCGATCGCTGCATATCTCATAGCGGATAGACCTTCAGATTTTTGATCTCTATCTTGCCTTCGAGCTCATACGCGTAGACCGCATCGCCAAACTTTTCGACCGCTTCTGCGAGCGTGGGGATATCGCGGCAAAAGGCGAGCAGCGGGTCCGCTTCCCCCTCCGGCAGCGTGCCGAAGCCTCCGACGAAGGCGTCGATATCCCAGATCGGCTCCGCCTTCCCCTCCGCGAGGAGCTGCCGCGTCCCGTCGCTCTCCCCCAGTCTGTGCGGGAGGACATAGATCTTTTTGCCCAGCTGCTGTGCGATTTCGGCGCTGCGCATCGTACCGCTGTCGGGATCTGCCTGCGTGATGATCAGCACTTCGCCCAGCGCGACGACGATGCGGTTTCGGATGACGAAGCTGTAGCGCGTCGCACGCATGCCGGCTTCATATTCGCTCAGGGCCAGCCCCTGCTCGCAGATCGAGGCGATCATCTTGCGATTGACATGCGGATAGAGGATATCGAGACCGTTGGCCATCACGGCGATCGTATGGGGGAAAGCCCCCCGATGCGCCACCGCATCGACACCCATCGCCGCACCGCTGACGACGACATATCCGATCTCGGCGAAGCGCTTTGCGATTCCGGTCGTCATCTCGCGGGTATAGGCGGTCGGCTTGCGCGTCCCGACGATCGAGACCATCGGCCGCGCGAGCAGCGCAGGATCACCCCGGTAGTAGAGCGTTTCGGGAGGCTCCGGCAGGATATCGAGCTGCCCGGGGAGTGCAGAGAGTCTCGCGATCATCGGCACAGATCCTCCATCGTCACCACTTTGACGCCATGCAGAATTTTCCGGGAGGCTCTGAGTGCGGCGAAGGTCGCCGGACGGGGATGACAGATCGCGATGGCGACCTTGTGCTTTCTGGCGTATCGGACCGCTTCCCGGAGGCGATCGAGTATCGCATGCACATCGTCTACATTGTCCAGAAAGACATCTCTCTGCCATATCCGCATGCCATGCGCTGCCGCGACCCGATTCGCCTGCGTCCGGGGCGAAGTACGGCTGTCCACGAATCGGATACCGTACTTCTGCAGTGCGCAGAAGAGGCGATCCATCGAGAGCGCATCGGAGGTGAAGCGGCTGCCGGTGTGGTTGTTGATCGCGGTCAGACGGGGAAAATCCCGTTTGATCTGCGCGATCCGGCGCTCTACCGTCGCGAGAGAGTCTCCGACATGCAGCGTATGTGCCTCTTCGTTGGGATAGTGATAGGCTTCCATCGGCGTATGGACCATATAGCAGTGAAACATCTTCGCGATCCGGCGGGTGTAGGGGTGATCCTCCGTGACGGGAAAGATCGAAGGGGTGATCCGGATCGGCAGCGCCTTGATCATCCTCCCCTGCTCCGGCGTGCTCACATCGTCCATGATGATCGCCAGTCTGGGGCGATGGTCGGGTTTCACCTTGTCTGCTTTGGGGCGGGGCGACTGCGCGCTTTCCGGCTTCGCTTCCGGCGCAGGTTTAGCATGCGGTGCGACCGGTTTTTGCGGCCTCCGGCACTGCGAGACGAATCTTTTGGGCGTTGTTTTCTCCGCCGTCTTGTTGGATTCAGGTTTCAGCTGCTTCGCATTTCTGAAATCCTGAATCTCCGATGCGACGGAGCGATAGGCCTTTTCCAGCGAACTGTTCTTCTCATGCAGGACCGCTTTGATCTGCGAGACGGTCGTCTCCGGGGCGGAGGGCTGGATGGTCACAGCGGGCTTCGCGATCTTCGCCGGAGCCGCATGTCGTGTCGGGAGAGAGAGGTAGTAGTGGAGCAAGAGTACGAAGAGAGAGAGTACCAGCAGCATGACCAGTACTATCTTCTGCAACATGGTTTTCATTCAGATGTAGATCGCGCTATTTATTGAGTTGGATCTCAATTTCCAGCATGTCGATGTTTTGGTTGTTTTCGGTTTTGATATTGATATCTTTGACCTGCGTGTATTTCTTGATCACTTCGAGCAGATCCTTTTTGAGATCATCCAGATAGGGTACTGCACAGTCGGCTCTCTCGTGTGCGAGCATGATCGTCAGGCGATCTTTCGCTTTGCTGGCCGAGTCGCTCTTCTTGCCGCCGAATATACGCTCGAAGAGTGTCATCCGAAGATCCTTTTGAGAAATCCTTTCTTTTCGGTGATATCCATAAAAGGCACCTCTTCACCCAGTACGCGTCTGGCGATATTTTTGTAGGCGGTAGCTGCCGGTGCTTTCTCGTGATAATAGACCGGTTCGCCTTCGTTGGTGGAGGTGATGATCTGCTCATCTTCGGGGACGATCCCGATCAGCGGCAGCGCCAGGATACTCAGTACATCTTCGATGCTGAGCATATTTCCTTTGTCTACCATCTCCTGCTTGATGCGGTTGATGACGACATGCTTCTGCACCTCTTCACCCGCTTTGGCCTTTTCGCTCTTGGCATCGATGATACCGATGACGCGATCGGCATCACGCACGGCAGAGACATCCGGGGTCGAGACGATGATCGCGCGATCCGCCATGAAGATCGAGTGCTCGAATCCGCTCTCGATACCCGCGGGAGAGTCGAGCAGAATGATATCGAACTCTTTTTTGAGCTGCTCCAGCAGTGCGGCGACCTTCTCGCGGTCGAGGACATTCTTGTCACTCGTCTGGGAAGCGGGCAGGAAGTAGAGGTTTTTGGCGCGCTTGTCGTTGATCAGCGCCTGGGAGAGGTTGCATCTGCCTTCCATCACATCGACGACATCGTAGACGATCCGATTCTCCAGCCCCAGAATCATATCGAGATTTCTGAGACCGATATCGAAATCGACTGCGACTACTTTCTTGCCGGCCTGCGCGAGGCCGACTGCCAGATTGGCCGAGAGGGTCGACTTGCCGACGCCTCCTTTGCCCGATGTTACGGTGATGACTTCTCCCATTATTGTACCTCTTCTTTTTTTAGTTTTTCTCTTGGTCGATGATCTTGTTGGCAGTGATCCACGGCATCATCTCGCGCAGTTTCGCACCGGTCTTCTCGATCAGAGAGGCTTTGGCGTTGTTGCGCTCGGCATTCATTCTCGGATAGCCGGTCATCCCTTCGAGTACGAAATCTTTGGCGAACTGCCCGTTCTGGATCTCTTTGAGAATCTCTTTCATCGCTTTTTTGCTCTCTTCGTTGATGACGCGCGGACCGCTCACATAGTCGCCGTACTCCGCCGTATTGGAGATGGAGTAGCGCATGTTGGCGATGCCGCCTTCGTACATCAGATCGACGATGAGCTTCAGCTCATGCAGACACTCGAAATAGGCCATCTCGGGTGCATAGCCCGCTTCGGTCAGCGTCTCGAATCCCGCCTGTACCAGTGCCGTCGCACCGCCGCAGAGTACCGCCTGCTCACCGAAGAGATCGGTCTCGGTCTCATCTTTGAAGGTGGTGTGGATGATACCGGTTCTGCCGCCGCCGATCGCGCTGGCGTAGGATTTGGCCAGTTCGAGCGCGTTGCCGCTGGCATCCTGTGCGACCGCTACGAGATCGGGAATACCGCCGCCTTTGACGAATTCGCTTCTGACCGTATGGCCCGGCGCTTTGGGTGCGACCATGATGCAGTCGATCCCCTCGGGCGGGATGATCTGTCCGTAGTGGATATTGAATCCGTGTCCGAAGGCGATCGTGTTGCCCTTCTCGAGGTTGGGCGCGATCTCGTTTTTGAAGATCGTGGACTGAATCTCGTCGGGAAGCAGAATCATGATGACATCCCCTTTTTTCGTCGCTTCCGCGACACTCATGACATCGAAGCCCTTTGCCGCCGCTTTGCCCCATGAGCTTCCGCCCTCTTTGAGACCTACGATCACCTCTACGCCGCTGTCTCTGAGGTTTTCGGCATGTGCATGCCCCTGGCTTCCGAAGCCGATCATCGCTACTTTCTTGCTTTTGATGATATCGATATCGCAATCTTTATCATAATATACGGTAATTGCCATTGTTCTCTGTTCCTTGTTTAAAATGTAAGCGATTTTACAAAAAGATAACTTTAGTTGCACTAAATGGAGGAATTAGATTGTCAGGCTCATGCGTTTGTGAGCTTGCGCCGCTCAGAAAAATTTCTTGCGTGTCTGCAGAATCGCTCTGGAGTCGAGCGGCCGGGTCTCCTCGCCGATACCGCCTGAGACGCCGCTTCCGTCGGGACGGTAGCCATGCCGTACGAATGCATCTGGGACAATCGCCCTGACACGGCGATAGAGGCTCTTGCGCGCTGCGCGGTTTGCGGGCAGGACGACAAAAAGACGCCGCATGCCATGGATACGATCACTCCAGAGGGGGAAACGGTGCAATCGCCGGCGCATCCGGTCGAAGTGCTCTTTTTTGGAAAAGGCGCCCACCTGCAGAAAGCCCCCTGCCCTCTCCACCGCACTTCCGGAAACAAAATCTGCATGCAGACCGCTCCCAATCATGACCGATAAAAAAAGTGCTGCCAGTGAAATTCGAAACTGCATCTGCTCTGTAGCCCCCTGCATCATTTACCAAAATATAATAGTATTATAACTTAGGTTGCTTATGTTTTTACTACCCCTTCAATATTCAAAGATTTTTATTAATTCTTCTTTAATTCAAATAGTTGCATTTTATTTTAATGGTTATCAGATTTTTTAATCTGTATAATCGAGCACAACCAAAATTTAGGAGTATGAAAATGAAAGTTTACAAGCTATCATCCGTAGTAGCACTGTCACTTGTCGCGGCGTCCGGTTCTCTGACCGCCGATGCTGTAGAGTCGAGCATCATCCCCAACGCACAACCGGGCGAATGTTATGCGAAGGCACTGATTCCCGCAAAATTCGAAACACACACAGAAAAGGTGCTGGTCAAAGAGGCCAGTGAGCGTCTGGAAGTGGTACCCGCACAATTTGGCACTTCCAAGCAGAAAGTACTGATCAAAGAGGCTTCCGAAAAGCTCTCTATCATCCCTGCGACATTCAAAAATGTCACGGAGAAGGTCCAGGTCCGCGATGAAGAGACTTTCTGGAGAACTTCACTGAAGAACTCCATCCCCGTCAGTCCCGAGATTCTCGCTGCCGCAAAAGCGGGCGGTGCACCGATCGATACCCTCCAGGCCGGCGAGTGTGTCAGAGAGTATTTCCAGCCTGCGAAATACAAAACGGAGACCGAGAGCTATATCCGCAAAGAGGCGTACGACAAGCTCAAAATCATCCCTGCAAAATATGAGTACACCGAAGAGAAAGTGCTCGTAAAAGAGGCGTATCAGAAGCTGGTCAAAGTACCTGCTACCTACGAGACGGTCACGGAGAAAGTACTCGTAGAGCCTGAGAAGACGATGTGGAAAAAATCACAGTGCAACGGTACGGATGACTGCGGTGTCATGTGTCTGGTCACGATCCCCGCAAAATACAAAACCGTCACCAAGAGAGTGGTCAAAACACCTCCGACCACAAAAGTGATCGATGTCCCTGCCGTCTACAAGACGATCAAAGTACGCAAGCTGGTCTCTCCTGCACGCGTCGAGAAAGTACCTGTTCCCGAGCAGACAGCGACCTATACCAGAACCGTCAAAGAGTCCGATCCTGTCTTTACATGGACAAAAGTCGGTACGGGCAAACCGGCAGGATACAAATATACAGGACATCAGATCTGTAAACTTGCCAGACCTGCAGCCTACAAAACACTCACCAAGACCGTCGTCGATACACCGGCAACGACCAAATCCATTCCAGTACCGGAGCAGTACACTACCGTCACGGTCACGACCGTCGTCAAGCCTGCAGAGGTCAAGAGAATCGAGATTCCGGCAGTCTACAAAGATGTCACCAAACGAGAGATGGTCGAGCCAAGCCGCGTAGTATGGAAGCGTGTCGTATGCCAGTCCAGCATCACGTCCGCGACTATCATGAAACTGCAAAGAGCGCTCAAAGAGAAGGGTTACTACAAAGGACCGATCGACGGTATCGTCGGAAACCTCACGAGAAATGCAGTCAAAGTGTATCAGAAAGACAACGGTATGCCAGTCGGCGGTATCACTTATCAGGTACTCAAGTCACTCGGTATCAACTAAAATCTTCGACACGGATAGCCCTTGCGGCTACCCGTGCACCTTCATCCTCTCCAGACAATCGTAAATCTTTTCAATCATTTCGGCGGTATCCACCGGCTTCACCAGAAAATAGTCCACATGACATGCATTGATCTTGCTCAGATACGCAATCTCGCTATATGCCGAGACGACGATCAGCGGCTGCTGCGGCTTGACCTTCTGTATCTCCCGGATCAGAGAGAATCCGTTCATACGCGGCATATTGATATCGGTGATCACCAGATCGTAATCCCGCCTGCGAAACGCCTGCAGCGCCTCGTACCCGTCACTCGCACAATCGACTTCTCTGAAGATATCACGGAAAAAATCGGTATAGGTCGTGCAGAGCTCGTAGCTGTCATCCACATAGAGCAGCGTCATCTCTTTGGCTATCTGTTCTAACTTCTTTATCATTACACAATTCCTTTGGGCCTATCACGGTAGCATCGTACAATGTGATAAAAACTTTTGGCCTGAAATTTGCGACGCGTCGCATTCGTATGAGAAAAATAGAACCAGTTGTATGGTATCCGGTAAAAAATACAATAGTGTCAAGAATAGTACAGCAAGAGGAAATTCGGAAAATTACAAAACAGTTACAAAAAGTATCAGAGAGACCGTGTCGGCTGCAGGATAGCCGACACGGATAGCGTCATGCGGTCTGCGCTTTGACCGCTTCCTGGATCTTCTGTACGATCGTCGGATCTTCGAGGGTGGAGATATCCTGCTTGATCTCTTCGCCTTTGGCGATCGCACGCAGGATGCGTCGCATGATCTTGCCCGATCGGGTCTTCGGCAGGCCGGGCACTTCGACGATATCGTCCGCTTTGGCGATGTTGCCGATCTCTTTGGCGAGCAGATCGTTGATATGCTTTTTGATGTCGGGATTGACATGCCCCTCTTTGGGTACGATATAGATGAAGATCGATTCGCCTTTGATCTCATGCGGCCTACCGACCACCGCCACCTCGGCGACATGCGCATCTTCCGCGACGGCCGCTTCGATCTCCGCGGTACCCATTCTGTGGCCCGATACATTGATCACATCGTCGACACGGCCGGTGATCGTGATGTAGCCGTCTTTGTCCACCATCGCACCGTCACCGGAGAAGTAGACCGGCTTGCCATCCTTGACCGCATCGCCGAAGTAGGACTTTTTGAAGCGCTCGGGATCACCCCAGATCGTACGGATCATACTCGGCCACGGCTTCGTGATACAGAGCAGCCCCGTCTCGTCGATCTCGACCGGCGTGCCGTCGCGGTTGATCACCTCCGCCATGATGCCCGGCAGCGGGAAGGTCGCGCAGGAGGGTTTGATCGGCGTGGCACCCGGCAGCGGGGAGATCATATGCCCGCCCGTCTCCGTCTGCCACCATGTATCGACGATCGCACAGCGCCCGCCGCCCACAACATCATGATACCAGATCCATGCCGGCGGATCGATCGGCTCGCCGACGGTACCCAGCACCTTCAGAGAGCTCAGATCGTACTTTTTGGGTTCGTCCGGTCCCATCGTATGGAGTACGCGAATCGCCGTCGGTGCGGTATAGAACTGGCTGATTCTGTGATCCTGCACCATCTTCCACGCGCGCCCCGCATCGGGATAGGTCGGTACACCCTCGAACATCACCGTCGTCGTACCCGCAGCCAGCGGGCCGTAGACGATGTAGGTATGCCCCGTGATCCATCCGATATCGGCCGTACACCAGTAGACATCCTCATCTTTGACATCGAAGACCCACTCCATCGTCATCTGTGCCCAGAGGATATAGCCTGCCTGCGAGTGCTGGACCCCTTTGGGCTTGCCGGTACTCCCGGAAGTGTAGAGCAGAAAGAGCGGATCTTCGCTATCCAGCACCTCCGGCTCACACACATCGGAGTAGTCGCCGATGAGATCGTGATATTTGTAATCTCTCCCCTCTACCCATTCGATCGGCTCTTTGTTGCGCTCTACGACCACCACCGCTTCGACGCTCCCGATACCCTTCTCCAGCGCCGTATCGACGACCGGTTTGAGCAGGTAGGGTTTACCTTTGCGGTAGGCGCCGTCGGCCGTGATGACCAGCTTGGCCTGCGCATCCTCGATACGGTCTCTGAGCGCTTCGGCACTGAAGCCGCCGAAGACGACCGAGTGGATCGCACCGATACGCGCACATGCCAGCATCGCATAGGCCGCTTCGGGAATCATCGGCATGTAGAGGACGACACGATCGCCCTTTTTGACGCCGAACTTCTCTTTGAGCATGTTGGCGAAGCGGTTGACCCGCTTGCCCAGCTCCGCATAGGTGATCTTCTCCACATCACCGCGATCCCCTTCGAAGAGAATCGCCGTCTTGTCGGCTTTGTCCCTCAGATGGCGGTCGATACACTGGATCGTGACATTGAGTTTGCCGTTGGTGAACCACTTGTAGAAAGGGGCATCCGATTCGTCGAGGACTTTGTCGTAGGGTGCGAGCCACTCGATCTTTTCGTCGGCGAACTTTTTCCAGTAGCCTTCGTAGTCGGCTTTGGCTTCGTTCATGAGGGCATGGTACTCCTCCATACTCTTGATGCGCGCCTGTGCGGCGAACTCGGGATTGGGTGGATAGATTTTATTGTGCTCATGCATAGGCAATCCTTCTGATATTAAATTAAATTATCTGACCATTGTAACAAATCTCCGACACAAATGGTATGAATAGCGTCCCAAAAGTGCCAAAATCGCTCACATGTGATACCCATCTTTACGCCTGGCCGTCAAAAACCCTGACGATCTCACCGCAGAGCATGCTGCCGTGATAGGGCGAACTCTTCTCCTCGACGCGTCGCTCGGCCGCAGGATCGAAGAGGATCAGATTGGCTGCATACCCCTCCGCCACTTTGCCGATCTTTTCGAGGCCCAGAATCTCGGCCGGACGCTCTGCCATCAGCTCCGCCAGCCGATCCCAGCCGATATGGCCCGCTCTGACCAGATAGGTATAGGCCAGCGGCAGATAGTCCGCGATCGCGTCGATGCCGTACTTCGCTTCGGCGAATGCGACATCTTTGTGAATGACCGATTTGGGGGAGTGGAGCGCGGTCAGCAGATCGATCTTGCCCTCTTTGAGCTTGGCGATCAGCTCCTCGCGATCCTGCGGGCTGCGCAGCGGCGGATTGAGCTTGGCGTAGGTGTTGAAGCCGTCGCATGCCCGCTCGTCGAGTGCGAGATGATGGATCGAGACCTCCGCATAGAGACGCGAAAAGCGCTTTTTCGCATCGGCGACGAGATTGACCGCACGGCGGGTGGAGAGCGCCTGAAAGAGCGTGGGCACTTCGTAGTGCATGCTCATCTGCGCCACCTTCGCCGTTTCGCTGATCTCTCCGATCTTCGAAATCCCCGGCAGCCCCAGCCTGAAAGAGACCTCCCCTTCGTTCATGACGCCGCTGTCGTTGAGGATCTGGTTTTCGCAGAAGACGAAGAAGAGATTGCGGTGCATCTTGGAGTATTCGTAGATGCGGCGCAGCAGATTGCCGTTGATGTCGGAGTTCTCCTGCACGATGTCGATGCCGTTTTTGACCAGCGTGGCGATATGGTTGAGCTTGGTGCGCGCTTCGTCTCTGAGCGCTTTGATCGCCAGATGCATGCGGGGAAAATCCTCCTGCAGCCTGCCCGAGAGCAGCGCCTGAAAGGTCTGATTCTCCATCAGCGGCGTCACCCTCGGGGAGAGGACGAAGCGTGCGATTCCCGCGCTTTTGGCATCGGCGTAGAGCTGTTCGAGGTTGGGGATCGAGAGGATATCGTCACGGATGCGGACATTGAGATCGACGATCCCCGGAAAGACCACCAACCCCTCCGCATCGACCACTTCGAAGCATGCGCCGCAGTCGATATCCTTTCCGATCCGTTGAATGACACCCTCATGTATCAGGATGTCATGCCGCTGCGCACCCATACCCGCTATCGTCGCGTTTTTGATCAGTACCATATCCACACCTTATCCACGCTGCCGTGGTCAGTCGTTGCCAAAATTTTACTGCACTGTTGCTTTAGGGCACCTCTAAGAGAGTTTGACTATAATTGCCGGTAAAACGATTACAAGGAGCATCCATGTCACTCAAAGAGTACGATATATCCGAAGAGGCGTTGAAAGATATCAACTATGCCGTTATCCACACCAACAAAGGGGATATGAAATTCAAGCTGTACAAAGACGAAGCACCCAATACCGTCGCCAACTTCGCCCATCTGGCCCGGACCGGTTTTTACGACAATCTGAAGTTTCACCGTGTCATTCCGGGATTCATGGCGCAGGGCGGCTGCCCGCACGGCACCGGCACCGGCGGACCGGGCTGGGCGATCAAGTGCGAAACATCCACCAATGTCCACAAGCATGTCAAAGGGACGCTCTCGATGGCGCATGCCGGTCCCAATACGGGCGGGAGCCAGTTCTTCATCTGCTTCGTCCCATGCCCCCATCTGGACGGCGTGCACACCGTATTCGGCGGTATCGATCCCAGCGACAAAGAGAGCATGGCGGTTCTCGACTCCATCCAGATGAACGATACGATCGAATCGATCGAGATTCTGCCCGCATAACGGCATGGCAGGGAGCATCTGCTCCCTGCTCCGCTACTACATCCCCCGCATACTGCCTACCACTTTTCCGATCACTTCCACACTCCCCATAGGTACCGACTCTACGCTGTATTGCGGATTGTCCGAGATCAGGTCGATCGTACCGTCGCTTTTGAGCGAGAGCCGCTTGACAAAGAGCCCGATCGGCGTCGAGACGACAAAGACCCCGCCCTTTCGGATATCGTCCTGCGTACGGTTGACAAAGATGATATCGCCGTCTCGGAAAGTCGGCTCCATCGAATCTCCGAGGACATTGATCGAATCGATGTTTTTGATCTCCCGCGGCCCGCCGAGCCGCTCGACCATATGCGGATCGAGCGTGATCACATCATGCGCCTCTTCGTAGTTGAACGCACCGCCGCCCGCACTGGCGTAGATATCACCGAAATAGCGGACATTGGCGTACTTCTCCGTCTCCTCTTCCAGACTTCTGGTCGCCTGATCGTAGAAGAGCCAGTTGATCGAAATCTTGCGCTTGGCACAGAAATCGAGAATCTCCTCGTAGGGAATCCTCCCCCGGTTCTTCATCGTCGCGAATGTCAGATGGTTGATCCCCAGCGCATCGGCGACATCTTTGTCAAAGACCTTCCGATCCCCGATCTCTTTGGAGAGGATATCTTTCATCTTCGGGAGGATATCTTTCAAATCGAACATGCAGTCTCCTTTGAATTATTACCGCATCTATGAGGAACATAGTTAGTTGGTGCGGTAATAAATATTTCATATTGAAATATAATTGTACCACAAAAATATTTTTTATTACAATAGTGCCATAAATTCTGGATCAAAAAGGATAAAAAATGACATTTGGAAACATCATGACCCTTATCGGCGAAATCACGGAGCTCTTTTTGACGGCGATCGAACGCATGATGCTCAGACTCAACGAGTGCGTGCTCTGACTCTCCGCTCATCGACGGCCATGCGAAGCCTGCAGAAACATGCTATAATATAAAATTATAACGCATGGGGATGCGAAAGGGGAATAGCATGGTACGCAAAGCGATGATGCGCTTTTGGGGAGATCTGAAAGAGGCATGCCGGGATCTGCTGCCCGTCGTCGCAGTCGTCACCCTCTTTCAGGCGCTGATCATCCGCAGCATGCCGGAGCATCTCCTCCTCATCATAGCGGGCGTGGCGATCGTGGCAGTCGGTCTGGCGCTCTTTATCCGCGGGCTGGAGATGGGGATTTTCCCCGTCGGGGAGTCTCTGGCGATCGACTTCGCGAGACGGGGCTCTGCAGGCTGGATCCTCCTCTTTGCCTTTACGATCGGATTCGCCACGACGATCGCCGAGCCTGCCCTGATCGCCGTCGCCGACAAAGCCGCCGCCATCAGCAGCGGCAAGATCGATGCGACGCTCCTCAGACTCACCGTCGCCCTCTCGGTCGGATTCGCCATCGCACTGGGGAGCTTCCGCATCCTGAAGGGGCATCCGATCCACTACTACATCATCGGCGGCTATATCCTCGTCGTGCTCATCACCTTTTTCGCACCCCGCGAGATCGTCGGGCTCGCCTACGACAGCGGCGGCGTCACCACCTCCACCGTCACGGTCCCGCTCGTCGCCGCGCTCGGCATCGGCCTCTCCGGCGCGATCCGGGGGCGCGATCCCGCGATCGACGGCTTCGGCCTGATCGCCTTCGCTTCACTGATGCCGATGATCTTCGTCCAGCTCTACGGTATCGCCGTCTATGCCCTCTCTCCCGCCGATGCCGCCGCCAATCTCCGGATCGTCGAAGAGGCGATCAAAGCGACGATCGTATCGGCCGAAGCCTTCGATCCGTGGGATATCCTCCGCGATCTGGTCGCCGTGGTACGGGATGTCGTGCCGATTATCGCGGTGATCCTCTTCTTTCAGTATCTGATTCTCAAAAAGCCGATACCCCGTCTGCAGCGGATCACGCTCGGCGTCGGGCTGGTGATTCTGGGGCTCTACGCTTTTATCCTGGGGCTGGAGATGGGGCTCTTCCCGATCGGAGAGACGATCGCCTTTCAGCTGACCGCCATGCAAAACGACCTCCTGATCTACCTCTTCGCCTTCGCGATCGGCTTCTCGACGACGATGGCCGAACCCGCCCTGCTGGCGATCGCGATCAAAGCCGAAGAGGTGAGCGAAGGGAGAATCGCGCAGATACCGCTGCGTATTTTCGTCGCGCTGGGCGTGGCGATCGGCATCGCGCTGGGCGCCTACCGTATCGTCGCCGGAGACCCGATCCACTACTATATCATCGCGGGCTATCTGCTGGTGATCCTCATGACATGGCGCGCACCCCGCTATATCATCCCCATCGCCTACGACAGCGGCGGCGTCACCACCTCGACCGTCACGGTTCCGCTGGTCACGGCACTGGGGCTGGGGCTGGCCGAAAACATCGAAGGGCGCAATCCGCTGATCGACGGCTTCGGCCTGATCGCCTTCGCTTCGCTCTTCCCGATGCTCACCGTCATGGGATACGGCATCTACGCCGCCGCTCAGAAGCGGTAGTGCAGCACCGACTCCATCCCCGCCCGATCGAGCAGACGGATCAGATTGGTCGTACCCTTTTTGCCGCTGACGCCTCCCATCGTCACGATGTAGCGCTTCTCCAGCGTGATCCGCTTCTCGTCGAGCACCTTTTTGACGAAATGGTAGAGCAGCTTGCTCGGATTGTCACTCTCCTCCATCACGAAGAGCGGATGCACACCCCAGATCAGACTGAGCCTGCGGTGGGTCCTGAGCGAGTGCGAGACGGCGTAGATATTGACCCCGGGGCGGTATCGCGAGAGCGCCTTGGCGCTGTAGCCCGAGGTGGTGAAAGCGACCAGCGCCTCCTTCTGCAGGCTCGAAGCGAGCTGTACCGCCGCTTTGGCCACCGCATCGGAGCTGTTTTCGGGCTGAAAATCTTTGAAGTAGGGATACTCCTTCTCGACATCTTTGATCGTATCATGCAGCACCTGCACCGCTTCGACGGGATATTTCCCCACTGCCGTCTCGTCGCTGAGCATGACGGCATCGGTACCGTCGTAGACGGCATTGGCGATATCGCTCACCTCCGCGCGCGTCGGGAAGGGGTTCTCCTTCATCGAGGTGAGCATCTGCGTCGCGGTGATCGAGGGTTTGTTGGCGCGGTTGGCCTCCGCGATGATCCGCTTCTGGATACGCGGCAGCTTCGTCACCCCGAACTCCGCCCCCAGATCGCCTCTGGCCACCATCACCCCATGCGACTCCGCCATGATCTCCTCCAGATGCGCCAGCGCCGTACCCGTCTCGATCTTGGCGATGATCGTCGGATCGAACCCCTCCCGCTGCATGATCGCTTTGGCTTTGCGGATATCGTCGCGCGTCTGCACGAACGAGAGCGCGACGATGTCGACGGCATGCGCCGCACCGAAGATCAGATCGGCTTCGTCTTTGGGCGTGATCGCGGAGATGGTGATCTTCGTACCGGGGAAGTTGACCCCTTTGTGCGAGCTCAGCTCCCCGTCGGTCAGCAGCTCCAGTATCAGCCTCCCCGCCTCCTTGCGGCGCACCACGCTGCGGATCGTCCCGTCGCTGAAGTAGACTTCGTCGCCGACATCGACCATATCGATGATATCGGGATAGGAGATATCGAGCACACGGGGATCGCCGGTATCCGGCGCTTTGGCCAGCACCAGCGACTCTCCTTTGTGCAGGCGCAGCACCCCTGCGATCTTGCCGATACGCACCTTCGGGCCGGAGATGTCCTGCAGAATCGCCACCTCTTTGCCCACCCGCTGCGACGCTTCGCGGATCTTTCGGATATTGTCGGCATGGATCGTATGGTCGCCGTGCGAAAAGTTGAGCCGGAATACATTGACACCGGTGCGGATCAGCCGCTCGATCATCTCCGGCTGCGATGTCGCCGGCCCCAGTGTCACGACTATCTTCGCTCTTCTCATGTATGCTCCTTTGCTTGACGGTGCAGTCTGCGGCTCAGCCGGAGTGCCGTCGCCAGCAGCGCGAGCGTCAGCAGATAGAGCAGCAGATAACTGTCGCTGTATTTTAGCAGAATACCGCCCAGAATCGGGAAGAAGAGTCCCAGCGAAGTGATATTGGACTGCAGCGCGGTGTAGATCGGGCGCTTCTCTTCGGGTGCGATCTCGATCACCAGATTCATCCCACTGATGCTGATACCGTCCAGCCCGATGCCAAAGAGCAGAAAGACCAGCGCATAGCCGTAGAGATCGGATGCGAAGAGCGCCACACCGTACGCCAGCAGCATCGTCAGGATCGCCAGCGAGAGCATGCGCTCGTAGTCGCTGATTCTGCGCCACAGAAAAGTGCTGCCCAGGATACTCCCGACCATCTGCAGCGTGATGAATCCGCCCAGCATCCAGCCCGTGAGCGTGAAGGTGGTGTTGGCTTTGAGAATCACGAAGGGCATCGCCAGCAGGTAGCCGTTGGCCAGCAGCAGTACGACGATCTGATCCCGGAGCCTCCGGTCACTGCCCAGCAGCGCCGCCGCATTGCGGACAAACGCTCCGAAGTGCCCCTCCTTCTCCTGAATACGCGCTTTCTCGGGCTCCCGGATCGTCCCGAATATCAAAAAGCCGATCCCCATCAGAAAACTGCTCACCATAAAGAGATAAGCGTAGTTGAGCGGCGCTTCGTAACGGCTGAGGATATAGCCCGCCACACCGCCGCTGATGATCGATGCGATCGACCCTGCGACCTGACGGTTCGCCATCGTCCTGCCGCGGTAGGTGCGGGAGAAGAGCTTCGCCTGCAGCTCCTTGAAGTAGATCGCGCCGAAACCGGCACTGAAGGAGAAGAGAAAGAGCCCCGCCCCGATAAAGAAGAGCGTCAGCGAAGGGTGGCTGTCGCCGATGAGATAGATCGCCGCCCCGATCGCGAACCAGCTCGCGAAACGGGCGAAAAAGACGCGACGGATATAGGGCATCACCCGCCGGTAACTCTGCGCATGATAGGCGGCATAGAGCTGCACCACGATCGCCCCGCCCCGCAGCAGCGAAGCGAAGAGCCCGACGATGACACTGCTCTGGCTGAAGTGGTGCACCATCAGCGGCAGAATCGTCGACGGCTCGGCGATCGTGATCGCCAGCGCGAGGAAAAAGGCATGCGCGATATTTCGGATATTGTTGGCGGGATCGTCGGTCTGAAACGCTCTGATGGCTGCACCTCTCCTTCTTGACAGATTGCGCAATACTACTATAAAACGCTTTGATAAAAGATATAATCCGAATAGGCTATAATGCAATCCACAAAGGATGGATGATGAGATTGACCGAAGCACAACTGGCTGCGTTTGAGAGAGACGGCTTTCTGCTGCTGCGAAACTTCGCCCCCCGACCGCTCTGCGAAGAGATTCTCGAGGCAGCCCGATCCGAGATCGCGGAGATGAAGCCCCCGATCGAGAGCGAAGAGGAGTATCTGGGCGTGCCGCAGGGAGGCGAGGTCACGCTCCGACGGCTGCGTCAGGTCTATCGCCGCCATCCGATATTTCGCGCATGGATGCACTACGAACCGATCCGCCCCGCACTCGAACAGGTGCTGCAGGAGAAGCCGATCCTCACCCTCGCCCACCACAACTCCATCATGACCAAGATGCCCCGCAAAAGCACCGAGACATGCTGGCATCAGGATATCCGCTACTGGCGCTTCGCCAACGACAACCTCGTCAGCGTCTGGCTCGCACTCGGCGAGGAGCGTATGGAAAACGGCGTGCTGGAGTTCATCCCCGGCTCACACAAGCTCTCGCTCTCCCCGGAGCAGTTCGACGCCAAAACATGCTTTCGCGAAGATCTCCCCGAAAATCGTGAACTGATCGCGAAAAAGGTCCATTTCGATCTCGAACCCGGCGATGTGGTGCTCTTTCACGCCCTCACGCTCCACCATGCTTATCAGAACCGCACCGAAGCCCCCAAGATCTCCTTCGTCTACACCGTCCGGGGGGAGCACAATCACCCCATCGCCGGCACGCGATCGGCGGAGGGCGAAGAGGTCGCCCACTGATCACTGCTCGACGACGAACTCCGACGTGAAGCTGTAGCTCTCTTTGGGAGCGAGCGCGACCGTGAACTCCTGCGTGAAGGCGTTTTTCTTCTCGACCTTGCAGATCCCTTTGCAACTGCTTTTGAGCTCGATATGGTCGCCGTAGACGGGGATGCGCTCCTCGATACGCAGCTGCAGCGGGGTTTTGCCGCGGTTGTGGAGGGTGTAGGTGGTCTCCACTTCGCGGTGGTGCTTGCGCGCGACGAAACGGGTGATCCTCTTCTCGCCCGTCGCATCGAAGAGCCTGCCTACCGTCAGCTTCACCCGCTCATCTTCGGGGGTGTCGCCGATGCGCTGCTCCCCGATGAAGTGGCTCTCGCCGCGGCTATCCTCCTGATAGAGCCGCACCGTCCCCGCCGGAAGCGGCAGCCCCAGACGGCTCTTTTTGCTGTTTTCGAAGGAGACGATATGGTCGAAGAAGAGCTTCCGCGTGCCGTAGTTTTCGAAGTAGCTGTTGACGCATCTGCCGTACTCCTGATAGGGTACGCCCTGCTTGTGCAGGAAGAGGATCTGCTTCTGCTGCTTGTTCGCGATCGTCTCGCGAAAGGGGATCTTGTAGATGTGGTATCCCGCGAACGCCTCCTCGTTTACGGGGGCGGCGGCGGGGCTCGCCATCATCTTCGTCAATACACGCGGCTCGCGCACCGCCGCCTCCGCCATATGCAGCGCTCCCGCCAGACAGGTGATCTGCGCCTTTTCGTAGGCGACGCCGGAGTGGTTGTCCACGGTGATCCAGCCGGTCAGATCGAAGCGCTTTTCGCCCAGATCGAGCACATAGTCGCTCTTCCAGCCGATCCCGCGCGTGAGGTATTTGAGGTCGATATCGAGCATGCCGCCCCTTTTGGCATCGATATGCCACACCAGGCTCGGGCGGGTGATCATGCTCTCGGGAATCTCATGGAAGAGCACCTGTGTGGGCTTTTCGAGGCTGACGATACGCCCGCTCTCACTCTCGCGGATCATGACATTGGGCGCGGCGGAGAGGAGCTTGCCGTGGCTGAGCCTGGGCTTGGTGCCGTTGGTCATGAAGGAGACGGTGCGGTTGATGCTCTTTCGCAGCATCGCATCGAGCGAGATCAGATCGTAGATGTAGTTTTGCGAATAGAGGCTGACCGGCACACCGCCGAACAGCGGTACCACGCTGGGCGTGATCACCGATGCCGGCACCCCCTCGTAGACCAGACGCGCCTCTCCGGCGCTCACCTTCGCGCTGCGGTGCTCCTCTACGAAGGCGAGGTCGTTGTTGTAGATCGTGATGCGCAGATTTGATCCCTTCTGCGGGATTTTGATATCGGCTGCGAGCATCGAGCCCAGCAGCATGACAAGTGCGACG
>CAYLLC010000008.1:7387-35167 GCA_964384355.1 uncultured Sulfurospirillum sp. | reverse complement strand
GACTCCATACGAAGGACCTGCGCACCTCCGACACACCGGCGCAAAACAGCATCTCCATGCTGATCTACTCTCCGACGCCGCTCAGCGGCTTCGAGCAATTCACGCAAAACTGGTATATCAACAAAGAGGACGGCTTCAGCGACTGGATCAGTGCCACGCCTAAAAGCAGCAGAGCGCTCTCATCCGCGACACCGGGCGGCATCTCGATCACCGATGTAGACGCCACTGCCGCTGCAGGGATCAAAAGATTCGACATCGCCAACAGCGACTCCGGTCGCTCGCAGAAGGTTTTCTTTCACCTCGATATTCCCGCATGGCTCTGGTACAGCCGATATGAGGATTACAGCTTCGCCGGCGACACTACATGCGCGGCGCATCCATGCTTCACCTATATCTTCGACGCTGCTTCAGAGGATCACGGCATCAGCAGCGGTGCATTCAAAGGGGCGACGTTCGATCACAACTTCACCTCCACACCGAAGCGAAAGGCGGTCAAACTACTGCGATGAGACGGGGATTCACACTGATCGAGCTGATTATCACGATTGTCATCATGGCGGGCATCTTTGCGGTGATCCCCAGGATCGTCTTCGCCACTGCCAAAAGCGACCGCTTCGCGATGCAGCAGGATGCCCTCATGCAGGCACTCTCCATGACCACCATCGCATCACGCCTCGCATGGGATGAGAACAACACCGACCATCTCGATATCCTCCAGACCGACAGTGCCGCCTATGCATGCGATCCTGCGCTCAGATTTCGTCCCGGCTCCTACATCGGTGCCAACGGACGCATGTGCGAGCAGAACCTCACCGCCACCGCTGCCCCCGGAGCGGAGAGCGGCGAGAGCGACTACAGGCTCTACGACGATATCGACGACTTCGACGGCGCGGATGTCAATGCCTCGGTCCACGGCAAAAGCCGCTATCAGCTGCAAAACAGCGTCACCTATCTGAGCGACAATGTCGCACAGGAGAGCGGCAGTGCCCTGACGATCGATCTGAGCCAGTCAGCCGCCACGGCCGCCACCACCGCGATCAAGCGCTTCAAATCCAAAGTCCGCTACATCGGCAAACGCGGCAAAGCGCGCAATATCGGTGCATTTGTCTACTACTCGACCAATATCGGGCAGATATCGCTCGCCTACAGGAACTGGTGATGCGGCGCGCATTTACGATGGTGGAGCTGATCATGACGATCGTCATCATGGGGATACTCGCAGCCGGTGCCTATGTCTCGCTGGCCAAGCTCTTCGCCAAATCGGCGCGCACCAAAGCGATCACCGAGCTCTCTCTCGAAAGCACCCTCATCACCAATCAGATCGCGGGGCTGCTGCGGGATCGCATCCCCTCCACCGTCATCGGATACGATCCCGCCGGCGGATTCGAATCAATCTACACCATCTCCCAGACCTATCCGATCATGGAGTGGATCTCCGCCGACAGCGATGCGCTGCTGGCGGGCATGTACAGCGGCTTTGTCGATCTGGACCGGTGCGACCGCGACACCGACATGCTCTACTCCCCCGCCACCGATATCAACGCCACCGACCGGGCACTCATCTTTGCCGGTGCGTACGACGAAGGAGATGTCGCCTACGACGCGGCGGAGTTCAACGCCTCCTTCGGCTGGCATGGCAATACCCACACCAAAATCTACGAGCTCAACGCCACCTCTTCGGGCAACGATATCTATCTCCGGACCCGCCCCGCCGTCGTCTACGAAAAGTACAGTCTCGTCAGGAGCGCCTACGCAATCGCCAGATATCCCGATATCAAACAGGACGCCGCATGCATCCAGAGTCTCGGTCTCGATTCGGTCATCTCCGACAAGACGCTCTTTCTCTTCTACGGCTATCGCCCGTGGAAGGGGGAGACCTTCTGCGCCGACCCGAACGGCACGCAGAGAGAGGGGAATGTGACGATCCTCTCCGACGAGGCGAGCGGATTCGAAGCGGACTATATCGACGGCAATCTGCAGTTCAGCCTGACGCTGGAGCGCACGATCCGACGCCCCGGCAAAGATCTCAATATCACGATCTCCAAACAACAGGTGGTCTACTGATGATGCGGCGCGGCTTCGGACTGATACAGGTGATCTTCTTTATGGTGCTCCTCTCGACGATCCTGACGATCACGATGCGCTATGCGTCGATCTCCGCCAGAGAGACGGCCGATCTCTTCGAGCGGGCACAGGCGGAGCTCTTTTTGCAGAGTGCGACCGAGCTGGCGCTGCTGGGTATCAGCGGACACGACCGCTCTGCAGGCTGCCTGCACACGGTGCACATCGTCTCCGAAGACCGCCGCTTCATCGCCGATATCAATCTGACCGACTACTTCCTGCTCTCCGGCGAGACATGCGACCGCAAAACGACGATCACGACCGAAGCCTCCAACGGCATGGTGCTGATGGATATCGTCGTCGAGAGCAACGCCACCCACCCCAAAAACAGCCGACCCGTACGCATCGTACGGCGTACGCTGCAGAGGATATAGCATGCGACGCGCATTCAGTATGATCGAGCTGATCTTCATCATCGTCATCATCGGTATCCTCGCCGCAGCTGCGAAGATGGCGATGCCCGATACCAGGCTCTACTCCGATACCGACTTTGTGCTGCAGCAGATCCGACAGACACAGATGCAAGCGCTCATGATCGATCACACCGTCCCCGGCAGCGAGGCGTGGCGATCGGGCGACTACAACGATACATGCATCACCCTGACAAAAGATTATTTGACAGATCTGGAAAAAAGTGCAAATAATCCCAGAACATACCGCCTCAGCCCCCGCACGACCCTCTCCGCCTCGGCATCGAAAATCTGCTTCGACCGCCTCGGACGCCCCTACAAAACCGATTACCGATTAAATAATTTCCTGAAAATGCCGATAGAGTTGAATATAACCTACAAAGAAAAAACAAAACAGGTGCTTATCATGCCTTTTAGCGGAGGGGTGATAGTCAAAAGATAGGAAAAGAGATGGCGCAAAAGAGTATCAACTTTATCGATCCCCGTACGGGTAAGGCATTTTTGCTCGATACCAAAGGGGAGATCAAACCATCCAAAATCGGCGCCAGAAATGCGCTCTCTGCCTCACGGCTCGCCTATATCGATATCATCACCCACAGTTTCAAACTCGACAAACAGTACGGCAGCGAAGAGGAACTCGCGATGGCGGTCGAGCTGAAGATGTACGACGATCTGGCACTCGATCTCCAGAAAGAGTACAAAATCTCCTATCTGCGCAAACCGACGGAGGTCGAAAATATCCTCCTGATCGAAGCTTTCGCCTACGACAAAAACGCGATCCTCGAAAAGTACCCCAAAAGCCTCGGCAAGCTCAAACACCTCGACTATCTGACCCTGCCGTTTACCGCCTTCGAGACCCTCTACCGGCACGAAGAGATCGCTGCAGCCAACGATGTCTTTATCTATATCGCCGAGGATGAAGCGTTTCTCGCCTTTTACAAAGAGGGGCGCTACATCTCCTCCAAAAAGCTCAAGTCGTTCAACGAAATGCTCGCGGAACTGGAGAGCAAAAACCTCCGCCCCACACTCGAGGAGCTGCAGGAGATCCTCTCGACCAAGGGGGTCGGCAAAGAGAACTATACGCTCTTCGAATACGATATGTACGAATATATCGAAAGCACCTTCGAGCAGATCTTTTCGACGATCAAAAATCTCGCACTGCACAACAGAAACATCTACAACTTCACGCAACTCGATCATGTCTACCTCAGGATCGGAGCGGGTATCGTACCCGACCTGCCGATCCTGGCGCAGCAGTACCTGCAGGATTGCCAGATCCTGCCGCTCAATCTCTACCGGGAGCATGCGGCGTATGACTTCCTCGATCTGCTCTGCGCACACTATGTGCAGGATCTGACCGACACGGATGCAGAGGGTGTCAATGTCACCTTTTTCAAGAAGAGGATCCCTTTCTACCGTACACAGACGGGGCGCTTCGCGATCGCTGCGGCAACCGGTATCATGCTCGTCGCATCCTATCCGATCTGGCAGCAGTATCGCATCTATCAGCTCACACAGCAAAACGACACCCTCCAGAGCAGGCTCGATACACTCCGGCAAAAGTCGGCGAAACTGCGCAGAAAAGAGAGCGCCCTCAAAAAAGAGATCACCCGATATACCAAAGCACAGAAGCAGATGGAACAAAAATTCACCAGACTGCGCCACATCGCCGATACGCTACTGAACCTAAAATCTAGCGAAGAGCACTACACCACGATGCTGCTGACGATCAACAACCTCCTGCACAAATACGGCCTCAGCGTCGACAAAGTGACGCAGGCAGGCGAGAAGACACTCGATCTGGAGATCCATTCGCGGGAAAACAGACGCGACACGATCGCCCTCTTTATGAAAGACCTTCTGGCAGAGGGCTTCTCCCGCGTCACCTCCAACGAAATCAAACTAAGCGACGACAGCTACACCAGCATCGTCACGGTAAAGCGATAAGAGATGCGTACATTTGAAAAGTTCGAAAACTACCTGACCAAAATCAAACCGGCACAGCGCTACGGTATCTACCTGCTGCCGGCACTGCTGACGGCGGCCATCGTCTATCTCGATATTCTCCCCGTACAGGAGGAGGAGCTCGACCAGCTGACACAGCGGCAGGAGCAGCTACAGCGCGACATCAAACGCAAATCACCGACCGTACTGCGCCGCAAGATCAAGAAAAGCGAAGCGAAACTGCTGGCGCTCAAAACCGAGACCGAAGAGAAGCGCGACGATCTCAACTTCCTCTACGCCAAGCTGACCAATCTGGAGATCTCCGAATTCAACGAAGCCAAATGGGCGATCACGCTCGACAAGATCCTCAAAGAGTCGCTCAAACGCAATATCACCATCGCGCACATCAAAAACAACGACTCCGAAGTCAAGAATCCCAACGATGCCGTCCTGCCCAAAAAGTATGTCGAGATCAAGGGAAGCGGCAACTTCAAAGAGACGCTCAAATATCTCTCGTTCATCGAAAACAGACAATTTCTCATCGATATCAAAAATATCAGAATGGAGAAAGCGAAAGAGGAGAGCGATATCGATTTTACGATCAATTTCACCATCTACGGAGTCAACCTATGAAGCTGCTGAGACTGCTGCCGCTGCTCGGTACGGCGACCTTCGCCTGTGCCGCATCGCAGACCGATGAGATCGCACACAAACTGGCACTGCTGGAGCGGGAGATAGACCATCCCCCTGCGGTGCTCGATATACCCTACGATCCGTTCCACCCGCATGCACGCCGCAAGCATGCCACCCGGCATGCCGCCAGGCACACAATCACGCCAAAAGCACACCAAAAGCCTGAACTTTCGATGATTTTGAATAAAAAAGCCTTCATCGACGGCAAATGGGTTAAAGAAAATCAGAAAATTGCCGATTACGTAGTAAGCAAAATAAGTGAAGATACTGTATTTTTGAAAAGAGGAAGAAAAATTATTGCACTTCACCTCTCCAAACAGGACGGTATCCTCACCACAAAAGAGGAATAACGATGCGTATTGTACTGCTACTCATGCTGACTCTGGGACTCCATCTGCATGCCGGCTGCCAGAGCAAATATTTTTCATTCAAGGTCAAAAGCACCAAAAGAGCCCCCGGTACGGTGATGAATGTGCTGGAGAATCTCTCCCATACATGCAAACTCAACCTGATCTTCGAAGATGACAAGAGCCGCGAAATCGTCAACAAACATATCAGCTACATGAATATCCACGATGTGACGCTCGAAGAGCTGCTCGAACTGCTGCTGGGCGAAAACAACCTCAACTACGACCTGATCGACAACAAAACCCTCAAAATCTCCTATCTCAAAACCAAATCGTTCTATATCGATTATGTCAACTTCACCAAACGCACCAGCCAGACCAACAAAACGATCTCCACCGGCAGCGGTGAGAACGGACAGGGTGCGACATCTCTGAATTCACAGAGCGATTTCCGATTCTGGGACAATCTCAAAAAAGAGGTCGAAAATATCCTCCATCGCGACGGCGACAAATATACCCCGACCGAAACGACGATCAACCGTGAAGCGGGCCTGCTCACCGTCACCGGTACCAAAAAGCAGCTCGATCGCGTCTCCAAATATATCGCGACGATGATGAAGCGCCTCCACAAGCAGATCCTCATCGATGCCAAAGTGATCGAAGTGACCTACGCCAACGACCAGACGACAGGCATCGACTGGAGCAAATTCCAGGCATCGCTGAAGGGCAACTCCCAGAGCCAGACAGACAAAGGGATCAACCCCCTCGCCTACTCCAACTATCTGGTGGGGTACAACTTCACGATGCAGGGTCTGCTCGACTTTCTCAAGACACAGGGCAAAGTCAATGTCGTCTCCAATCCCAAAATCCTCACGCTCAACAACCAGCCCGCCGTCATCAATGTCGGTGAAGAGAAAAACTATAAATTCACCACCGGCACCCAGACCACGACGACCAACGGCACCGTCCTCTCCGAGCCGCAGTTCGAGGTGGGCTCTACCTTCGTCGGTGTGACGCTCAGCATCCTCCCCGAGGTATCGCAGGATGATTTCATCATCCTCAAGATCAACCCGACCGTCAGCGAAATCACCGAGCGCCATCTCGATGCCAACGGCGTCCCCAGCCTCGCGCCCGATATCAAAGTCAAGCAGCTCTCCTCGATCGTCAAGGTCAAAAACAACAAAAAGATTCTGCTCGGCGGCCTGATTCAGAAAAAGACGGAAGATCAGGTCAACAAAATCCCGCTTCTCGGAGATATCCCAATCTTAGGGCATGCATTCAAAAGCAAGAAAAAAGTGAAGTCTAAGAGTGAATTGATTATAGTATTGACACCAAAACTTGTACGGGGCGACGAAGGCGAACCTTCCCTCGAAAAACTGGAAAACGGGATCGATTACGACTGATTTTTCTGCGCCCTCGCAAGTTCAAAAGAGGTGCAATGTATCCATTTTCCGAAGCGAAAACGCTCTTTTACGATGATTTCGACCTCAGCGGCTATTTCGACAGCCTCTCTTTCGAATACGCCAAAAAGCAGCTCATCGACGCGATGCGCACGCATGAAGTGCCGCTGGTCTTTTTGCTCGGCGATCCGGGCACGGGCAAGAGCTTTCTGCTCAACTATATCCAGCAGAAGGTGACCAGCGTCAAAGTCGCCAAATACTTCACCCATCCCTACTTCGACGAGAAGGAGTTTCTCGCCACGCTCCTCTCGCTGGCGGGCCCCAATGTCGAACCGGGCGAATTCTCCACCGAACAGCTCATCTCCAGACTCAAGCGCACCTTCGGAGGCCTCGAATATACCGTCTTCATCGACGAGGCACAGCTGCTGACCGAAGAGCAGGTCGAGCTGATCCGTATCCTCAGCGACCAGAAGATCTTCCAGTTCGTGCTGGCGATGCACAGAAAGGAGGGAGACTATATCCTCTCCAAAGACCACTTCCGCTCACGCACCACCAAGCGCATCGAGCTCGAAGGGCTCAGCGATCAGGAGATTCTCCGCTATATCGAGCACCGCCTCCTCTCCGCCAACTTCTCGGATATCGCCTCGATGTTCAAAAAACCGCATGCCAGATTTATCGAGCGCCACTCCCGTGGCAACTTCAGAAGCAGCAAGAAGATCATCAAAACCGTTCTGGAGATCCTCAATATCGCCAATCGCGAAGATTACAAAGAGTACAGCAGGCTCAACGATACGACGCTGACGATGGCAGCCATAGATGCAGGATTGATCGATGTTAAATAACAACTTCAGTAAACTGGTAAAGCTCTACAAAAAATACAAAAAGCAGCAGCGCAACA
The DNA here is from genome assembly GCA_964384355.1 of uncultured Sulfurospirillum sp. Taxonomy (GTDB): domain Bacteria; phylum Campylobacterota; class Campylobacteria; order Campylobacterales; family QNZT01; genus QNZT01. The sequence continues at coordinate 27,354 of CAYLLC010000008.1, read as the reverse complement.
AAATGGTGCTCAAGATCTTCGGCGTCGTCGCACTGCTGGGACTGGGGTATCTGCTCTTCATGCTGGCACAGCAGCGTCGCCCGGCACAGAGCGTCGCCGTAGCTACGGCACCGGCGGCTACGGCAAACACCACCGTCGCACAGGCACATGCCCCCGCCGCCGCACCACAGCCCGAGCCCCCCAAAGCCCGTCCACCGCTCAAAAGAGAGCATGTCGAGACTCCGAAAGTCGAAGAGATGCCCAAAAAGCTCGTCAAACGCACCCCCGTCACACACAAAGCAAAAGCGAAAAGAGAGGATACCTTCCAACTCAAAGTGACCCAGAGAAAGAGCCTCTACAAACTACTCGTCGCCTACAAAAACGAAAAATCCTACGATGCCGCGATCAAAATAGCACAATTCTACTACGACGAAGGAGATTACGACAAAGCCGTCAAATGGGCCGTCGAAGCGAGCAAAAAAGACCCTGCACAGGCGCAGTCCTGGATCATCTACGCGCAGGCGAAGAGAGCCCTCGGCAAACCCGAAGTGGCCAAACGCGCACTGAGCATCTATCTCAAACACAACTACTCACAACCGGCACAAAATTTGCTTGACTCTCTCTAAAGAGTCTTGCAGGTACTGAAAAAAGGGGCTTTTGCCCGTTTCAGAAACCTTTTGGCAGCACTCTATCATGCGTCAAAGGTGTCGGTTTTATGCAAAAAAACGTCAGAATCGGTGATATCCTCATCGAGCAGGGATATATCACGCAAGAGCAGCTCGAACATGCCCTCTCCGTCCAGAAACAGAGCAACTACGCCAAAAAACTGGGCGAAGTATTCATCGAAGAGGGACTCATCGGAGAGAAAGAGCTCGCACTCGTACTTGCCGAACAGCTCGATATGGAGTTCATCGATCTCTACAGCGTCGAAATCAACCTCCAGCTGCTCAAGAACTATCCGCTGCAGATTCTCAAAAACGCCAACGCGATCATCTTCAAAGAGGATGAAGATTTCATCCATGTAGCGATCGCCGATCCCCTCAACTACGACGCACTCGAGATACTCGAACGCGCGATCGTCGTCAAACCGATCAAATTCTACATCGCACTCAAAAACGACATCCACCATATCTACGAGCGACTGGAGATCATCGAGACAGCCCGAAGCCTCATGAACCGCGTCAAAGAGGAGGTCTCTTCTCAGGATTTCAAACTCGACAACGAACAGAGCGCCATCATGCAGCTGATCGAGCAGATACTCAAAAGCTCCATCATCAACAACGCCAGTGACATCCACATCGAACCCAACGCCACCGATGTCTCGATCCGAAACCGCGTAGACGGTGTGCTGCGCGAAATCTTTATCCTCGATATCGAGGTCTACAACGCCCTCGCCTCGCGCATCAAGATTCTGGGAAATCTCGACATTTCGGAGAAGCGCCGCTCTCAGGACGGGCGTTTTTCGATGCAGATCAACGGCAGGGATTACGACTTCAGGCTCTCGACCGCCCCGACACTGCATGGCGAGTCGATCGTCATGCGTGTGCTCGACCAGCAAAAGATCCTCCTCACGCTCGATACGCTGGGTATGAGCGAAAAAAACCTCCAGAAATTTCAGGATCTGCTGGGCGCACCCTACGGCATCGTCTTCGTCACCGGCCCCACCGGAAGCGGCAAGACCACCACCCTCTACGCCGCACTCAACGAGATCAAAGATATCGAAAACAAAATCATCACCATCGAAGATCCGATCGAATACCAGCTCCCGCTCGTCCAGCAGATCCAGACCAACGACAAGCTCGGATACGGCTTCAGCGATGTGCTCCGCTCCGTACTCAGACAGGATCCAGACATCATCATGGTCGGTGAGACCAGAGACGAAGAGACCCTCTCCACGGCCGTCGGTGCATCACTCACCGGCCACCTCGTCTTCTCCACCCTCCACACCAACGACGCTCCGAGTGCGATCACACGGATGGTGCAGATGGGGCTGCAATCCTATCTGATCGCCGATTCGCTCATCGGCATCGTCACCCAGCGTCTGGTCCGCAAAATCTGCCCCTACTGCAAAAAAGAGCACAAACCGCAACGCTCTCTGCTGGAGAAGTTCAAATCCTATCTCCCTGCCGATGCGATCTACTATATCGGCGAGGGATGCGCCAAATGCGGCTTCACCGGCTATCTGGGGCGTGTGATGATCTGTGAAATCCTCCAGATCGATGCCAACCTCTCCAATCAAATCGCACTGGGCAAGAACCGCTACGAGATCTATGAAGCGGCACTGCAGAGCAGTTACGAGCCGATGGTCGTCGACGGTGTCCAGAAGGCGCTGGAGGGGACCACCTCGATCGAAGAGGTTGCAAGGGTCGTCAAAGTATGAGATACTTCGAAGTGACCTATATTGCCAGAGGGGAGAAAAATTCTACAGTTCTGGCATCTTCACACAAAATAGAAGCACTCAAACTCTTCCAGTCCAAAGCTATGGGCATCCTCGTATCGATCGAAGAGATCAACGAACCCTTCAATTTCAAGATAGAGAGGCTCCGGGAGTCGATGCAGCGTGCACAACTAAGAAAAAAGCTGCCGCTGGAGCCCTACATCGCGTCGCTGCGGCAGCTCGGTGTCATGCTGGATGCGGGTATCTCGCTCAACCAATGCTTCGAAGAGGTGGTCAATACGACCGAACACAAACAGACCCGGGAGATCTTCCGCCAGATCGCGCAGCGTATCGAAGCGGGAGAGTCGATCGGCAATGCTTTCGAGGATTACAGCTACGAGCTGGGCAATGTCTCCGCCGCGATCATCAAGCTCGGAGAACAGACCGGTACCCTCTCCGAAGAGGTCAACAAACTGGCCAACATCCTCGAAGAGATCCACGAAAACCGCAAAAAACTGAAAAAAGCGCTGCGCTATCCGGCCATCGTCTTCTCTATCATGATCATCGCCTTTGTGACGGTGATACAGCTGGTCGTGCCGCAGTTCAAAGAGATGTTCGAGGAGTACGACACCGAGCTCCCCTACCCTACCCGGCTCCTGCTGAAGCTGCAGGAATTTATCTCGCATGACGGTATCTATCTGCTGGCGGGGATCGTCATGCTGGTCGGACTGCACACCTACTTCTATCAGCAGAAGGGGCGCTACAAACTCTTCGCAGACACCTATATGCTCAGACTCTACCTCTTTGGGAAAATCACCAAACTCTCGATGACGGGACGCTATATCTTCGTATTCAACAAACTGACCAACTCCGGCGTCCCGATCATCAAGGCACTCGCCATCGCCGAAAACATCATCGAAAACGACTACCTCAAAGCGCGCTTTTCGGGTATCAAAGACGCGATCGAAGAGGGACGCACGCTGACGGAGGGATTCGAAAAGAGTGAAGAGTTCGAGAGTATGGTGATCCAGATGATCAAGGCAGGTGAGACGAGCGGCTCACTCAACGCCATGCTGGTCAAAATCGACAAATACTACAGCGAAAAGTACAACGACCTCGTCGACAATATCTCGACCTACATCGAACCGATCATGATCGTCGTACTGGCAGGATTTCTGACGCTGCTGGCGCTGGGTATCTTCCTGCCGATGTGGTCGATGGCAGATGTGATGGACAAGTAGTCTCCTCACGAGCAGCTGATACTGAATCCTACACCAAGATCATCTGCACTGAAGTCGGGCTGCAGCGTACCGTTGAGATCCACCAGTATGAAATCTCCCGGAAGCACTCTGGTCGCCGGCGAATGATCACTCGATACGGTGCATGTACCGTTGACCTCCGGTGCGTAGAGCCAGAAATCGTTTTTGTCCGGTTTGCCCTCGATGTCGCGTGACGCAGAAGTGCTGCTGTATTTGACGCCGCGTGTGGGGCTGGAGGCTTTGCCGGTGTAGAGTCTGTAAGCGATCTTTGGTTGGGTCAGCAGATCGGTCTGCGCGACAAATCCGCTTTTGGATCCTGACTTGAGCAGTGCATCGAGCGGATCTTTGCCGCTTCGGCTGAGGCTCCACGGGTATCCCTGTGAGGAGAGCTCCGTATCGACATCGTCATCTATCCCGTCGTTGTCCCAGTCGAAATCATCCTCGCTGATGCTCCAAGCACTGTGTATCGACTCCAGTGCCGTCGCTACCGCCGATGCGGTCGAGAGCTCCGTCGCCCTGACCGCCTGCTCCCTGACGCCGCTGAATTTCGGAATCGCCATCGCCGAGAGTGTACCGATGATGACAATCACGAAGATCAGCTCGATCATCGTAAAGGCTCTTCTGTCCATAATCATTTCCTTAGTCAATCTATATGGATAGATCGACCGGAAATGTAAAAAATGTATGGATATTGCTTGTTAAAGTAAGTTTTATTTTAATATGTATAAAAAAGTGACATTATTTTGCCCGTTCAGTGCAAAAACTGCAGCTTCTGAAATGCTACGGCCGCACTGCCCGCATCGTCATGACGGTTGACATAGACGCCCGCTTTGAAGTAGTTGGCGACGCGCTCCCAGTAGGAGACATCGCGGGAGATGATCGTTTTGCCTGCGACGCTGACCTCCATCCTGTTGTCCAGAAATGAGACATCGACATCGAAATAGCCGCCGGGGCGCTTGCCCAGATCGACCCACTCGTAGACCTTCTCCTCGACATAGGCGTCACTGACGATGACGATCGCCCAGAGATGGTCGTACCGGCCCTCATAGTTGCGCACCCACATCAGCCGCAAAATCGGATAGTCGAAGGTATCGTCGGTACCATGCACCTGCATCCATGTATAGGAGTCGACCCCTTTTTTGGGCTTGAAACAGCGCAGATTCGCATGCCAGCTGTGTCCCGGCACATCGTCGGTGTGCCAGTCACCCTTCTCTCTCAGTTCGCTGCGAATCTTCTCCATCTCCCGGCTCTTGTGCACGACGAACCATACCGCATCGTCCCGCGCGAAGAAATAGGGCCGTCTGACATCACGGAGCTTGCCGTAGGGGACTGCCGTACCGGTGGGATACTGGAGCTTGCAGCGGTCGAGCACGGGGCGGAACCGCGCCAGATCATACGGCGCATAATCGGATCGGGGATCAAAAGCAGGGATACGGTCATAAATGTCATCGGGACCGTCAATCGTATAGAAGTCGGTCACACCGCAACCGGAAAAGAGGAGAATAAGGTAAAACAGTATGTACTTTTTCATACTGTTTATAATACTGTTTTACCTTTAAATTTTACTTTTAATATCTTATTTCTATAACACCTTGAGTGATAGGAGCCGTAGTCGCATCTGATCGTACAACTCTTAATGATCGCATATTAGTACTATTGCTTCCTGGTGCTAATTGCCCAGATCCATTGACATCTAACAGCCCTGTAGAATTTGCCGGAATTACTGTAGGTGAGACATGTAAAGGATAAGCTGCATTCGTACTGGTTATATTGATATCGAAATCATTCGGATTAAAAACCCACATATCATTTTTATCCGGCTTACCCAAAATATCCTCTCCTGATGCATCAGTAGGTATTTTCACGCCTTTAGTCGCATCTGAAGCCGGACCGGTGATAAATAAAATATCGTTAGAAGGATTAGTCGGAGTACTCCAACTTACAATATCCCTACCGTCTGTAGAAGCAGCCCCAACAATTTTATACTTATCCGTCTTCTTAAGGATTAGACTTAAAACTTTTTTCTCTTTATTTACTTTATTGTTATAATCTTGAGTAGAGGTATATCTTTGATCCAATCTACCTGATGAACCGTTTTGAATATCTACCTTGTGCCATCTAACCTCTCCGTCATAATACTCTTTTTCACTGACTATAGCTGAATCCAAAGATCCCATAGCGCCCACTTCCGTACTTATCTTCGCCTGATCTTTGACATTACTGAATTTGGGGATCGCTGCAACACTCAATATACCAATAATCACGATCACGAAGATCAACTCTACCATGGTGAAACCGTTTCTTCTCATAGAAAATCCTTTTTTGATTTAGATGTATACCCCCAAATCGGCAGCTGAAAAGATTTCTTTACATTTTGGTACAATATCGACACTATTTACCAAAGGATCCGTTATGGCTGTTACCGTTTACGAGGCGCTTTCGCTGATAGAGGAGCATCTTCCTGCCCTCTCGACCGAGACGATTCCGATCGAAAATGCGCTCGGCCGTGTCGCTGCGCGGGATATGCATGCATCCATCGCCCTGCCGACCTTCAACAACTCCGCGATGGACGGTTACGGTATCAGGGGATCGGGAGATACTTACACTATTATAGGCAAAATCCTGGCCGGCGACAGCCACAGCTACACCCTGCATGACGGCGAGTGTATCAAGATCCTCACCGGGGCACAGGTACCCGACTCGGTAGAGACGATCGTCCCGCAGGAGCATGTCACCGCCGCGCAGCATGCGATCACGATCGACAAGCCCGTCCCCTTCGGCGCCAATATCCGCTACCGGGGCGAAGATATCGCGGCAGGAGAGCCCATCATCCGCAGAGGTGATGCGATCGATTCGGCGCATATCGCGCTCTTTGCCAGTCAGGGGGTGACGCATGTAGAGGTCTTTCGACGGGTCAGGGTCGCCGTCTTTGCCAGCGGGAGCGAGCTGAAGCTCCACTTCGAGCGGCTGGAGGCGTCGCAGGTCTACAACTCCAACACCCTCTACCTCCTCGCCCGCTGCGAAGAGCTGGGCGCGCAGACGCGATTCGCGGGCAAGAGCGAGGACAGCATCGCATCGCTCAAGGCGCTGGTGGAGGCAGCACTCGACTGCGACCTCATCGTTACCAGCGGCGGTGTGAGCGTAGGAGAGGCGGACTACACCCGAGCCGCATTCACCGAGCTGGGGATGCAGACGCGCTTCGACAAGGTCATGATCAAGCCGGGCAAACCGACCACCTTCGGCAGCATCGGCAACACGATGGTCCTCAACCTCCCCGGCAATCCTCTCGCCGCCGCGCTCAATTTCGAGCTCTTCGGCAAGTTTCTCCTCCACCGTCTCAGCGGCAAAAGCGCCCCCTATCATGCCGCGATCCATACACCCCTGTCACAGGATCTGCATGCGCCCCGCCCCGTCGCTGCCGTCATACCCGGATCGTTCGACGGCCGGAGCTTCACCCCCGCGGCGAAGTTCGCACCCGGCATGGTCAATGTCCTCAGCCACTGCAACGGCATGATCGTCATAGACCCCGATACGGAGCATCTGAAAAAGGGTGACAGGGTGAAGTTTCTACCGATGAGATGGGATTTTACGAGGGGGGATTTCGAAGATTTTATGTCATAAACCGGCATGCAGGGTGCATGCCGACAAGCCGAATCGACTTACTTGAGTGTAGAGATATACGCCGCTACCGCTTTGATATCCGCTTCGCTCAGTGAAGCGACCTGACCCTTCATGACGCCTTTCATAGGTCCGCCGTAGGTGCCTGCTTTGTAGCCGTTGAGTGCCGCTTCGATTTTCGCCGCATCCCAGCCTGCGATCACCTGGCTTGCACCGAGTGCTTTTTTCTCCGCTTTGGCGCCGTGACATGCCGCACACTTTTTGAATACCGCCGCACCGTCTGCACCTGCAGTAGCGCTCTCTGCCGCTCTGGTCGCCTTCTCGGCTACCTCGCCGGCAGCCTCTTTGGCTTTGTCCGCTGCACCTGCTACTGCGCCGGTCGCTGCCGCAGCCGCACCCGCTACCGCCTCTTTGGCACCGCTTGCCGCTTCGGTCGCTTTTTCGGCGACACTGCCTGCAGCTTCTTTGGCAGCTTCGGTCGCTTTGGATGCAGTCTCCGCTACCGCTTCTTTGGCCGCAGTGGCCACATCTTTGCCCTCTTTCACTGCCGCTACCGCACCGGAAGCCGCGCTTTTTGCCGCCTCTTTGGTCGCTTCGACGGCACTGCTTGCAGCCTCTTTGGCATGGTCGGCTACCGTTGCAGTCGCCTCTTTGGCTTTGTCGGTCACGGCAGATGCCGCCTCTTTGGCAGAATCGCCACAGCCTGCGAGAAACGCAGCCAATACCAGTGAATAAACAAATGTTTTCTTCATATATTTTCTCCTCTTATGATAATTTTAACAGTTTCATTTTACTTCAACTCTATTAAAGTAAATTGAAATTAAATACAAATCCCTCTTTTTTAGCCGCCCGTCTCGTAAAACGCCCTGCCCGATGTCTCGTTTTCGGTGTCGCTCCAGCGGTTCTCTTTGGGTTTGTCCCGCAGGACCGTTTTGAGGATTTCGACCGCTTTGGGCACATCTCCCGCTTTGACGGCGTCTTTGATGCTCATCGCTTCGTCGAAGTAGAGGCAGGGGATCAGATGCCCCTCTGCGGTGAGCCGTATGCGGTTGCATGTCTCGCAGAAGTCATGCTTGTGCGGATCGATCAGCCCGAATTTGTACCCATCCTCCAGCAGATAGGAGAACGACGGGCTGCTCCCCTCTCTGCCCACCTTTCTGATCACATACTTCTCTTTGACCTTTTCGAGGATCTCCTTGCCGAGCAATCCTTTGATCCGGTCGCTGGCGAGTGCGTTTTCCATATATTCGATGAAGCGCACTTCGATACCCCGCGCTTTGCAGTAGTCGAGGATATCGACGATCTCGTCGTCGTTGATCCCTTTGAGCGGCACCATGTTGACCTTCACCCGCAGCCCCGCTTCCAGCGCCGCATCGATACCGGCGAGGACATCCGCGAGGACATCCTTCTGTGCGATCTGCTGCGCCACTTCGGGCTTGAGCGAATCGAGAGAGATGTTGAGCCGCTTGAGCCCGGCGTCGCGGAGCTTCTGTGCGCTCTGCCTGAGCAGGTATCCGTTGGTCGTCAGCGCCAGATCGACATCGGGATTGTGATCGTAGATCATCCCGACGAATTTATCCAGCCCCTCCCGTAGCAGCGGCTCCCCGCCTGTGATGCGTACTTTGGTGATCCCCTCGTCCATCGCCGCTTTGATAAACAGAAAGAGCTCTTCGAAGGAGAGCAGATTCTCCCGCGGCACCCATGAGAAGGGTTTGTCCGGCATGCAGTACTGGCAGCGGAAATTGCACCGCTCCGTCACCGATACCCGCAGGTAGTTCACGACCCTGTTGTGTCCGTCTATCAGCATTTTCTTCCCTCTCCCCTAAAATGAAATCCATATTTACCGATATTATACCAAATCAACCCAACAAGGAGTATGCCATGAGCGCCCCGATGCCCAACAATCGCGAACGCATGATGCAGGAAGACGATTTCATCGTCTCCAAAACCGATACCAAAGGCCGAATCACCTACTGTAACGAAATCTTTATGGATATGGCACAGATGCGAGAATCCGAGCTACTCGGCAAACCGCACAATATCGTCCGTCATCCCGACATGCCCAAAATCGTCTTCAAACTCCTCTGGGAGCATGTCCAGAAAGGTGAAGAGATCTTCGCCTATGTCAAGAATCTCTCCGCCGACGGCAGCTACTACTGGGTACTGGCGAATGTCACCCCCTCCTATGACCAGAGCGGCAATATCATCGGCTACTACTCGGTACGCATCAAGCCGAGCCAGAGAGCGCTGGAAGTGATCAAACCGCTCTACGAAAAGCTCAGATCCCTCGAAAACAGCGGCGGCATCGCAGCATCCGAATCCTATCTGAACAATCTACTCAACGAAAAAGGAGTCAGCTATGACGAATTTGTTATCTCGATCCAATAAAAAAAGCAGCAATAACAGCCCTCTCTTCCAAAAGATAGAGCAGGCAACGGCCGAAGCGGCAAACGGCAATATCGAAGTGCGAATCACCGGCATCGATCCCAACGATCCTCTCGCCCGTACCGCATGGAATATCAACAACATGCTCGACCAGGTCGAAGCGACGATGCGCGGCACCGCCAACGCACTCCAGAAAGCGGGTGAAGGCGAAACCTATCGCAAGATCTTCTGCAACGGCCTCAAAGGGACCTTCAAAAACAACTGCCAGCTCTCCGGCAAAGCGGTCGAAGATGTGATCACTGCCAACAAGAGCCGCCTCAAAAGCGACCTCTCACTCGAGCTCGACAAGATCAGCGGCGGTATCAGATCGGGTATGTCCGTCATCCAGCAGGATCTCAGAGACAGCATCGACCTGATCAACGATATCACATCCCGTGCACACTCTACGGCAGAGCAGTCCGATACCAGCATGCAGGTGACGGCGGAGCTCTCCGACAAGCTCAACCACCTCATCGAGCTGATCGCAGGCGTCACCGATGCCGCCAGCTCTCTGAACGAACGCACCGGAGAGATCACATCGGTCGTCAATCTGATCAAAGATATCGCCGACCAGACCAACCTCCTCGCACTCAACGCCGCGATCGAAGCGGCCAGAGCGGGTGAGCACGGGCGCGGATTCGCCGTCGTCGCGGACGAAGTGCGCAAACTCGCCGAGCGTACCCAGAAAGCGACCTCCGAGATCGCGATCACGGTCCAGACACTCCAGCAGGAGACGATGGATATCCAGTCCAATGTCGAGCAGGTCAATCAGATCGCCACGACCTCCGGCGAGACGGTGGACAACTTCCAGCAGACACTCGCATCCTTCAACGAAGATGCCAATGTCACCGCCAAAAACGCAGAGCATGTCAAGCTCAAGAGCTTCGCCACCTCCGTCAAAGCGGACCATATCCTCTACAAAGCCAACACCTACAACACCGTCCTCTACGACGACGGCAACGAAAGCCCGCGCGTATCGCACAACGACTGCCGATTCGGCAAATGGTACAACGGCGAAGGCAGAGAGACATTCGGCAGAACGAAGTCGTTCACGGCGATCGAGCCGATTCATGCCAAGGTCCACGACGCGGCCAACCGCAACATCGCACTGACGGACAAACCGCTCAGCAAAAAAGAGATTCCGCAGATCATCGGAAACTTCAAAGAGATGGAAGAGGCGAGCCTCGAGCTCTTCGACAAACTCGACCAGATGGCGGACGAGCTGAGCTAATCGCCCCGCCGCAGCAGATGCATCGGCCCGAAGAGCGTATGTGCTGTCGGATCGGTGATAAAAGAGATATTGTAGGGGTGGGGCATCGGATGGCGGACAAACCGATCCGCCGTCTCCAGCCGCTCCACCTCCTGCGCCATTTTGCCGAAGAGTATCAGCTCGACAGCATGCGCCCCCAGCTGTGCCAGCAGCGACTCCACAAATCCCCTCCACGCCCGAACATGCGCTTTGCTCGCCTTTTTATCCGTGAAAACCAGCGCCATATTGAGCAGCAGGACACCGTTTTTCTCGAAATTCTCCCGCAGTTGATGGATCGTACGGATATAGCCGGAGGTATCGACACGCGCGACCGCCTCTTTGGAGAAGTCATCCTGCAGCGCCCCTTCGCACAGCAGCAGCATCTTGATGAAGTTTCGCAGGCTGGTCGCGCGGTTGACCTCCTTCGAGAGGCCCTCGGGCGTGAAGATCCGCTCCACTTTGCCGTCGATAAAGGCATATCCGATCGCGCTCTCGCGTCTGGGATAGGGATCCTGCCCGAAGAGGATATAGCGCGTACGCGCCAGCGGCAGCGTCGCAAAAGCGTTCAGGAGATTGTCACGGTCGGGGAAATAGCTGCGGTCCTGCTCCAGAAACCGCCGGTAATCGGGGTCGAGTGCATCGAAGGCTTGCGCGAGCACTGCATGCCATGAAGGGTGGGTGCGTCGTATCATTTGAGGTTGGCGATCTTGAGAATCAGCTCCACTTCACCCAGCGGCGTGCGTTCGCGCTTGGCGATCTCTTCGGCGCTGTATCCGTTTTTGAAGAGTTCGATGATCGCCTTTTCGTTGATCAGCTTGCTGGTGGCGGAGATGGAGCTGAGGCGGCTGTTCTCTTCGATTTTGGTGATGCGTTCGTTGAGGCTCTCGTTGATACGGATCATCTCGCTCTCCATCTGCTTGATCGCACGGATCGCCTTGAGCAGCGGATCGCTCAGGTCGTTGAGCTTTTCGTTGAGGCGCTCCTCCACCGCTTCGAGCTCCTGCGCGAAATCGGGCAGCGTCTCCAGTGCCTGCGGTTCCTGCGCTTTGCGCTCCAGTTTGTGGACGCGGGCATTGAGCTCGTCGATCGCCTGCTCGTAGGCGCTCAGCTGCCGCGTCACCGCTTGATCACGCATGTAGAAGTAAGCGATCAAAAGCCCCAGTATCAGCAGAAACCCGACAAAGACGAAGATCTCGATCATGACGACTGCCTCTTTTTAAGTTCGCGGATCATCGCCCGCTCTTTGGCGACGACATAGGCGTTCCAATCCTTCAGATCCTTCTCATGCATCAGAATGATCTCGGCGATATGCGTATCGACCCCCTTGAGATAGATCGCCATCTCCCGCTTGGGGAAGATCGGCATCTCGATCCGCGCGTAGTACTCCCGCCCTCTCTCAAAAAGCGGCGCTTCGATCCGGATATGCTCGAATCCGATCTCGAGTATCTGCGTGGTGCGCGCCAGCGAGAGGAGCTTCTTCTCTTCGTTTTTGACCAGGGCGGTCAGTTCGTCCACCTTTTTGTGCAGCTCGACCAGCAGATTGAGCAGCACCTCATCGGTATCTTTGGTCTCGCCCCGCGCTCTGGCGATTTTGAGCCACTGACCGATCGCATCCTCTTCGTACTCGGAGAGCCCGACATATTCACGACGAAAGAGCTCGCTGCGGGTATCGCTCATCACCTCGAAGTGCATCGTCAATACTGCCGGTACGAAACGGATGTCGCTCATATCACTCACCTATAGAAAATCGAGAATAACGAAAATAAGGAACATTATACCGAGATAACCATTAAGGGTAAAAAAAGCTTTATCTATCTTGCTGAAGTCTCTGGCGACGATGCGATGCTCGAAGTAGAGAATCACCGCCGAAGCCGCCACGGCAGCGTATGTCAGCCATCCCGTCTGCGCCTCCACCGCAAAGAGCGTCCAGAAGAGAATCGTCAGCCCGTGAAAGATTCTGGACAAAAAAAGTGTACATTTCGCCCCGTAGCGCGAGGGGATGGAGTGCAGATCCACCTCCCTGTCATACGCCATATCCTGCAGCGAATAGAGCAGATCGAACCCCGCCACCCAGAACATCACCCCCAGCGAGAGCATGACCGACCAGATCGTGATCTTCGCCTCCACCGCAATCACACCCGCGATCGGCGCCAGCCCCAGCGAGAGCCCCAGCACCAGATGCGCCAGCGGCGAGATGCGCTTCATCAGCGAGTAGCCGCCGAGAATCGCCAGTATCGGAAAGGAGAGCCAGAATGCCAGCGGATTGATCATCCACGCCACCACGACGAAACCGACACCGTTGGCGAGGGTAAAGAGCAGAATCGTCTCCTTTTTGAGCCGGCCGTCGACACTGGGACGGTTGGCGGTGCGGGGATTGGCACGGTCGATATCGATATCGGCGTAGCGGTTGAACCCCATCGCGAAGTTGCGCGCCGTCACCGCAGCCAGCACCCCCAGCACCAGCAGCCGCCACCCGAACCACCCATGCGCCGCGACGATCATCGCGATGAAGATGAAAGGGAGCGAAAAGACGGAGTGTTTGAACATCACCAGTTCGTTGAAATTTTGCAGAAGTTTCACTATTTTTGTCATGTGAAACATTTTATACTATCTGTGGTTAAAAGTTAACACTAATTTAACAGATCTTCTCTATCATTTCAGCACCATTTCAAGGAGGCAGAAAAACAATGAGAAGAGAATGGATACTACTCGCACTGAGTGCATCGCTGTTCGCCGAGTCGGCGCAGATGGGCAAGATCACCGTCGAAGATACGATCACAAAGGAGATCGTCACCGATGTGAGCGGCCGGGAGATCAAATCGGCCGATCTCGCCGAGGCACTCGGGAAAAACCTCCCCTCGGTCAATATCATCCGCCGCAGCGGCATCGCCAACGACATCCTGCTGCGCGGTCAGAAACGGGACAATATCAACATCATCGTCGACGGCACCAAAGTCTACGGTGCATGCGTCAACCGCATGGATCCCCCGACCTCACACATCCTCACCAACAACATCGACACCGTCGAGGTGAGCGAGGGGCCGTTCGATGTCGAGAATTTCGGTACGCTCAGCGGTCTGGTCAACATCCGGACCCTCAAACCCACCAAAGATCTCAGAGGCGAAATCAATGTCAATGCCGGCAGCTGGGAATATCGCAAGCTCTCGGGACGCATCAGCGGCGGCAACGACCGGATCAAAGTGCTCGTGAGCGCATCGCGTGAGCAGTCGGGCCAGTACAGAGACGGCGACGGCGACGATTTCGTCGGGCAGATCGCCAAAAACATCGCAGCGGGCGTCGCACCCGCTATGGCACAGTATCAGGATCGCTACCGCAACCTCGACGCCTACCAAAAATCGACCCTCATGACCAAACTCTTCGTCGATCTGACCGACGATCAGGAGCTGAGACTCGGCTACACCGCCAACCGCAGCGACAAAGTGCTCTACCCCTCGAGCAAGATGGATGCACTTTACGACGACTCCGACATCTACAACCTCGAGTATATCGCCAGAGCACTCGGCAGATACTCCCAAAAACTCGACCTCCGGCTCTACCAATCCAAAGTCGATCACCCGATGTCGACCAAATACCGAAAAATGGGTGCCAAAAACTACAAAACCCACGCTCTGACGACCAAAATGCAGGGTGCCAAACTCAAAAACAGCTTCGCACTGGCCGGGCTCGACTGGACGATCGGGCTCGACGGCAGCCGACGCAACTGGGACGGGCACTTCGAGATGAACGGCAAGCCGATGATGAAAAACGGCATGCTCGTCAAATCGCTCGACGATGTCGATACGACCGATGCCGGTATCTTTCTCAAAGCGACACAGAAGATCGGCAATATCGATATGCGCTACGGAGTGCGCTACGACGATGTCGCAATCGACAGCAGCCGCCGGGCGGAACGGGACAACGACTACAGCTCCGTGACGGGCAATCTGCTGGCGACCATACATGCCGATGAAACGCTCGACTGGTTCGCCGGTGTGGGCAAATCGACCCGCGTACCGGATGCGCGCGAGCTCTACCTCACGATGGCAGGAGTCCACTACGGCACACCGACCCTCGATCAGACCACCAACTACGAAATCGATCTGGGATTCGAAAAGCGCTCCGATATGTGGCGCCTCAAGACCAAAGCCTACTACAGCATGCTCAAAGACTACATCGCTTACAACGCCTCGAAAAAGGGGCATAACTTCGAAAATGTCGATGCGAAAATCTACGGCATGGAGATCGGCGGCGACCTGATCGCGACCGACACGCTCTGGTGCGACTTCGCTCTCGCCTACAAACGCGGCAAAAAAGATAACCCGCTCACCGGCCAACAAGGCAGAGACATGCCCGATATGCGCCCCTTCAAAGCCAACATCGCCCTCAACTACGACTACGACGATGCCACGACCGCGAGGCTCTCTTTCGTCGGTGCGACCCGATGGGACAAGATCGACTACGAAAACGGCGAACAGAAGCTCCCCGGCTACGGCGTCCTCAACTTCAAAGCCTCCCGCAGCTTCGCCAAAGGCTTCAAACTCACCCTCGGCGTGGACAACATGCTCGACAAAACCTACGCGATCACCAACACCTACAAAGATCTCGTGCTGCTGACCGCAGGTAACGGCGTCGACAATGTCATGCTGCTCAACGAACCGGGCCGATACTTCTACCTGCAGGGAAGCTACGCCTTCTGAATCTGTCGCGGAGGAAGTGCCTCCGCACTGCATCTGAATGGGCTGAAAATTCCTGCCTCTATGCCAAAGTATGCTAAAATTCCTCAAAAAAGAGAGGATAGAGATGCACCCCAAAGCCGGAGAAAAAGCCCCCAAAGAGATGCTCGAGAATATTCCTGCGCTGATTTCAGCCTACTACAACCTCAAACCCAATCCCGACATACCCGGGCAGGCCGTTTCGTTCGGCACCTCCGGGCACCGCGGCAGCGCCTATAAAAAGAGCTTCAACGAAGCGCATGTCATCGCCATCTCCCAGGCGATATGCGACTACCGCAAAGAGCACAAAATCACCGGCCCGCTCTTCGTGGGCAAAGATACGCATGCACTCTCCACCCCTGCCGAGATGACGGCGATCCGGGTCTTCGCCGCCAACGGAGTGCAGACCCGGATCGCCGCGGATGGGGGCTACACGCCGACGCCGCTGGTCTCGTTCGCGATTCTGGAGCACAACGAAAAGGATGACATCCACACCGCCGACGGCGTGGTCATCACCCCCTCGCACAATCCACCCTCCGACGGCGGATACAAATACAACCCGCCCAACGGCGGCCCGGCAGACACCGCCGTGACGGCGTGGATCGAAAAACGCGCCAACGAAATACTCTCCGACGGCGTATCGAAGCGCTCCCTGCCCGGCTACGAAGAGGCGATCGCCGGCGAATATATCGAGAAGTACGACTTCGTCACACCCTATGTCGAGGCACTTCCCTCGATCGTCGACATCGAAGCGATCCGCCGATCGGGAATCAAAATCGGCGTCGATCCGCTCGGAGGCGCGAGTATCGCCGTCTACCGGAAAATCAACGAAATCCACAATCTCAACATGGAGATCATCAATCCCTATGTCGATCCGACCTTCTCCTTCATGACACTCGATCACGACGGCAAGATCAGGATGGATTGCTCTTCACCCTACGCGATGGCTTCGCTGATCGCGATGAAAAAGGATTTCGATATCGCATTCGGCAACGACGCCGACGCCGACAGACACGGTATCGTCACCAAAAGCGGCGGCCTGATGAATCCCAACCACTACCTGAGCGTCGCGATCAAATATCTCTTCAAAAACCGCCCGCTCTGGGACAAGGATCTCAAGATCGGCAAAACCGTCGTCTCCTCCGCGATGCTCGATCGCGTCGCCGAAGCGGTCGGACACAAGATCTACGAAGTACCCGTCGGGTTCAAGTGGTTTGCGCTCGGGCTCTTCAACGCCGAGCTCGGATTCGCGGGAGAGGAGAGTGCGGGAGCGGCATTTCTGCGGATGGACGGCAAGACATGGACAACCGACAAAGACGGTATCATCCTCAATCTGCTCGCCGCCGAAATCCTCGCCAAAACGGGAGAGGATCCCGCGGACTTCTACCAGCGGCTCGAAGCGAAATTCGGCACCTCCTACTACCGCCGGATCGACGCCCCTGCCACTCCCGAAGAGAAAGCCAGAATCAAAGCGCTCAAAGCGGAGGATATCATCGTCGACACACTCGGAGGCGATCCTGTCGAAGCGGTCTTCACCAAAGCCCCCGGCAACCATCAGGAGATCGGAGGCGTCAAGATCACCACACCAAACGGCTGGATCGCGATACGCCCCTCCGGTACGGAGGATATCTACAAAATCTACGCCGAGAGCTTCCGCTCATGGGAGCATCTGCAAAGCCTCCTCGAAGATGCCGTCAAAATCATCACCGAAGTGATCACTCCGCAGTGATCCTGCAGGCAGATCACTTCTCCTGCAGCTTTTCGACCACTTCCGCCAGCTCCTCTTCGACCTTTTCGTCGATATGGATATCCGATTCGGTCAATATGCCCGCTTCGGGATCGTTGTAGATCGCAGGATCGAATTTCTTCTCGCTCTTGGCGACGATGACCGATACCGTCGCATCGCCGGAGACATTGACGGCGGTGCGGATCATGTCGAGCAGGCGGTCCACGCCCAGAATGAGCCCGATCCCCTCTACCGGCAGTCCCACCTGCGTAAAGACCATCGAGAGCATGATCAGCCCCACACCCGGTACGCCGGCCGTACCGATCGATGCCAGCACACTCATCATGATCACCGTCAGATAGCCGCCGAGCCCCAGATCGACGCCGTAGGCATTGGCGATAAAGACCGTCGCCACACCCTGCATGATCGCCGTACCGTCCATATTGATCGTCGCACCGAAGGGTACGGTGAAGGAGGCGACCGAGTTGTCGACCCCCAGCCGCTCCGTGACCGTCCGCAGCGTGACGGGTATCGTCGCATTGGAGCTGGAGGTGGAGAAGGCGAAGATCTGCACATCTCTGAGCTTTTTGAGCATCATCTTGATCGATAGTCCGGTGAAGAGCTTGAGTATCCCCATCAGTGTCCCGTAGAGATGCACCATCAGCGCGACGATCAGCACGATCACATAGCCCGCCAGATTGACCAGCAGGTCGAGCCCCAGCGTCGCGATCGCTTTGGCGATGAGGGCAAAGACCGCATAGGGTGCGACCGCCATGATGATATTGACCATATTCATCATCACTTCGTTCATGATCTCGATGCCGCCGACGAGCGGTCTGGCCTTTTCTCCCGTCATCAGGATCGATATCCCCAGCAGTATCGCAAAGAAGATGATCTGCAACATCTTGCCTTCGGCCATCGCATCGATGATATTGGAGGGGACGATGTCGATCAATACCTGTGAGAGCGGCGGTGCCTCTCTGGCGGTGAAGGTCGCAGCCGTCGCCAGATGCGCTCCCTCTCCGACACCGCTGAGCACCGCGATCGTGATACCGACCGCGATGGCGATCGCCGTAGTCAGTAGATAGAGCGCGAACGATTTGGCACCCACTTTACCCAACTGCCCGATATCGCCGATCCCCAGCACGCCACTGATGAGCGAGAAGAGCACCAGCGGTACGACCAGCATCTTGAGTGCCGTGATGAACATCGTCCCGACGATATGGAAAAGCCCCAGCACCAGATAGTTGCCGACGAAGCTCTGGCTGTCGCTCCATCCCAGCATGTTGAGTATCAGGCCGGTTGCGATACCTGCGACCATACCGATGATCACTTTGGTCGTGAGGGTCATCTTCTGCGCTTTTGGCATCTGGCCAGCTCCTCTCTGAGTCTCTTGATCTCCGCTTTGAGCATGCGGTTCTCTTCTCGCATGTTTTTGGGAGGGTTTTGCAGGATGATCTCCTCTTCGAGGGATGCCTCCTGCTGTGGCTTTGTCAGGATATAGAGGACCTCTTTGCCCTCCTCTTCGACCGTTTCACTCTCGATCGCGCCGGTTCGGGCCATCTTGATGACATTGTAGATACTGAGTTTGTGTTTTTTGGCGTAGGCTTTGACGGTAAGTCTCTCCATACATACTCCTCGATATGTGGTTTGAGAAATTGTACAGAGAGTTGGCTAAAAGTGAAGCACCGCGCAATCAGCGGTGTTTGACAAATCGATCGATGTTGGTATCGTCGATGATCACGAGATCTTCGCTATCGAATTTCTGCATCGCTTCCGTCAGAAGAATACGCCCGTCCCCGGCATAGAAAACGGCCGCATCGCAAGAGTCTCTGAGGTAGTTGTAGGGAGATTCCCCGATGTGCTGTACGATCAGTGCATCGATATGCTCACCCAGCAGCCAATCGACGACATGCAGGCCGCTCTTGAATCGGTTCGGCTCTATCGTGACACTGCCGTCCTCTACGAAAGCGAACCACTTCGCCTTGCCGAACAGCGGCGAAACCGCGGGATTTTCACTATCTGTCTTGACAGGTATCGCTATCTTCATCTCTCCCCCTCTATGTTAAGATATGGGCATATCATACTCCGATTTTGTTAATACAAAGTAATCATATTCATAATATATACAAATAGATAACAGGCTAACGAAGATTTTGGTACACTTTCATCATGACAAAAAATGAAATCCTGAAAAAAATCCAACAGATCGAAGCACTCGACAGTGCAAAAATGCTTGAGATATTCCGTCTGGCGGCGTTCGAGATACCACCCCATCGTGTAGAAGGATATCTGGCAGAGCCGGGAGAGAAAAACTACCTCGACTGCGGTGCGGAGGCACTGGGGCATTTCCTGGACGGGTTGATCCTCTACAAGCGCGGCCCCTCGGACAAAAAGAGCGGCGACGATGCCCCCGTACCGCTCACCAACAACCTCATCCTCAAAAAGCTGCGTGTTGCCTACGACCTCAAAGAGGCCGATCTCTTCGCGATCTTTCACGCTGTCGATATCGACATCACCAAAGGCGAGCTGAGCGCCCTCTTTCGCAAAGAGGATCACAAAAAATTCCGCCTCTGCCCCGATTCGATCCTGCAGCTCTTTCTGGAGGGGCTGGAGATCTGCG
>CAYLLC010000008.1:3529-7287 GCA_964384355.1 uncultured Sulfurospirillum sp. | reverse complement strand
TGGTGACTGCTTACAGGCCCGATCCTGCAAAGTGGTCTGATGATTTCCGAAGGAGGAAGTAACATGTCTGTCAGAAAACAGAAAAAATATATCATTGAGAACAACTATGTGGCAGAGGTAGAAGTAGAGCTGATCGACAATGAAGATGGATGGTCTCCGTATCTGGGTGTCGAAGATGCCCTCAAACTCGATAAAATCCGCAAAGCACTCAAACAAAACGATATCCAAAGTATCCGGGATATCGCTAAAATCTATACCCTCTCACCGGTAGCAGCCTGAGTTTCTCAGCGCTGCCACACTCTCTGGTAGATCTCCATCGGCAGCAGCACCGCCAGACCCGCTGCCATACCTACAATCAGTTCGGCCAGCAGTGCAGGTATGGCATGCAGGCGTTCGTGCAGCCACGGCAGATTGTGCATGAAGATGCCGCCGGCGACCAGCAGCATCGCGATCGTTCCGATGACTGCCAGGGCTTTGATCACTTTGGGCAGGGCTTTGATCAGTATCTTTCCGATCGTTTTGAGCCCTTTGCCCCGCTCTTCGCCCAGTACCACCAGCCGATATCCGAAATCATCCATCCGCACCAGCAGTGCGACCAATCCATAAACTCCGATCGTCGCAAGCAGGGCGACAAGCGACACCACGCCGACCTGCACCGGCAGCGGCTCTTTGCTCACCGCGCCCAGTGCGATGATGACGATCTCGATCGAGAGGATGAAATCGGTACGGATCGCGGAGTCGATCTTCTCCCGCTCTTTGGTCAGAATCTCCGCTCTGGTCAGTGCCCGATCCGCCAGCTGTTCACCGCTCTGTACGGGTGTATGCGCGTGATGGAAGAAGTACTCGAAGATCTTCTCCATCCCCTCGTAAGCGAGGTAGAGACCGCCCAGCATCAGAATCGGCGCGATCATCCAGGGAGCGAAGGCGCTGAGCAGGAATGCGATCGGCAGAATGATCAGTTTGTTCACCAGCGAGCCTCTGGCGATCGCCCATATCACCGGCAGCTCCCGCGATGCGGCATACCCGCTCGCCTGCTCCGCCGTGACGGCGAGATCGTCTCCGAGGACACCTGCGGTCTTTTTGGTCGCGACTTTGCTCATCGTCGCCATATCGTCCATCAGTACCGATATGTCATCGAACAGTGCAAAAAATCCACTCGCCATGCTGCTCCTTTATCGTTTTATGATTTTGGTCATTTTCTTGAAGAGGCCTTTTCTCTCCGCGCTCTTGCGTGCTGCGAGTGCACCGATCTCGTATCGCAGCTGCCGCAGATGTAAAGGCATGTAGATTTCGAATCGCTCTTTTTTCATCGCTCCAGAAACCGCTCCAGCTCTTTGACCGCTTTTTCGTTTTTGATACGAAACTTGATCTCGATACGGCGGGATGCCTCTCTGTCCTCGTTGCCCTCGGCATCGTAAATCAGATCGGCATAGGATCGGCCGCTGGCACTCAGATAGCGGCTGTAGAGATCGCGATGTGCCGGATCACTCCGGTAGAGAAACTTCATCACTTCCAGCGCACGCTTCTGCGAGAGCGCGAGATTGTAGAGGTAGCCGCCTACGCTGTCGGTATGCCCCTCGATCGTGATGCCGTCGATATAGCCCCGTATCTCCTCATCGAGCAGCAGTGTCTGGATATAGCGCTGCAGGATCGCTTTGAGCTTCTGTTTCGCACCCGGTTTGAGTCTGTACTCTCCCTGCGCGAAGAGGATATTGGAAGCGAACCGCATCGCGCCGCTTTTGGGATCGATCTCGATCGAATCACCGAGCTTCTCTCTGAGCCTGTCGACGACGCGGATGCGGATACCGGTCAGGTTTTTGATCTTGACTTTGGTGATGTTGAGCTCTTCGACCAGCTTCTGATGCGCGACACTCTGTGCGAGCAGCTTCTTGCCCAGTGCGGCGATCTCATCCTCCTTGAGCAGCATGATATTTTGCATCTGCGAGAGGTTCTGCTCGAGTGTCGCCATACCGCTGCGCGTGCGGTTGAGATCGCTGCGCAGTGTGGAGACCTCCTCCTGCAACCGTTTTCCCTCCGTCTCATAGTCGAGGATCAGCGCTTTGAGTTTCGACAGTTCCGCGCCGCTTAGCGTCAGACGCTGCGCAAGCTGTGACTTCTCCTCCTTGGCTCTGGCCAGATCCGCGATGCTCTGTCGGAGCTGGCGGTGGAGCTGCTGCAGCTGGCGGTTTTTGCTCTCCAGAGCCTGTTCGCTCTCTCCGAGCGCCGCGCGCTTTCGGGCCAGATCCTGCTGCACATAGACATAGCGCACCACGATCGCGCCCACCACCAGGATAAAGACAAAGAGCAGCCCGGCCATCAGGTCGGCATAGGAGATCCAGAAATTCTGCTCCTCTTTGGGGTTCTCCTCTTTGAACATCTATTCGTCCATACCTTTGAGCGATGCGAGCTGGCGGATGATCTTGGCCGTCTCCGAATCGATCAGTTCGAGTGATGTGCGCAGCTTGCCGGCGTAGGCTTCGTCGAAGCGGTTGAGATGGGTATCGAACGACGCAGCCACCTTCTGACTCTCCAGACGCATGCTGTCCAGACTCTCCCGTACATACCGATAGAGTCGCTCCATGTTTTCGGGATGGACACTCTCCAGCGCCTGACTCAGCTGCTCGACATGACGGCTCAGCAGCTGTGCCGTACGCTCCAGGCTCTGCGATTTGGTCTCCATCTCCTGATTGACCAGCCGCAGCAGTTTGTGGCTCTTGTCGAGATTGCGGACGATATCTTCCATCTTCACCTGAATCGTCTCATACGCCGAAAAGAGCCGCTCTCCCGCCTGCATGCTCTTCTCGCTCAGGCGCATGATCTCGTCGAAATGCTCACCCGATTTGCGCAGTGCCTTCTGCTCATGATGGATGATCGACTCGAAGAGCTGCATCCGCTCTTCGAGAGCCTGCTGCAGATTGTCGAGAAATTCGTTGGAGGTGATTTTGGAGAAGATCGTGTGGAGATGCTCGTAGTTTTGCATACTGCGCGTGAAATGCACCTGCTCGATCTCCTCGCGCGTCCAGAAGAAGCTGCGGGTCTTTTCGCGAATCACACGCACCTGCCGTTCGAACTCGCTCATGCCCTTTTTCTCGAAGAAGATCCACCAGAGCGAGAGAAAGATACCGTAGATGGAGACATAAAATGCCGTTCCCACACCGCCCAGAAGCTGGGAGATCTCCTTTTCGAGCTCAGCGGAGTTTTGCGAAGAGAAATCGGGCATCGTCAGCGCGATCGAGATAAAGGTACCGAGGATACCGAGTGTGGGGAAGATCGTCGCGGCGACGGAGGCGAAATTGTCGTTGCGAAGAGAGGCGGTGAAGTTTTTGATAAACTGATCGAAAGGGGCGTTGGCTTTGTGTACGCCGCCGATGTCGAGGAGGTTTTTGTCGATGTATTTTTCCAGCTCTACACCCAGCGCCGTCTGACGCCGCTTGAACTTGCATACGGCGTAGTAGGCGTTGTGTCGGATAAAGAAGAGATAGATGACGAAGATCATACCGATCATCGCCACGCTGTGCAGCTCCATCCGCAGGGAGATATAGCCCAAAAAGGCAGCGACCGTACCTGCAAAAATCAGCAACGGCACCAGCGCCAGCCACACCAGCCGCATAAAACAGCGCCCGTGCTTGCGGGAATCGATATGAAAGTCCACCAGATCATCTTCTGCATGCATCATCGCGTCTCCTCGTACACCTGTGGATAGCAAAGATTATAACATCTTATATTTAGGCACTTCTTGCAATTCGTAACTATATTGA
>CAYLLC010000008.1:0-3429 GCA_964384355.1 uncultured Sulfurospirillum sp. | reverse complement strand
GACGAAATACACTTCACCCTCAAAAAAGAGACCGTAGACGCGCTGCGTCTTTTCAGTGAGCTACTCAAAAAAGATTACGACACCATCCTGCATGAAGCGCTGGAGCGATATTTCGACGATGCCAGAAAACGGATGCTGGAGAAAAACTTCGAAGATGAAAACATGGAGACCAACCTCGATTTCGACGAGTTCTGGGACGGAGTGGAGATATAAAGCGCTTTTCGTATCAGTAGTGGTACCGACACGAAATAATCACGATCATCGTCTCCTCCACGGCGTAGACCAGCCGGTTGGTATCGTCGATACGACGGGAATAGAATCCGGAAAGGTTGGCTTTGAGGGCTTCGGGTTTGCCGATACCCGCAAAAGGGTCGCGCAGTGTAGCTTCGATGAGTTTGTTGATGCGTCGCAGGGTCTTTTTGTCTTGTGTCTGCCAGTAGAGATAGCTCTCCCACGCCTCTTTCGTCCATGTGAGCCGTCTACTCATCTGACAGGGGATGCTCCTGAACTTCACCGGCTCTGTATTGTGCGATCGACTTTTCAAGGTGTCTGAGATTTGCCGGGGACTTGAGCAGATGCAGCGTCTCTTCGATGGCGTTGTAGTACTCCAGCGACATCACGACGGCATCTTCTCCGTCACGCCTGTTGATGATGGCGATATCGCTATCCTGCGCAACTCGGTCCAACAGATTTTTCAGATTGTTCCGCGCCTGTGTATAGCTCACTATTGTCATAAGGGGGCTCCTACTTGTTCATCTAATTGTACAAGTATAGCCTCTTGGATACGATTTGTCAAGCGATCTTATCTCCGGCTCAGATAGAGCCCTACCGCCTGAAGCTGTTTGGGATTGAGCCCTTTGCAGAGCTGCGCTTTTGTGACATAGGCTTTCGCTTCTGCGGGCGAGTGGAATGTTTTGTCGGTCGGCCGGCACATTTTGTGATAGATCATTTCGCCCTTTTTCGCCATCATCGCCTGCTTTTTGGCAATCATCGCGCTATCGTTCGCGAAATCCTTCTTCGCCTCCTCGTAGGCACCGGCAAAATCGGTCACTCTGCCGCCATGTGCTTTGGCGAACGCTTCGGCATCGGCCCTTTTGCCGAAGGCGTATTTGCTCACGCCGCTCATCGTCCCCTGCACATTGCTGCCTACGACATAGGTCGCCTTTTCGACGGGGATGAATTGCAGCGTCGTCACATCGACGACACGGATATTTTTGAGTTCTTTGTGGTTGATCTCCCGATCCTCCGCCAGACAGTGCAGCGAACAGTACTGCTTCACCTTGCCGTCCACTTCGGCGACATGGTTGGTTTTGTAGAACATCGGCAGATTCATACCGCACTGCGGACAGAACATTCGGGCATCACCCTTTTGCATGATCTGCGCCTGTTCCATCGGTACACTCTGAAACATCTTGTGCCCCATTTTGGCCTCTGCCGTCATCACCATCACAGCCATCGCCACCCACATCAAAAGCTTTTTCATCTCGTCTCCTCCAGATTATTTGCGAAAATTCTACAAAAGATTTGTTAAGTTAATGTTAAGGAATATAATAATTTTTTTCCATTAGTAATTAATATTGATTTAAGCCGCTTTGATATACAATTGTTCTCGAAAATAATTATCCAAAAGGAGCAAACATCATGAAAAAAAGTATCAGTATCGCACTGGCAATCGCAGCGGCGACGACACTCTTCGCAGATGCACCCAAGTCTACCGATCCATTGATCGAGAAGGCCAAAGCGGCGGGACTCAAACCGATCCCCAGCGACAAAGCAGCGCTGATGAAATTGGTAGACAATCCCCAAAACCCCATCACCGATGCCAAAGTGGAGCTGGGTAAAAAACTCTTCTTCGATCCCAGACTCTCCAAAAGCAACCTCATCTCATGCAACACCTGTCACAACCTCGCGACAGGCGGCGTCGACGGTGTCAGTGCCGCGATCGGGCACCACTGGACAGCCAACCCCCACCACCTCAACTCACCGACGGTTTACAATGCGGTATTTATGAGCAGACAGTTCTGGGACGGCCGCAGCCCCGATCTCGAAGACCAGGCACAAGGCCCGATGCAAGCCGCTCCCGAGATGGCGATCACCAAAGAGATGGCCGTAGAGAGAATCGCCTCTATGCCGGCGTACAAAACGATGTTCAAAGAGGCATACGGCAGCGATGAGATCACCTTCAAAAAGATCGCCGATACGATCGGAAGCTTCGAGCGCACACTCGTCACACCGGCTCCTGTCGACAAATTTCTCGAGGGCGATGCCGATGCGCTCACCGCCGCACAGAAAGAGGGTCTGAAAACCTTCATCGACAAAGGGTGTGCAGGGTGTCATACCGGTGTCGGCCTCGGCGGCAGCATGCAGCCGTTCCCCGTCGCCAAACCCTACAAATACGCCAATATCGGTGACTTCAAAGGGGACAAAAACGGTATGGTCAAGGTACCGACCCTCAGAAATGTCCTCCAGACCGCACCCTACTTCCACAACGGTGCCGTATGGTCGATCGACGAAGCGATCAAGATCATGGGAGAGACACAGCTGGGCATGGAGCTGACCGACAAAGAGGTCGCCTCTATCAAGACATTCCTGACGGCACTCACCGGCGAAAAACCGAAAATCGTCTATCCCGAGCTCCCCGCAGTGACGGATAAAACACCCAAGCCCGTCGCCGACTGATATCCAAACTTCTATCGAAATCCGGTATTTCTGCCGGATTTCGATAACTTCCCCAAAACTCTTTTATCAAAACACCTTATTTCTTGACACTTATCAATATATCACGCCGCCGATTCCCCTATAA
Organism: uncultured Sulfurospirillum sp.; assembly: GCA_964384355.1. Classification (GTDB taxonomy): domain Bacteria; phylum Campylobacterota; class Campylobacteria; order Campylobacterales; family QNZT01; genus QNZT01. The sequence continues at coordinate 626 of CAYLLC010000008.1, read as the reverse complement.
TTTCAATGTAGTAGGTTATTTTTAAAGGAGGTACTACACGATGAAATCAATCATAAGGAGACTATCGTCTATCGCGATAGGGGCTATGGTTGGTGTATCTATCGGCAGTGCCGCGACAGAACTTGACAAAATCATGAAAGAGAGAGGTCTCTCTCAGCAAGATCTGTTGGCGGCGGCCAAGACATATACACCAAGCGGCGGAAGAGACAAATATATCGTATTCAGTTCGGGCGGACAATCCGGGCAGATCATGGTATATGGTGTCCCTTCTATGAGAATACTCAAATATATCGGTGTCTTCACACCTGAGCCGTGGCAGGGATGGGGTTATGACGATGACACCAAAAAGGTCCTGGCACAGGGAAATATCCGGGGCAAAAAGATCACCTGGGGTGATACGCACCACCCGGCCATTTCAGAAACAGACGGTAAATATGACGGTAAATGGCTCGTCATCAACGACAAAGCCAACCCAAGACTGGCAGTCATCGATCTGAGTGATTTCGTGACGAAACAGATCGTCGTCAACCCAGTCTTCAAATCGGATCACGGCGGCGCATTTTTCACACCCAATTCCGAATATATCCTCGAAGCATGCCAGTACGGCGCACCTTTCGACAACAACT
>CAYLLC010000007.1:3043-35802 GCA_964384355.1 uncultured Sulfurospirillum sp. | reverse complement strand
TTAATTCAATTTTAATCGGATATATTAGCCCAAAAGAGCTAAAAAGATGCTCACGTGCGCGTCATCATCGCTATGCGGACTTCAAAAAATTGTCAAGATGCCGATGTAGTCTCAGTAAGCAGCCCGAAAAAGGATAACATGTGGATCTCAATGCGCTCAAAGTTTTGACCAACGATACGATCAAAGCGATACGAAATTTCGACATCGTCACCCCCGAACTCTTCAAAGAGACCTTCCTGACCAAAGCGCAGGAGCACAAAATCCCGATCGATCTCGAAGCACTGGCCGATCAGACACTCGACCTCACCCTCCACAAAGTCTATGAAATCGAAGCGCAGACCAAAGCCAACACCCAGCTTCTGCAAAAAAATATCGACATGGCGACGACGGCAATCGATATGCAGGACAAGAACCTGCTCGATCAGGTACAGGCACAGATGCGTGAGCTCAACCGTCGCATCTCGCTCCTCGAAGAGCAGGTCTATCTCGACGAGCTGACCAAAGCCTACAACCGAAAATGGCTCTTCGAAAAGTTTCTGATCGATGCGAAATTCACCCAGAACGGATCGATGGCCTTCATCGATATCGATACATTCAAAGAGATCAACGACACCTACGGACATGTCACCGGAGACAAAGTCCTCGCGATGGTCACCCAGCTGACCAAAACGATTCCGCAGACCCGGACCATCCGATACGGAGGGGACGAATTTATCCTGATCTCATCCGAGCAAGAGGCTGCGGCACTGACCGAAAAGATGCAAAAGCTCTGTCACACACTCGAAAAGAAACGCTTCAGATACCAGCATCACACCTTCGCCGTCCGGCTCTCCTACGGTATCGTCACCTTCAAGGCCGGAGATACATTCGAAGAGGTGATCGAGACGGTCGATCAGATGATGTACCGGCACAAACATTCGAAAAAGCCGGCTCAGACCGTGAAATAGGCTTTTGCCGCTGCGATATCCTCACCGATCTGCGCTTTCAGACGCTTCAGATCATCAAACTTTCTGTTCTCCCGCAAAAACGACAAAAACCGAACCTCCACCGCCTGCACTTCCTCTGCAATGGTGCTGTCGAGGATATGGGTCTCGATACTGAACGCCGCATCGGTGGAGAGCCGTCTGCCGATGAAGGTGAGCGCCGGATAGGTGCGTTCATGCAGTGAAGCCTGAGTGATATAGACCCCCTCTCGGGGCAGGAGATAGTTTTGGGTGCGGATATTGAGAGTCGGATAGAGCGCTTTGGTGCCCAGCCCCTGACCCGATATCACCTCCCCTCTGATCGTATAGGGGCGCCCGAGCAGCCGATTGGCGGCATCGACCTCTCCCGATCGCAGCAGCTTTCGGATCGTATCGGCATGCACGGAGATGCCGTCGCACTTCTGCTCCTCCACCACCTCCACTTCGACGCCGGGCAGTCGCCTGAACATCTGCGGATCTCCGAGACGATCCTTGCCGAAACGAAAATCATACCCCACCACGATCTTGCGCAGTGCGGGAAACTGCTCTGCGAGAAAATCGACAAACCGCTCCGCCCGCATCGAGCGGATCGTCTCGAAATCGAGAAAGAAGCATGCAGCGATCTGAGGCGCAAAACGGCAGCGCACTTCACCCGGTGTGAGGGCAGTCGCGAAGTGCTTCTCCACGATCAGCAGCGCACCCTCCCCCTCAAGCCGTGAAATCAACTGCTGATGCGCCAGATGCATACCGTCGAATCCGCCGATCGCCAGTGCGGTGATCCTATCTTTTCTGGAAATGGAAGAAGATCTCAACATTGCCCGCTTTCCCCTTTAGTTCAGATGCCTGACGATCGACCGGCTCCCAGCCGTACTTGCGCGTTTCCGCCAGAAAGCGCGCCTCTGCCGCTGCAATCGCGTGCCGCTCCGTGACGACACCCCGCCGGGTGCGCCTGGCCTCTCTGCCCACTTCGAACTGCGGCTTGAAGAGCAGTACGATATCGCGCTTCGCAAGCCGGTCGATATCGGGCAGGATATGGGCGATGCCTACAAACGAGACATCGCATGTGATCAGATCGAATCTCCGATCCGGAAAAAAATCGCGGATATCGGTCTCTTCGACACTGATGACCCGATCATCCTCCCGCAGCGACGGATGCAGCTGCCCCGATCCGACATCGACTCCCGTCACTGCTGCAGCCCCCGCTTCGAGCAGTACCTGTACGAAGCCGCCGGTGCTGCTGCCGATATCGAGGCACCGTCTGCCCGATACGGCGAGTCCACTGCTTTTCAGGAATCCTTTGAGCTTCAACGCGGCACGACCGACATAGTGGGCATCCTCTCCGATCTCTATCGCGGCCTCGTCCCCTTCGATCGCAAAAGCGGGTTTTCGGATCGTATCGCCGTCGACACGCACTTTGCCTGCCAGAATCAGCTCTTTTGCCTTGTTGCGGCTGGTCGTGTAACGGTGCTGGTGGAGGTAGTGGTCTAGTCTCATCGGCCCTGATTCGCTTTCAAATGTAACGAAAAGTGATAAAATACTCTATCTAAAATAAATTACTCCTTAAAATGTCATTTTATACGGTCAAATCGTAAACTATTTTCACTCCGATCCGATTTAGTAGTATAACAAATTCAACGAACAGGATAAAATATGAAAGTATCAAACAAAGAAATTGCAGCACAGATCAACAAGACACCCTCTGCGATCTCCTATCTCAAGAAGAACAACTACGAAGAGTATCAGATCCTGAAACTCGGTGTACTGTGCAAAAAACTCAATCTCGACAACGAAGATCTGATGGCGATGTACACGCTCAAACAGATCGAACTCAAAAAAATCGCATCCTGAGCCTCAGTACCAGATGCGTGTCAGATAGAGTCCGTTGGGAGCGACGGGCTCGCTGACATGACGCTGCCTGCCCGCAAGCTGCTCCTCCAGATGGTGCGCCGAAAGCGTGCCGTATCCGATCTTCAGCAGAAACGAGACCATCAGCCGAATCTGTGACCGCAGATAGCCGTTCGCTTCCGTTTCGAACACATACAACTCCCCATGCCGATAGAAGCGCGTCCTGTAGATCGTGCGCACATAGTGCTGTACATCCGAACCCGTTTTGGCGAAGAGCCTGAAATCATGCTCCCCCTCAAAGCATCCGACCGCATCGGCGATCCGCGAAAAGGAGAAGGGCTTGACGAAATGGACATAAGAGGTCCGGAAAACATCGGGCGCAGCGCATGAGAGCAGATAGCGGTAGGCGCGCTTTCGGGCATCGTATCTGGCATGAAAACCGGAGGGTGCATGCTCGATACGACGGGCATAGATATGGGGCAGCGCCTTTTGGTTGAATGCCCGGCGCAGCCGCTCCGGATCGCTCCAGAAAGGGGGCAGATCGAGGCTGAGCACCTGTCCCGTAGCATGCACGCCCCGATCGGTGCGCCCGCTCGCTTCGAACTTCTCCCCGATACCCAGCGAGCGGAAGATCTCCTCCAGCCGGTTCGCCACGGTCATCACGCCGCTGTTCTGGACCTGAAACCCGTAGAAGTGGCTCCCGTCATAGCTGATCGTCATCTTGATGCGCATCAGAACCGCTCCATCACCCGCTTCTGGAAAAAGAGCCGCGACGCAGCGGCAAAAAGCAGCACCACCGCCACGGCACCATAAAGCGGCGCTCTGTGGGAGACCTGATAGATCGAGATATAAAACAGCAGCACGACGATCATGCTGTTGAGATAGACATTGGGCTTCTGGTAGCGCATGTGGGCGATACCGAACGAGAGCGCGAAGAGAACCGTGAGCAGCGGAAAGAGCGCGACCAGAAGCGTGAAGCTGAGCTGCTGCGCACGCTTGGGATCCGCTTTCGCCGCTCTCCAGTAGTCGAGTATCTCGCTGCTGTGGAGCGCATGCAGTTTGGGGTTGTAGTTCATCAGCAGTTTTTCGAATCCCGCCTGTGTCAGCTTCCGGTTGCCCTCGATATAGACACTGCCCGCTTCGAGCGTCAGCGTCATCAGCGATGCGTTGCGATCGAGCGTCGCCCCTCTGGCGAGGATCAGCTTGTCCCCCTGCCCCTTTTCATCTCGCTGATAGAGTACGATATCCTGATAGGCGCCTTTGTGCGCTTTGCGGACGAAGACATGCCAGTTGGAAAACTTCTGCCCGAATTCGCTCTCTTTGAGATTGAGCCGCGCCTCCATCTTCTTCATCGCGATGAAGTTCTTGCTCATCTGTTTGGACATCGGCACGAGGATCAGCGCATTGACCACCAGAAAGAGCGAAAGGAGTGCCGCGATGATCCCGAAGGGTCTGGCGATCCTTTTGGGATTGAGCGAGAGTGCGAAGAGGACGATCACCTCGTTCTCTTTGGACATCTGAAACATCGTCATCGCCACGGCGATGAAGAAGGTGATCGGCATCGTGTAGGAGAACATCTCCGGCACCGAATAGAGAAAGATCTCTCCCAGATCGAGAAAACTGACCGAGATGAGTGCCGTGAGCCTCGCGATCGTGATGAAGAAGATCACCGACACGAGAAAAAAGAGGGTAAAGAAGAGCGACAGAAAGATCGGGGCAAAGTTGCCCAGAACATATCGGGTGACTCTATCCATACAGCGTGACTAACAGACGGTTGAAAAAGTCCGATCCCAGATAGACGATGAAGAGCGCCAGCGCCAGAAAAGGGATATAGGGCACCTCGAAATCCTTCTCTCTGATCACGACAAAGACCGGTAGCGCGATGATCGCGGAGAGAAAGATCGCCACCGCGCCCAGCTTCAGCCCCAGCATCGCGCCGATCGTCGCGGCGATCATGATATCCGCCTCGCCCAGCGCCTCTTTTTTGACGATAAAAGAGACATAGAACCGCAGCAGCGAAAATCCGCCGGCAAAGAGCAGCGCATTGATGAAGTTGGCCAGAATCGTATCGGAGGCGAAGAAGGCGAGCGTGAGCGCCGAGAGGTTGAGCGAATCGGGCACCGCTTTGTAGCGAAAGTCGATCACCGAGAGCCCCAGCAGCAGCGCGAAGACCAGCCCCGCGATGATCGCGTAGGGGATACTCTGCAGCTTCCAGTAGACCAGCGCGAAGATCGCCGCCGTCGCCAGCTCGACCAGCGGATACTGCACCGAAATCTTCTCCCCGCAGAAGTGGCACTTGCCGCGCAGCAGCAGCCATGAGAGCACGGGTATATTGTGCCACCACTTCAATTTGTTATTGCATTTGGGGCAGTGAGAGCCGGGAAATACGATGCTCTCCTCCTGCGGAATCCGCAGAATCAGGACATTCAGAAACGAGCCGAACAGCAGCCCGAAGAGTGTGACGATCAATCCTTCCAGTATCATTTGACAGCTCCGAATCGCCGCTCGACGGTCTGAAAATGGGCGATGATCTCATCCATCTTTTCGACCGTAAAGTCGGGCCATAGTGTATCGGTGAAGTAGAGCTCGCTGTAGGCTGCCTGCCAGAGCAGGAAGTTTGAGAGCCGCTTGTCTCCGCCGGTGCGTACGAGTATATCGACCGGATCCATTCCCGCTGTATCGAGCAGCGATTCGAATTTCGCCTCGTCGACCGCTTCTCCCGCCGCCACCGCGCGATTGACCGCACGGACGATCTCGTCATGCGAGCCGTAGTTGACCGCCAGCACCTGCGTCAGACCGGTGAAGTGGGCAGTGCGCTCCTTGGTATAGGCGATCCGTTCGCGCAGGGTTTCGGGCAGTGCCGAGACATTGCCGATCGTATCGAAGCGGACATTGTTCTCCAGAAAGAGTTTGAGCTCGTTTTTGAGATAGCGGTCCATCAGCTGCATCAGAAAGCTCACCTCCCCTTCGGGGCGTTTCCAGTTTTCGGTACTGAAGGCGTAGAGGGTCAGATATTTCACACCGAGATTGGAGGCGTGGATCGTCAGCTCGCGCACCCGCTTGGCACCCTCTTCGTGCCCGATGATACGCTTCATGAAGCCACGCTGTTTCGCCCATCGGCCGTTGCCGTCCATGATGATGGCGATATGTTTGAGTTGATTCATAGAGATCTATCCTTTGATATCCAGCAGAGACGATACCGGCTCATAGAGCGGCGCGATCCTCTTTTTGGCAGGCAGGAGCCGCCCGTCGAACCCGAGTGCAGGCAGCTGCTGCTCCAGAAACGCCAGACTCTGCGAATAGTAGAGGTAGAGTGTCATGCGCCGGATGTCGCCATGCACTTCCACCACGCCCTCGACCGGACCGATATGCTCGAATGCCGCATAAAAATCAATCATACCATCTTGACTTGAAGTTTCGCTTTCTCCTCTGCGCTTTTTGAATTGAAAGAGCCTTTTCTGATCGCCGTATCTGAGCAGCATCGTGAAGACATCCTGATTGAGTGCGGTGATCATGTTGGCCAGTGTCATGAATTCATGCTTGCTCTTCGCCTCCGCCATATGCTCCAGCAGCAGCAGCTTCATCTGGGCTTTGGGAGACTTTTCGGAGAGGACGGCGGCTAGCTTTTCGGGGGTGAAATCGGGCAGAAACGAGACCATTCCGCTCTTTTGCAGCAGTTTCGGTTTCTGCAGCAGTCTGGAGAGGGTGATCGCATGGCTCTGCGGATGCTCCCGCATCACGCCCCAGTACTTCGATCCGACATCCAGCGGCATCTCGCTTCTGGTCTCGACCGGTTTGGTACCGACCAGCAGCCGGTAGCGCTGATCGGGCTGCTTCTCCACCACTTCGATATTGACGGGCAGCAGCGCATTGAATCGCGCCGTCGCGAGTTTGCCGAGCAGTGTATCGACTTTGGCAAGCTGCGCCAGCTGTGTGATCATGCCTCGTCCAGTCGCTTCAACTGCTCCAGCAGCGCGAGCGAGAGGGTCAGTTTGTCCGCTTTGGGCAGTGCCACTTCCCGATCCGGCGTGATCAGCGTGATCTGATTTTCGTCACTGCCGAAGGGGTTTTCCGAGACGTTGTTCAGACAGACCGCATCGAGCTCCTTTTGCGTCAGCATCTTTTTCGCGTTCTCCAGCGCCGATGCGGCATCGCTCTCGGCTTTGAATCCGACGGCGAAGATCCCCTCTTTGTTGAGCGAAGCGAGAATATCGACATTGCGCTTCATCTCCAGCGTCCATGTATCGCCGATCATCTCTTTTTTGAGTTTGCCCTTCTGCGGATATTTCGGCACATAGTCGCTCACCGCCGCTGCCATGAAGAGATAGGGCTTTTTGCGGATCAGCTCGGGTACCGAGTCATCCATCAGCGTCGCTTTGGTCATGACACCCTTCTTCGCGACGCGGACCGCATCGGTCAGATACTCCGCGAGCTCCTGCGAATCGTCGACATCGATCACATAGACCTCGGAAGGGATATCTTCGATCTTCTGCGTCTCGATCAGGCAGACATCGGCCCCCCGGTAGTAGAGTGCCGTGGAGAGGGCTGCCGCCATCTTGCCGCTGGAGAAGTTGGAGATGTAGCGCACATCGTCGATCCGCTCCTTCGTCCCGCCGCCCGTGACGACGACGCGGCGGTTCTGCCAGTAGGGATCGCCAAGCAGCATCTGCGCGCTTTTGTGAAAGATATCGATCGGCTCCGCCATCGCACCGACCCCTTCGTCGCCGCATGCGAGCAGCTTCTTCTGCGGGACGATCTCTTCGAAGTTGAGCAGCTTGAGCATCTTGAGCGACCCTTTGGTCGTGTTATTCTGATACATCGCGCTGTTGGCCGCGGGTGCAATCAGGATCGCTCCGGTATAGGCGAGTGCGGTCTGGGTGAGCAGATTGTCCGCCAGGCCGTTGGAGAGTTTGTTGATCGTATTGGCCGTGACGGGGGCGATGACGAAGAGATCCGCCCATTTGCCGATATCGATATGGTTGTTGTCGTCGGCCCAGCTCTCGCTCTGCGCATCGAGGACGACATGGCGCGTGATCGCCTCGAAGGTGAGCGGCTGCACGAAGCGCTTCGCCCCCTCGCTCATCACCACGCGCACATCCGCACCCGCTTTGGTATAGAGCCGTATCAGCTCCAGACTTTTGTAGATGGCGATGCTTCCCGTCACACCGACCAGAATCTTTTTCCCCGCTAACAGCATATCCGCTCCCCCTCTTCTGATCTACCGCCCGAAGGCGCTCTCAATCACTCTTTTTCGTTGAAAAATTTGTCGAAAAACCCTTCGACCGTCTTCATGTCGGTCCGGCTGATCGCCAGCGAACCCTTCTTGACATCTTTGTTGACCGTCGTACCCGCCGCGATCAGGACTTCATCCTCGATCACGACCGGCGCGACGATCTGCGTATCGCTGCCGACGAAGACATTCTTGCCGATGACGGTCTTGTACTTCTTCCTGCCGTCGTAGTTGCATGTGATCGTACCGGCACCGATATTGGTCCCCTCGTCGATCTCGCTGTCGCCCAGATAGCTCAGATGGCCCGCTTTGACCCCTTTGAGGATCGACTTTTTCACCTCGACGAAGTTGCCGATATGGGTGTCGGTCAATTCGCTTCCCGGGCGCACTCGCGCGATCGGGCCTACCGATGAACCGACTATTTTACTATCTTCTATAACAGAGTTGGCTTTAATGTGGCTGTCGACGATCTGCGCACCGGCCAGCAGCGTGACGCCGTTTTCGATCACCGACTCCCCTTCGATCACGACATCGGCATCGAGATAGATCGTGTCGGGCAGCCGCATGATGACACCGGCCATCATGAAGCGCTTCTTGATTCTGCGCTGCATGATCTCCTCGGCGAGGCTCAGATCGTATTTGGAGTTGACCCCTTTGAAGTTCTCCTCTTTCACATAGAGCGGTGCGACTCTGTGGCCGTCGTTTTTGGCCATCTCGACGACATCGGTCAGGTAGTACTCCTCCTGTGCGTTGTCGTTGCTCAGGCGCGGGAGGTAGTGCAGCAGAATCTCTTTTTTGAAGAGATAGATACCGGCATTGACCGTCTTGATCGCCTTCTCGGCATCGGTCGCATCCTTCTCTTCGACGATCTTGACCACTTCGTCTCCGTCGATCACGACGCGTCCGTACCCCGAGGAGTCCTCCATCCGGATCACACTCATGACAATCTCGGCATCGATCTGCGTGAACTTCTCGAGCTCCTCCGCCTCCACCAGCGGCATATCGCCGTTGAGCACGAGCACTTTGTCGTACTTGACATCGATATTCATGACAGCGCCGCCGGTACCGGGATAGTTGGCATGGTCCTGAATCACATAGTTGATATCGTCGAAATAGCGCTCCATCGTCTCCCGGACCAGATCGGCCTGATGGAAAAGCACCACCGTGATATCGTCGCTCAGCTTCTTCGCTTCGCGAATCGCGAAGTAGAGCATCGGAAAGCCGGAGATCTTGTGCAGCACCTTCGGCAGTTTCGATTTCATCCTCGTTCCCTTGCCGGCAGCCAGAATAATTACAGAATTATTTGTCATATTAAATTTTCCTTCCAAAAAATTAAATAATTTATATGTTTGTAATGTTTTTTCTGTATCATACAAAACTAAAACACATAAATTAATAGTTTTACTTCAGTATATCGTACAAAAATTAAATTTATTTACATTTGTGCCGATATTTGTATCGTTAGCGATTTTTGTTAAAGAATTTGCATTTCACACCAAGGAAAGAGAAATATGGATTTAGGAACCGTCATCGGTCTTGTCTTGACGCTCGGCCTCCTCTTCGGTGCGATGGCGATGGGTGTGGGTATCGGTCCCTATATCGATGTCCCCTCTATCCTCATCGTATTCGGCGGTACGATCGGAACACTCATGATCGGATTCAAACTCGATCATGTCAAGGGATTCGGCAAGATGTTCATGATCGCCATCAAGCCGCCTACCGACGATCCCAAAGCACTGATCGCCAAACTGGTCGAGTACTCCACCAAAGCGCGTAAAGAGGGTGTCCTCGCACTCGAAGGCGATGTCGCCAACGAAGAGAACGAGTTCCTCAAAAAGGGGCTGGGTATGGCGATCGACGGCAACGAGCCCGATGTGATCCGCGATCTGCTCGAGATCGATATGGAGCAGACCGATACCCGACACAAAGTCAACGCCTCCTTCTTCGGACAGATCTCCGGTTTCGCGGGAGCGATGGGTATGATCGGTACGCTGATCGGTCTGGTCGCGATGCTGCTCAACATGGCCGATCCCGCCGCGATCGGTCCCTCCATGGCGGTCGCCCTTCTGACGACGATGTACGGCGCGATGCTCGGAAATATCATCGGCGGCCCGGTCGAAAATATCCTCGGGCTGCGCAACACCGACGAGATGGTGATCAAGACGCTGATCATCGAGGGGATCATGTCGATTCAGGCGGGAGACAACCCCCGCACGCTCGAAGCGAAACTCCTCGCGTTCCTCCCGCCCAAAGAGCGTGAGAGCCAGTTTGACTAGGAGCGAAGATGGGTAAGAAGTGTCCCGAAACCGAATGTCCCAAATGTCTGCCAGGGTGGCTCGCGGCATTCGGTGACCTGATGTCGCTGCTGCTGTGCTTCTTCGTACTGCTGCTCTCGATGTCGACGATGGATGCCAAGAAGGTCTCCGAAGCGGCGGCCTCCCTCAACGGCGCGCTCAGCGTGCTGGAGGGCGGGACCAAGACCAAAGTCTCCAAAGAGCGGCAGCAGGAGACGACGCCGATCGATGCCGACGACGAGCATGCCCAGAAGATGAAGACGCTCAAACGCACCATCATCGAGCTCAACGAAATGTCCAAAGCGCAGGATGGCGGGAAAGCGACGCTCGAAGAGGCGGAGAACGGATTTATGATCCGGCTTCCGGCGAAGCTGCTTTTCAAACCCGGCAGTGCGGCGATCGATGACGACGATGCCCTCCTCTTTCTCAAGCGCATCGCACTGATCATCCAGAAGCTTCCCGCCAACATGCGCGTACATGTCATCGGCCATACCGACGACAGCCGGCCCGTCAACAGCCCCTATCACGACAACTGGGAACTCTCCGCCGCCAGAGCGATCTCCGTCGTCAAAGTCCTGATCAAAAACAGCGTCAAACCGAGACTTCTCACCGCATGCGGCAAAGCTGAATATGACCCGATTGCATCGAACCTGACTGCGCAGGGTAAGGAAAAAAACAGGCGTGTTGAGTTATACTTTTTTTCACAAGACGAGGATAACAAAGGGAGTGCCAAGAAGAGCATTCTCGATGCCGCAAGCGGAGGATAGCGATCAAATATCTGGCGATTTTACTCTTTCTGGCAGTATCGATCGCTCACGGTGCCGATCCCGTTCAGGTTCCTACCGTCAACCTCTCCCTCTCCGCCCCCTCCGAACCCAAAGATCTCGTCAGCTCGCTCAATGTCCTGATCGTCCTGACGCTGCTGGTGCTGGCACCCTCGCTGCTGCTGGTGATGACCAGTTTCATCCGGCTGATCGTCGTATTCTCCTTTCTGCGCCAGGCGCTCGGCACCCAGCAGATGCCGCCCAACCAGCTGCTCGTCTCGCTGGCGCTGATTCTCACCTTTTTCATCATGGAGCCGGTCGCCACCAAAGCTTACGACACCGCCGTCAAACCCTATACCGAGAAGAAGATCTCCTACGAAGAGGCCTTCGAGAAGGGGGTGGCTCCCTTCAAATCCTTCATGATCAAAAATACCCGGGAGAAGGATCTCGCCCTCTTCTTCCGCATCCGCAAGCTCAAAAACCCCAAAAACTACAGCGAAGTGCCGCTGACGATCGCGATACCCGCCTTCATGATCAGCGAGCTCAAGACGGCGTTCGAGATCGGATTTCTGCTCTATCTCCCCTTTCTGGTGATCGATATGGTGGTCAGCTCGGTGCTGATGAGTATGGGTATGATGATGCTGCCGCCGGTGATGATCTCGATGCCCTTCAAGCTGCTGATCTTCGTACTGGTCGACGGCTGGAATCTGCTGATCGGCAATCTGATAGCGAGCTTCAAATGAGATGTGACTACTTCGGCAGATGCGGCAGCTGTACGCTCTACGACCTCGACTACGAAGCACAGCTGCAGCAAAAAGCGGAAGCGATTCGGGAGATGTTTGGATTCGGGAGCACGGAGCCTCTCGAGATCGTACGCTCCGCACCGGAGCGGTTTCGCACACGCGCGGAGTTTCGTATCTATCATGACTACGACCGGGGGACGATCTCCTATGCGATGCATGGCTTCGCGAAGGGGGAGATCGTCCCGATTGCTGCATGCGGTATCGTCGCCGCACCGATCGCCGATCGCATGCAGCCGATGCTGGAGGCGATCTCGCAAAACGAGATGCTGCGTCACCGTCTCTATAGCGTCGAATTTCTCTCCAGCTCGCTGGGAGAAGTGCTCGTGACGCTGATCTACCACAAAAAGATCGACGAACAGTGGGTCGCAGAGGCACGGGGACTCGCCGAAAATCTGGGCATCGACCTCATCGGCCGCAGCCGGGGCGTCAAGCTGGTCGTCACGAAATCCTACATCGACGAAAGCGTCGAAATAGAGGGCAGAGCATACCGCTACAGGCTCTACGATACCGGTTTCACGCAACCCAACACCGGCGTCAATATCCGCATGATCGAGTGGGTGCGCAGGCAGATACCCTCCGATGCCGCGGATCTGCTCGAGCTCTACTGCGGCCACGGCAACTTCACGATACCGCTGGCCAACAAATTCAGGAAAGTCCTCGCCACCGAAGTCTCCAAACGCTCCATCATGAGTGCGAAAGAGAACGCCGCAGCCAACCAGACGGAGAATATCGCTTTTGTGCGGCTGAGTGCCGAAGAGCTGACCGAAGCGCTGCAGCAGAAGCGAAGCTTCAAAAGACTCGAAGGCGTCGATCTGGCCTCTTACCGCTTCTCCCACCTCTTCGTCGATCCGCCCCGTGCCGGACTCGATGCCGACACCAGAGCCTTTGCGACGCGTTTTGAGAATCTGATCTACATCTCATGCAATCCCCTCACCCTGCAACGGGATCTGCAGCAGCTGCTGCACCATTTCGAGATCGAAGCCTTCGCGCTGTTCGATCAGTTCGCCTATACAAAACATATGGAGTGTGGTGTCGTTCTCAGAAAGAGCGTGTGAGGAGGTGTTCGCAAGTGCGGGAAGAGTGCAGAAGCACCCTTCCGACGGTCGGGATGAGGGTTACTGTACCGCTCTTGTCTTTTCGTCGACAATCGGCTCGGGCTCTACTACGGGAGCGGGCGCTTCGACGACAGGTGCCGGAGCCGGTGCAGGTGCTTCGACGACAGGCTCGGGAGCCGGCACAGGTGCAGGTGTCGCGCAGCTGCTGCCTTTTTTCTGTGCACAGTTGACTTTCTCCGCACAACCGCCCAGAAACGCTACCGCTGCCAGTGTCGCCACTGTCAATACTATTTTGTTCATCTTGAAATCCTTTATAAATATATGTAAACCGAATTATAGGCAATTTCAAATAACGATCTACTGAAAATGCGGGCTTACATCATAGGTTAAATTAAAAAGGTTACAATATACCGTATGAAAACATTTATATTTTTATCTATTTTGATTATCGGAATCTTTGTCTATATCTTCGGCTACCAGAACCGAGCCGTGCAAGCGCACCATGCCGCGCAGACGACAACGGCCGATGCGACTCCGACACTGGAGCATATCGAGCGGGAAGCGCAAGCCGTCACATCTGCCGCCCCCTCCCCTGTGACGGAAAAGACTGCAGCTTCCCATGAACTCTCCTCCCTGACACAACGGCAAAAACTCGCGCCGATACAGGAAGACGATACATTCGACCGACTCAAAAATATTCTGCAGACGGTTCGCCCGAACTATCGCTATGCCAACATCACCCTCAATACCCCCATGTCTCTCTTTCTGAGAAGCGAACAGGAGCGCAACGCCTTTAGCGAAGCGATAGCAAGCGAATTTCATCTCGGCTACGACCAGGTCGAAAAAGGTATCCAAAAGAACCGTATCCTCTGGGACTGGGTCAACCAGCTGCGATAGATGCGCACTTTTAACCCAATAAAAGATAAAATATCTGCATGCATCTGATCAAAAGCCGGGAAAAAATCGACAAACTGGAAACTGCGGGCCTCGTGGTACGCCCCGATTCACCGGAGTTGAAACACTACTATGAAGTGCTCCGGGCGATCCTCCGGCGGCACGGTGTGCAGCTGCTGGTCGCAGCGGAGAGTGCGAAGCTCTTCGGCGTCGAGGGGGTCGATCCGGAGGAGATGTTCGCACAGAGCGATATCCTCATCTCGATCGGCGGCGACGGCACCCTCCTCTCCCTCAGCCGCAAAAGCTACCGCTACAACAAACCGATCCTCGGGATCAACGCAGGCAATCTCGGCTTTCTGACCGATGTCAAGCTCACCGAGATCGAGAGCTTCATCGAAAAGATCTTCCGGGGCGAGTACCGCATCGACCACCGTATGGTACTCGAAGTGACCCTCCTCTCTCAGGTCGAAGACAAATCGCTGATCGCTTTCAACGATATCGTCCTCTCACGCCCCTCGATCGAAGGGATGGTCAATGTCGATGCCTATGTCACTTCGCATGAAGCGCACATGGCCAAAAAGCATCTCAACCGCTACTACGGCGACGGCGTGATCGTCTCCACCCCCACCGGATCGACCGCCTACAACCTCTCCGCCGGAGGGCCGATCGTCTATCCGCTGACCGAAGCGCTGATCGTCACGCCGATCTGCCCCCACTCCCTCACCGAGCGGCCGCTGGTGCTGCCTGCCGACTTCGAGCTGCAGTTCGAGAGCGAAGATGAGACGATCGTCGTCGTCGACGGGCAGGATATCTACAATCTCAAGTTTTTCGACGGTATCTGCATCAAGATCGCGCCCAAAGGGATCCGCATGATTCACCGTATGGAGCGCAACTACTTCGATATCCTCAAACAGAAACTCCACTGGGGAAGCCACAGTTGTTAGAGCGTTTCTATCTCAAGGAGCACCTCAGCTTCCGCGAGGTCTCTCTGGAGTTCGACAAAAACTTCATCGTCTTCACCGGTCCCAGCGGTGCCGGCAAATCGATCCTGATGGAGGCACTCCTCTCGCTCTTCGGCCTCAAAGAGTGCGACGCCGGCATCGTCGAAGCGGCGGTCTCGCAGCAGCTCGATCTGGAGCGATTCGGCATCGAGGAGGATACGCCCAACATCTTCCGCCTCACCAGAACCAAATCGGCGCGCTACTTCATCAACAATCAGCAGGTCTCCAGAAAAAATATCCGCATCATCAGCAAAAGCTTCATCAACTACCTCACGCTCAGAGAGTTCACCGAATTTGAAAACGACAAAATGCTCGCACTCCTCGATGCGATCGCCGTGCAGCAGAATCCCGGGTACGCCGACACCCTCGAAGCGTTTCGGCAAGCGTACGCACGCTACAGCGAGATCGCCAAAAAGCTGACGGCGCTGCGTGAAGAGGAGCAGCGTATCGAGGAGCTCAGGGAGTTCGCCCGCTTCGAGATCGACAAGATCGAAAAGATCGCCCCCGATGTCGACGAGTATGAGAAGCTGATGGAGCAGAAAAAGGCGCTCTCCAGAAGAGAGAAGCTGCAGGAGGCGATCGGCGAAGCGTCGCAGATCTTCGCACTCAGAGGCAAAGTCTCCGCCGCACTCTCCCTGATCGATGCGGATGCGACCTTTTTCGAAGATGCGATGACACAGCTCGAGCTCCTCTTCGAAGAGACGGACGCGCGGCTGGAGGAGCTGGAGGATCTCGATATAGAGAGCCTGCTGACCCGGATCGAGCAGCTCTCCGACCTCAAGCGCAAATATGGCTCGATCGAAGAGGCGCTCGCCTATCTGCAGAAGAAGCGCGACGAGCTGGAACACTATGAAAATCTCGGCTTCGAAAAGGCTTCTCTGGAGCAGGAGGAGGCGACACTCCGGGAGGAGGTAACGCAGCGCTCCGCACAGATGCATGCGGCACGTGCGCATGCGATGGAGATTTTGCAGGGGCGTATCGAGCACTACCTCAATATGCTCTACCTCCGGCATGTCCGACTCACCCTCGAGCCGGCGCCCCTGGGCGCGCTGGGAGCCGACCTCGTCACGGTAGGGCTCGCGCATGCCGATCTCAAAAAGCTCAGTTCCGGCGAACTCAACAGGCTCCGGCTCGCCTTTCTCGCCGCTTCGGGAGAGTTCATCCAGAGCGGCGGCGGCGTGCTGATTCTCGATGAGATCGACGCCAATGTCAGCGGCAAAGAGTCCACCAGTATCGCCGCCGTGCTGCAGAAGCTCTCCGAGAGCTATCAGATCTTCGCGATCAGTCACCAGCCCCAGCTCTCATCCCGCGCCGACATGCACTACCTGGTGGAAAAGAGCGACGGAGAGAGCCGCGTCACCCTGCTCGATCAGGAGGGGCGTATCCGGGAGCTCTCCCGCATGATCAGCGCCGAGGAGATCACCGACGAAGCACGCAACTTCGCCAAAACACTCCTCGCACAAAAATAGCCCACAGAGCGGACGCGATCCCATCTCGCATAAATTTGTGCTATAATAGAGTCTCATACCAAATTCATCAGAAAGGAGCCGGACATGTCCAAAGTCGTCAAAGTGATCGAAGTACTCGCACAATCGAATAAAAGCTGGGAAGATGCCGCACAAAACGCCATCAACGAAGCCTCAAAATCGGTACGCAACATCAAATCGATCTACATCAAAGAGAAGAGCGCCAAAGTGGTCGACAACAAAATCGCCAAATACCGCATCACCGCAAAAATCTCATTCGTCATCGAATAAGCTATAAAACAGGGGCCACGCGCCCCACGCTTTCATCTCCTCTTAACGACATTCTCATTATAATCTCCCTCGATACAGAAGCACCTACAGGAGCATCCACATGATCGTCGATACCCACTGCCACCTCAACGACAAACGATTCGAATCCGATCTCGAAGCGGTCATCGCGCGCGCCAGAGCTGCCGGCGTCACCGGCATGATCATCCCCGGTGCAGATCCGAGCGAACTCGAAAGGGCGATCGAAATCAGCGAATCGCACGAGGGGATCTACTTCGCCGTCGGCGTCCACCCCTACGACAAAGCGCAGTTCGATATCGGCTATCTCGAGCGGCATATCACCCATCCCGGATGCATCGCGGTCGGCGAGTGCGGGCTGGACTATTTCCGCCTGCCCGAAGATGCGCACGAAAAAGCGGCGGAGAAAGCGGAGCAGCAGGAGATCTTCCGCGCACAGATCGCACTGGCCAAGAAGTACGGCAAACCGCTGATCGTCCATATCCGTGAAGCTTCGCAGGATAGCCTGGAGATCCTCAAAGCCGAAGATGCAGGCGCCGTCGGCGGCATCCTCCACTGCTACAACGCCAGCCCCATCCTGCTCGAGCTGGCCGATCATGGCTTCTACTACGGCATCGGCGGGGTCGTCACCTTCAAAAATGCCAGAAAACTGGTCGAAATCCTGCCCGAGATCCCGCAGGAGAGGCTGCTGATCGAGACCGACGCCCCCTATCTCACGCCCCATCCGCACCGCGGCGAGCGCAACGAGCCCTTCTACACCACCCTCGTCGCACAGAAGATGGCGGAGATTCTGCAGATGCCGCAGGAGGATCTCGAGGCGATGGTGCTCGAAAATACACGCAGAATATTTAAAGGATATTTTTAAATCCGTTTTAAGTCCTCTTTAACTACAATCACTCCTGTCAAAAGCCCTGAATTCAGGCTTTT
Organism: uncultured Sulfurospirillum sp.; assembly: GCA_964384355.1. GTDB lineage: Bacteria > Campylobacterota > Campylobacteria > Campylobacterales > QNZT01 > QNZT01. The sequence goes on along the minus strand of CAYLLC010000007.1, from coordinate 18,255 downwards.
TAAGGAATCTCATTGCATATTTTGAAAACGACGATATTTTTTATTATTACACTTTTTTATACAAATAATCTATTTGCATCCTCCGGTTCGCTCCATATCGATCCGCAGACGGAGCGGCAGATTCTCAAGAGTCTCGATATCGATCCCGCCTTCATGCAGGATATTCACTATATCGATACCAAAGAGAACATCGACAAACTCAAAAAACTCTTTTTTCTCAAGACCCTCAAGCGGGGCAATCTCTTCATGCCCAATCTCCAGGCGCTGCTGAACGAAGCCGATATCCCCAGAACCTTTCTCTATATGGCGATGGTGGAGTCGAAATTTCTCGCCGACAGCAAATCGCACAAGCATGCCGCCGGACTCTGGCAATTCATGCCCGCCACCGCCAAAACCTACAAACTCAAACGCAATCGCCATATCGACGAACGGCTCGATCCGATCAAATCGACCAAAGCCGCGATCGCCTACCTCAAATATCTGCACAGCCGTTTCGGCAAGTGGTATCTCGCGGCGATGGCCTACAACTGCGGCGAAGGGCGCCTCGCACAGGCGATCAAAAAGGCGGGCACCGACGATCTGGCCGTGCTGCTGGACGACGACAGCGGCTACCTGCCCAAAGAGACGCGCAACTATATCCAGAGGATCATCGTCGCGGCACTGCTGGCACACGACAAGAGTATCATCAAGCAGAACAACAAAAACCACCTCTTCGGTTTCTGCAGCAACAAAAAGCTGATCAAACTCTACTTCAAAGGGGGCCAGAGCCTCAAGACGATCGCCGTCAAAATCGGCGTACCCTACCGGAAGCTGGAAGCATGCAACCCGCATCTGATCAAAAAGAAGCTCCCGCCAAACCCCAAAAAGATGTACTACCTCTATCTGCCCGAAGATCTGGCACAGAAGGCGGAGCAGCGGATCAAAAACAGCGGAGAGAGCTTCGTCTATCATGTGCAGCCCAACGATACGCTCTTTCTGATCTCCAAACGCTTCAACATCAGAATGCGCGCACTCCGGATGCTCAATCCGCAGCTGGAGAAGAGCAGAGTCCTCAAGATCGGCATGCCGCTGACGATCCTCGGCAAAGCGCCGCTGCAGCAAGAGAGCAACAGGACAAAAGCGAAAAAGCGCATAAACCGCGTCGTACGCTACACCCTCGAGGAGAACAGCACCCTCTACCGCATCAGCGCGAAGTTCAACAACAAAATCGCACTGCTCAAAAAGCTCAACCCCGGTATCAAAGAGCGGCTGACCAAAGGGGAGACGATCAAAATCGTCCGGGATATCAATCTCACCCAAAAAGCCGATACCAATATCACTGCAAAGTTCAAAACCGTCGCGATCGCACGGAGCGAGCACAACACCAGCCGCGACGGCAACAGGACTCCTCCTGCGGCCACACAATCCGAGCAGAACCGCTCTCTCGCAAAAAGGGAACAAAACGCCACGATCGGCGACCGCAACCGCACCGCAGAGCAGACGCCGCCGATACACTTCACGACGCTCACCCATCGCATCGAGGCGGGAGAGACGCTGGAGAAAATCGCCGCAAAACTTAAGTTGCGTGTTGAAGATATTTTAAAAGAAGGGAATGTTATGATCATCAAACTGAAAAACCAACCCAGAAAGCGAGATGAAGATCATAACCGTAGCGAAATTTCCAAAACTCCGTAGATACAGCGCAGCGCTCACGGCATCGCTGACGCTCTTTTTGACCGGCTGCACGATGCACAACCCCTTCGTCCCCTACGACGACTACGCTTACGCCCCCTCCCCGGCCGAACCGGCCGTCCCGGCACAACCGCGTACGGGCGACAATATGTATCGCGCCACGATGAAACCCTACTGCGTGGGCGGTGTCACCTACTGCCCGACGACCGTCACCGTCGGGGAGCGCTTCCGCGGGACGGCGAGCTGGTACGGGCCCAATTTCCACGGCGGGCTCACCTCCAACGGAGAGCAGTACAACATGTACGACTACACCGCCGCACACAAGACGCTCCCGATCAATACGATCGTCAGAGTCACCAACCTCAAAAACGGCAAGAGCACGACGGTGCGCATCAACGACCGGGGGCCCTTCGTCAAGGATCGCATCATCGATCTCTCCTATCAGGCTGCAAAATCGATCGGCCTGATCCGCCACGGTACCGCGCCGGTGGAGCTGGAGGTGATCAGCTTCGACAACCGCGCCAACCGATATGCACACAACCCCGGACCGACGCCCGCAAGCGGCGTGAAAACAGCCCCCGGACCCGTCACGGCCAAAGCGGCCGCACCCAAACCCCTCACCGTCGTCCAGCGGGGCGGCTTCAGCGTACAGATCGCCTCTTTCGGCGACAAAAAGAAGGCCGATGCTTTCAAAAGAAAATGCTATAATGCCGCATCGTCGGAGCATCCGATACGCATCAAAACAAAAAAAATAGCCCAACGGCCGATATACGCCGTAGAGATCACCGGCTTCGTGAGTATCGAAGAGGCGAGAGACTATATACGAAAATATCGCTACAAAGAGGCATTTGTGGTAAGGGATTGAGATGACAGAGATAGAGAGAATCACCAAAGAGACGCAGATTCAGGTCGCGCTGGACGCCTACGGCAGCGGCACGCACACGATCGAGACGGGCATAGGCTTCTTCGACCATATGCTCGAAGCCTTCAGCAAGCATGGGCTGCTCGACCTGCAGCTGAGATGCCGGGGCGACATCCATATCGATTTCCACCACAGTGTCGAGGATACGGGCATCGTGATCGGCGAGGCGCTTCGGGGGGAGATCTTCCCGATCCGGAGTGTCGAGCGCTTCGGTGAAGCCACGGTCGTGATGGATGAGGCGGCCGTGAATACCGCACTCGACCTCAGCAACCGCCCTTTTCTCCACTTCGATGTCGATGTGCATGAAAAGATCGGCGACTTCGATACGGAGCTGGTCGAAGAGTTTTTCCGGGCACTCTGCTTCAATGCCGGCATCACTGCCCACATCGTCTGCCTGCGCGGCAAAAACCGCCACCACATCGTCGAAGCGACTTTCAAATCGTTCGCCGTGGCACTCAGACGGGCACTGGCTCCCAACGACCGCATCGGCGTCCCGAGCACCAAGGGGGTGCTATGATCGAGCTGCTGGTCCTCGATGTCGACGGCTGCATGACCGACGGCGCGATCATCTATACCGCTGCGGGAGACGAGATCAAAGCCTTCAATGTCAAAGACGGCCTCGCCATCGCCACCTGGCACAAACTGGGCAAGATCTCCGCGATCATCACCGGCAGGGAATCCGCGATCGTGGAGCGGCGCGCCAGAGAGCTGGGTATCAGACACTTCTATCAGGGGGTCTGCGACAAACATGCCGTACTGGAGGAGATCCTGCACAAAGAGCAGCTCACCTTCGACCATGTCGCCGCGATCGGAGACGACATCAACGACTACCGCATGCTCCGGTCCGCGAAACGCTCCTTTACCCCCGCCGATGCGGTACCGATGATCAGAGAGAGCGTACAGACGGTACTGCAGCGCAAAGGGGGCGATGCATGCGTGCGCGAAATGATCGAAATCCTCGTCGACGAAGCGGGATTGCGTGAGGAGTTCACAGCACAGTGGGTCTGAAAATATTCGCGATCATCCTCCTGCTGCTGGTGATGGAGATCACCTTTTTGAGTACGCAGGAGCCCATCACCTTCCAGGTCAAACCTCCGCGCGTCGACTTCAGCGACATCACATTCGAAAAACTGGATGCCTACATGATCACGCCCGAAGGGCTCAAAGCGCAGCTGCAGGCATCGAAAGCGGAGAGCTTCAAAACACGCGACGAACTCTACGATATCAACGCTACGCTCTATTTCCGGGACCATTCGGACTATCTCGAAGCCCGCAAAGCGCTCTGGCAGCCCGAGACCCTGCATCTGACCGACGATGTACGCTACGACTCCAACCATACGCTCTTGTTTAAAAGCGACGATTTAGTGTATAATGTCGCAAACGACATCGCGATATCGGGCACCCCTTTTGTACTGGAGCAGAATCGTACCGTCGCCAGAGGGAACTATCTCGAATACCATGCCAAAGCGCGCTTCGTCAAAGCGGAAAAAGTGGTATGGACAACGGAAGAGGAAGAGTAATATTTTGAAAATCATCACACTGATCATGCTGGCACTCCTGACGCTCCATGCAGAGAAGATCACCGTCACGGCAGACCATTTCGAAGCCTACGAAAGCAAACGCATCTCGATTCTGCAGGGGCATGTCCACATCACCAAAGGGGCGGACGACATCAAGGCCGAAAAGCTCGTCATCGATTTCGACCCGCACAACAAGCCGCTGCGCTACACGCTCAGCGGGCATGTCTCCTTCGACATCACGACGCAGGCGCAGCACTTCGTCGGTACGGCACAGAAGATCGTCTACGACCCGCGCAAAAAACGCTACATCGCCTCCGGAAATGTCCATATCCGGGAGCGCAACGCGGACCGTCTGCTGGAGGGTGCGCGCATCGTCATCGACCGCACCAGCGGCAAATCGACGATCACCGGAAGCGGCAACCGACCGGTCAAACTGATCTTTTCGGTGGATGAGTGATGGTACGCATCACCGAAGCGGCGTTTGTCACCTCCGCCGCCAATATCACGCAGGCGCTCCCCGAAGATGTGAGCGAAATCGCCGTCATCGGCCGCAGCAATGTCGGCAAGAGCAGCTTCATCAATGCGATCACCAACCGCAAGAATCTGGCCAAAAGCTCGGCGACGCCGGGCAAGACGCGGCTGATCAACTTCTTCGATATCCTCTTCGACTGCCAGAAGGAGAAATTTGCGGCGCGGCTGGTCGATCTGCCGGGATTCGGCTACGCCAAAGTCTCCAAAAGCGAAAAGCAGGCATGGCAGAAGAGCCTGACCGAATTCATCACCCGACGCACTTCGATCCGCCTCTTCATCATGCTGCAGGATGCCAGACACCCCGATATGCCGATCGACGCCGAAGTGAGAGCCTATCTGGAGCAGATCAAACGCCCCGATCAGGAGATTCTGGTGATCTTCACCAAAGCGGACAAGCTCAACCAGAAAGGCAGAGCCGCCCTCCAGAAAGCCGCACCCGGCAGCCTCCCCGTCTCCAACCTCAAAAAGACGGGCATCGAAAAAGCGACGGCGCGTATCTTCGAGAAACTCTTCATGAGACGGTGCGAAGATGGCTGAGATCACCTACCGCAAACCGAAACTGACGATGATCCCCGCGATGCAGAAGCTGGTACAGCCCGAAGTGCTCAGCGGCAAGATCCTCTTTCGCAGCGACGACGAGATCGCCACCAACATCCGATCCTACACTATCGCGACCGACGAAGAGAGGCTGGTCGGATTCGTCGCGCTCCATATCCATACCGCCACGCTGGCGGAGGTACGCAGCCTCATCGTCGCGGAGGAGGCGCGGGGGCACGGTATCGGAGGCGCACTGATCGCCGCATGTGTCGAGGAGGGGCGTGCGCTCGGCGTGCAGCAGCTCTTCACCCTCACCTACGAGCAGCGATTTTTCGAGAGGCTCGGCTTCCATGAGATTCCCAAAGAGTCCCTCCCCGAGCACAAAATCTGGGCCGACTGTGTCAAATGCAAACACTTTCCGATATGCGACGAAGTCGCTTTGATCTACAACCTCTCGTAGATCTCGCGCTCTTTGGCGCGGCACTGATCTATGAGACACTGACCTCGATCACCCCCTACATCACCCCGCTGCTGGGGGTAGGCTTTTTCTACTGGCGCAGACACCTGCATGAGAAGCGCTATTATTTCCGGATCGCACTCTTCTTCCTCTATACGCTCTATTTCGAAATCGATCGCGATATGATTCTGGGCTCCTTCATCCTGCTGGCGATACTCTACCACTACCTCGTCGCACAGCGGCTCGAATCGGCATTCAACTGCCCCCTCTGTATCCCTCTCTTTTATGTGCTCTACACCTACGGCGGATACTATCTGCTCAATCTCTTCCTTGCCTTTCTCTTCAATCTCCCCTTGCCTGCGGCGGATATGGCCTATCCGGTCTATATGCTGAGCGATCTCTTCATCCTGGTGCTGCTGACATGAAGGGGCGTATCAAACTCTTCCTCGCCTTCGTCGCGCTCTTCTGGATCGTGCTGCTCTCACGCCTCTACTATCTGAGTATCAAATCGAACAAATACTACGAAGAGCTGGCGATGCAGAATATCATCAACACCGAATACCTCCTCCCCTCCCGGGGTGAGATACGGGACCGAAACGGCAACCTGCTGGCAGTCAGCAAACTCGGCTTCCGCATCGCGCTCAAACCGCACCTCTCCGGGAAGCGCAACCTCCCCCGTCTGGCGCGGGATCTCGATCAGATTCTCCGCTATTTCCCGACATTCGACAGGGAGAAGCTGCTGAAACGCTACCGCAAAGCGGACAGCCCCTACAACCATGCGCCCATCACGATCATCCCTTTTCTCCCCTACGAACAGGTGATCGGCTCCTTCGTCAAACTGGCCAAAAACGGAGAGATCATCATCGAGCCTGCCTCCAGACGCTACTACCCCTACAGGCAGACCGCATCACATATCATCGGCTATGTCGCCAAAGCGAATCGCGAAGATATCAAAGCGGATCCCGTCGCACGCCGCACGGGCATCACCGGCAAAAGCGGTCTCGAGAAGTACTACAACACCCTGCTGGAGGGAGAGATGGGCAAAAAGATGGTCAAAGTGACCGCCGCCAACCGGGCGATCGAGACACTCACCGAAATCCGACCCAGACGCCACGATATCGCCCTCTCCCTCGATATCAGGCTCCAGCACTACATAGCGACGCTTTTCGGCACCCAGAGCGGCGCACTGATCGTCATGAATGCCAAAACAGGCGCGATTCTCGCAGCCGGCAGCTATCCTACCTACGATATCAACCACTTCGTCGAAGGGATCAGCAAGGATGCGTGGCAGCAGATGATCTCCGACCTCGACCACCCCTTCACCAACAAGATCATCCGCGGGCTCTACCCTCCCGGATCGTCGACCAAACCGGCGGTAGCGCTTACCTTCCTCGACTCGGGCCTGATCCAGCCGAAGGAGAAATTTCTCTGCAGCGGCGAAATCGAGCTGGGGGCGCGTAAATTTCGCTGCTGGAACCGATGGGGCCACGGCCCGGTCGATATGAACAAAGCGATCCGCGAAAGCTGCGATGTCTACTTCTACAAAGGGGGGCTGCGCGTCGGCATCGACAAGATCGCCACCGATCTCAAACGCTACGGCTTCGGCAAAAAAACCGGTATCGACCTGCCGGGAGAGTTTATCGGTACCGTGCCCGACCGCAACTGGAAAATCCGGAAATTCGGGGAAGCATGGTACCGCGGCGAGACGCTCAACACCGTCATCGGCCAGGGCAATTTTCTGGTCACGCCGATTCAGATCGCCGCCTACACCGCCGCCATCGCCACGGGGCGGAGCCCCGTCCCGCACTTTCTGGCCGGCATCGACGACCGCAATGTCACTTTCGGCACGCTGCAGCTTTTCAAACCGCAGGAGCTGAAGCGGCTGCCGATGCTGCGCCATGCGATGTACGAAGTCTGCAACCACAAGAAGGGGACCGCCTACAAACACAACATCTGCGCGATCACGATGGCGGGCAAGACCGGTACTTCTCAGGTGATCGGAATCCCCCAGCATGAGAAGGAGCGGATGAGTGAAGATGAGCTCAAATATTATCAGAAGTCGCATGCGTGGTTCACCACCTTCGCCCCCTACGAAGATCCGCAATATGTCATCACCGCGATCGTCGAGCATGGCGGCCACGGCGGCGCGGCAGCCGGCGAGATGGTCTCACTCGTCTACAACAAGATGGTCGAGCTGGGCTATATCGACCCGAAGTATGTCACACATCCGGAGTTTCTCCTCCCCGCCGAGAGCAACGCGACCGCCGAGGCAAACGCCACCGCCTCCCCTCCGTCTAAAAAGTGAGATCGAAGATCAGTCGGAAATTTCTCGGATTTTTGAGGTCGTCGTTTTGCAGCAGCTCCAGCGTCACCGGCACGGGGATCTTGTGTATCGCCAGCAGCTCCAGCGTCATGCCGACTCTGTACTCATGCAGTGCCTGATGCCCCTGCGGCATCCCCAGATCGTAGTAGTGCACGGCACCGTAGAGCGTCTCACGCCGCAGCGAGAGCGGCAGCGAGTAGAAGTAGACGCCCCCTTCGAAGACCTTCGAGAGCTGCGTCGAGGCTTCGAACGCCGATCGCACATAGCGGTCGGATTGCAGCGAGGGCATCGTGAATCGGCTCGGATCGTTCAGACGCGAGCGTGCAGTGTCGTCGATCAGGATACCCCGCTCGCGGTAGCCGGGACGACCGGCATCGCTTCGGGCGTAGTGCAGACCCGCCCCCAGATAGAGCTGTGACGCGATACGCCGCGTCCATGCCCCCGACGCACCCCAGGCATGATCCCCGCGGTCGTCGACGCCGAAGAGTGCCGCCTCGCGGAGGCTGTCGGGATAGAGGGCGTAGCCGAACTGCCGGCGATCCTGCCACGCAAGACGCAGGCTCAGCGGCGATTTGGCATGACGGTCCGAATCGAGATGGTAGTCCAGCTGCAGATCCCCGCTGCGGTAGGTGTGCCGCAGCCAGGGATAGCGCAGATAGGTGTCGATGCCGTAGCCGCGATCGCTCACATTGTCGTCATGGTCGATCACGCCGTAGATCCCCAGACCGAACCGCAGTGCATAGGCGCTGTTGTCGTAGCGGATGCCTGCGACCGTATCGTGACCGAGCGAGCTGGTGTAGATCGAGAGCGTGTTGCGCTCCAGCGGATCGCTGAAGGCGGCAGCGATGTCGAAATCGAATCTGCCGCCGCCCGCTTCGATATGCTGGCTCAGCGCGCTGTAGCGGAGGTTTCGCAGCGGCACGTAGCGCTTCGGCTCCGGCACGGATGCCGCATCGGCAGCCGTGTCGCTGTCGAGGCTGTAGCGCCCCTCGAAAAAGTAGTGCGGCGTATAGACCGCTCCCGCGGCTGCATGCAGCGGCATCTCGAGCATCTCCAGCCCATCGGCGCGTATCACCTCCGCGACGACATGCCCGTCGTCGATCAGGCGGGCATCGACGATATCGTCACCCCGCAGCACCCGCTCCACCCCTCCGTGCCGCGACCATCGGTAGAGCGTCGCACCCGCGGCACTGTCGGCGACGAAGAGCACCCTCCCCGCACTGTCGATATCCGCCACCTTGCCGAAGTAGCCTCCATAGCCAAAGAGCGGCGTCGCGTTGCGGTAGAGGGTGCGCCGCTTGCCAGACTGTCGGAAATAGTAGCAGTTGCCCTCTGCATCGCTGACGACCGAGGAGTGGACCCGCCCCAGAAAAGTGCCGTCGCGATAGAGTGCGAAGCTCTCCAGACTCCTGTTCACATCGAAATAGTAGTGCACACCCTGCGGCGTGATCGCCTGCAGCGCTCTGGAGGCGGTGCCGGGCAGCATGCGCCCCTCCCCGTCGAAGAGCGCGATCTCGGTTCTGTCGCGCGCAGTACGGGCGGAAGCGAGCGCATAGAAGCCGGAACCGATCCTGAAGAGGCGGCCCATCGGATGTGTGCTCCTTTCGATCCGAGCCGTTCGCGTGCGTTTGTCGAAGCGCACAATCGACGGGGCACTCCGGGCGTCACTGACGAGGAAAAAGATCTCATCCGCATCGCTGTTGAGCAGTGCGCGCGATTGCGAACGGACGATCGTGCGCCCTTCGGAGGGGACGAAGCCGCTGTTCTCTTTCAGCAGCCAGGCATTGTAGGCGTTTAAGAGCGTCTCGAAGCTTTCGCCGTAGTGCGCCCGGAAGACGGCATTGTCGAAGAAGGGAAGCCACTGGTCGGAGTATGCGAGGAAATATCGGTCCACCTTCCCGATCCCGTACCGCTGCGCCAGAAAGAGCTGAAAAAAGCCGCCCACGATGTAGTGGTGCGTCCCGTAGGGGAAGTAGAGATGGCTGTTGAAGCAGCGCTCGGGGGTGATCAGGCCTGCACGCGCCTGCGTCACCGCCAGTGCCCGCATGACGCCGTTGTAGAGGCGTCCGCCGTTGCCGAAAATCGATTCGTTGAGCACGGCGTTGCCCTCCAGAATGAAGGGAGACTCCGTCAGATTGGGCACCGGGAAAACAGGCGCGATCCAGAGTGATGTGACGGGGGTGTTTTTGACGATTTTGTGGACGGCGGCATTGAGCGGATTGCGTTTGGCGTTGAGCTGGTAGTTGTGCGCACTCTCGTGTATGAGGATATTCTCCAGCCACGATCGGGTCGCGAAGTAGTCGGGCATCAGCACGCCGCCGGGATAGAGCACCTGCATGTTGAGCGGGATCTGGGTCGAGAAGGCGTTGGCGATCTGGTTGTGTGAGGATGCCAGCGTCTGGTGGAGCGTGTCGTCGAGGCGATAGCCGTAGAGGTCGCGGTAGATCTGCGCCAGCTTCCGATCGCGCTGCAGCATCGACTGCGTCATGTTGCGGTCTCTCCCGGAGAGGATCAGATCGACATCCGCCGATGCTGCCTGCCAATAGGCCTCGTCCGGCTCGACGGTCGCACCGTACAGAAGCGGTACGGCCAGCAGCCAGAGAAGCGAAATGCGTAAAACGGCCGCGCTACTTGACCACATGAAAGCTGTTTTCGAGCACCAGCAGCATCATCAGGATAAAGACGATACCCGTCGAACGGTTGTAGAGTTTGTTGGCGGTGACGAAGACCAGCATCACCGTCAGGATCAGGGCGGTCATGATATCGAAGGCGTTGGCGGAGAAGTCGACCTTGAGCGGATGGACGATCGCCGCCAGACCGATCACCATCGTGAAATTGGCGACATTGCTGCCGATGATGTTGCCGATGATCATATCTGCGTTTTTGCGTTTGGCCGCCTGAATGCTGACCACCAGCTCCGGCAGACTCGTACCCATCGCCACCAGCAGCAGACCGATGATCCACTCGCTCACGCCGAAGCTTCTGGCGATCGCGGAGGCGCTGTCGACGGCGAAGTTGGCACCGCCGATCACCAGCACGAATCCGATCGCGAGCATCAGCCCCGTGCGCTTCCAGTCGAAGGGCTCCTGCGCCAGCTCGCTGTCGACCTCCGCTTCGAGGACGAAGGAGGCGTTGTTGGAGAGAAACATCAGATAGGCCCCCATCATCAGCACATAGACCAGCCCCTCGAAACGGGAAATCGTACCGTCGTAACCGACCACGAGAAAGACCATGATCGGAAAGAGCGCCCATGCGCTGTCGTCGGCGAACATATCGCGTTTGGGTGTCAGCTTTTTGGCGATGATGAAGACGATGCCCAGCACCAGTGCGATGTTGAAGATGTTGCTGCCGATCACATTGGAGACGGCGAGGTCGCTCTTGTGGTGCATGCTGGCGACGATCGAAGCGGCCATCTCCGGCAGGCTGGTCCCCAGCGCTACGACCGTCGCACCGATGACGAAGCTGGAGATGTTGTAGTGCAGTGCGATCTTCTCCGCCTCCTCGATCACAAAATCGGCTCCGTAGATCAGTGCCGCCATCGCGACGATAAAAATGATATACTCCACTATCCGTTCCTTAATATTAAACTTTTCGGCAATCCCAGAGCGAGGATGATCTCCTCCTCTTTGGCCCGCATCTCTCCCGAGTCGCACTCATGGTCGTACCCCAGCAGATGGAGCAGCCCATGCAGATAGAGCAGTGCCAGCTCCTCCTCCTCGCTATGGCCCAGCTCGGAGGCTTTTTCACGCACTCTGTCGACGCTGATGACGATCGTACCCAGCGGCATCATCGGTGCCGCTTCGAGCGGAAAGCTGAGCACATCGGTCGCCTTGTCGACCTGACGATACTCCCGGTTGAGCACTCTGATCGCTTCGTCATCGGTCAGAATCAGCTCCGTCGGTTTCGTCGTCAGCATGCGGTGGATCCGCTCCGGGAGGGCGAGGTCATATTCGGTTTCGGTTCTGTTGTCGGTCGTGATCATGCGGCTACTCCCAAGATGGATAAAATCGCCCCATTCTATCAAAAAGAGCAGGAAGATTTCCTGATCTCTCCGCCTCTGCGCCGGGGCTAACGCAGCGGCAGATAGGCGTATCCGCTGTTTTGCGCATCGATGAGCCCGATCGCCGCATTTTCCACGAAGGTGACGAAGGGATAGAAGGCTTTGGGATCGAGATGGTGGTTGCGCACGCCCGCTTTGCAGACTTCGAATTTCACATCATACTGTTCGGCGAGTGTTTTGAGCCGTTTGCCCAGTTCTGCCCGCCGCTTCACGAGACGACGGTTGAAGTGGTAGACGGTGCCGTTGAGATCATGCATGAAAAATTTGTAGGCGTCTCCGTGTACCACGACGCGCACATCGAGCGACTCGAGCTTGCTGTGGTAGTAGTTTTTGTGTGTCACGATGCCGCCGATCAGACGCTTTTGGAAGCGCTCGATATCACCGGTCGTCAAATCGTAGACCACCTTTTTGACCACCTCCTCCTCGGCATGCATGAACGAAAAGAGCATCAACAGCAGCAAGAGCGATCTTGCGGAAAAGTTTCGCATCGGAACTCCTTTTTTCCCTATCATAACACATCGCAGCGAAATATTGGATGGAATTTATATCAATATATCTTGATATATTCAAACAAAACCTGCTACAATGGCATACCCGGATCGCTATATCCGAGGATACCATCAAAAACAAAAGCGCAGAAAAAGCGAAAAAGGAACCCCTATGACGAGATTGCCACACCGATACACGTATACGCTTCGGAGCCGCTGAGATGCTGCTGGCCGGTGCGATCTTTCTGGGAACGCTCATTCTGGTGATCTGGCAGCCCAGAGGGCTACAGATCGGTACGACGGCGATCATCGGGGCGATCATCGCACTGCTGACGGGGGTCGTCGACATGCAAGATGTGCTTGCGGTCACAGCGATCGTCTGGGATGCGACACTCGCCTTTATCGGTATCATCCTCCTCTCGATGGTACTCGACGAGATCGGCTTCTTCGAATGGAGCGCTATCAAGATGGCGAAACTGAGCCGGGGCAACGGGCGCTGGATGTTCGTCAATGTGCTGCTGCTGGGCGCACTGGTCGCCGCTTTTTTCGCCAATGACGGCGCCGCGCTGATCCTCACGCCGATTCTGCTGGCGAAGATGAAGTATCTCAAGATGGATCGGCTCGCGATTTTCGCCTTTCTGATGGCCGGCGGCTTCATCGGAGACAGCGCCTCCAACCCGCTGGTCATCTCCAACCTCACCAATATCCTCACCGCCGACTATTTTCATATCGGATTTCTCGAATATGCCCGCCATATGTTCCTGCCCAATCTCCTGGCGATTATCGCTTCGATCGCCGTGCTCTTTCTCTATTTTCGCCGGTCGATCCCCGCACGGATTCCGATCGAAACGCTGCCCGAAGCCTCCAGCGTCATCAAAAACCGTACGATGTTTCGCATCAGCTGGTTTTTTCTGGCCCTCCTGATGGCGGGCTATCTCGTCGGCGACCTCTACCATATCCCGATCTCGATCTTCGCACTCGGCGGGAGCCTGCTCTTTCTGGCGATCGCCGCACACTTCAGAGCGACCAAGCCGCTGATGACGATCAAGACGGCGCCGTGGCAGGTGGTCTGGTTCAGTATCGGGCTCTATGTGGTCGTCTACGGCCTCAAAAATGCCGGTCTGACCGAGATGCTGGCGCAGCTGCTGCTCGCGATCAAGCCATGGGGCACGCAGATCTATACGATCGCGACCGGATTCATCAGTGCGATTCTGAGTGCCGTCATGAACAATATGCCCACGATCATGATCATGGATATCGCCATCGACCACACCGGCGACACCTATCTGGCCTACGCCAACATTCTCGGCAGCAACCTCGGACCCAAGATGACACCGATCGGCTCGCTCGCGACGCTGCTGTGGCTGCATGTACTGGCGAAGAAAGGGGTCAAAATCGGATGGGGCGAATATATGAAGGTCGGGATGGTCATCACCCCGCCGGTACTGCTCGTCGCACTGCTGGGACTCTGATCGGGCAGATGCTCAGGCGGGGCAGGCAATTATGGTATAATAGCGTCCAATATCAGTTACAAAGGTCTGTGTGAAAGGTTTTGAAGAGGATTTCTCCTATCTCGATATCGTTGAGCGGATCGGCTACTACGCCGTATTCGGAGGTTTTGCCGATCTGGCATCGCTGCATACCTACGAAAATCTGAGAGAGAATATACACCACAACATCCTCGGTCGCTTCGACGAACTGCATGCTCAGTTTCGCTACACCGGTGATGCCGCCCTCCAGCATGACCTCGACACCCTCCTCTACCGCATCGCGATGGGGGACCGCAAGAGCCTCTCCATCTACAAAAACGACATCTCCCAGCCCCGCGGCAGAGAGCTCTACAAATTTCTCTTCGGGCATGGGATCATCGTCAAAGAGTATTCCAGAGAGAGCCCGCTGCCCAAAATACCCGGCCGACTGCTCAAAAAGGAGCTGCGACGCTACCGCATCGAGGACAAGATCCTCTTCTGCGACAACTTCACCCGCTTCTGGTTCACCTTCATCCTCCCCTTTCAGGCGGAGATCGCCAGGGGAGATTTCGACCGGGTGCTGGCCAGAATCGACGATGAGCTCGACAAATATATCAGTTTCACCTTCGAGAATCTCTCCAACATGCTGATAGCGCGTACCTTCACGAAAGAGCCGATCGTCGAAGCGGGAAGCTACTGGGACAAAGATATCGAGCTCGATCTGCTGGCCAAAAGCGCAGGCGGCACGGTGATCGCAGGCGAGTGCAAATGGAAGAACCAGCGCATCAGCAAAAATATCCTCAACAAACTCCGGAAGAAGTGCGCGGTGGCCCGTCTCGAAGTGGACTACTACGCCCTCTTCTCAAAGAGCGGCTTCAGCAACGAACTGCGCAAGTCCAAATCACCCGATCTGCTGCTCTACGATCTGAACGACTTCGCCACACTACTGTAGCAGATAGGCGGTCTGCGCCTCATCCGGCTTTTTCTCCAGCGTCTCGTCGTACTGCCAGCGGTGTCTGTGGGTATTGTAGTGGTTCTGCAGATTTTTGCGGATAGTATCCTTCTGGGCAGGCGTGAAGGTAGCCTGCTGCAGCACCGATGCGACGAACTTTTCGATCACGGCGCGCAACTCCGGCTTTGTCGAGAGTTTGCGCTGTGCCTCGGTGAAGCGTGCGAAGTCGTCGCTGAAGAGCTCGGGCAGATCGAAATATTCGATCGCTGCATACGCTTTTTC
>CAYLLC010000007.1:0-2943 GCA_964384355.1 uncultured Sulfurospirillum sp. | reverse complement strand
AGCGCAGCTGAGAGCAGCGGGTAGGATGTGAAAAGCGTCAGCCAGAGTGCGGTATCGGATGGCGCTTTGGGGTGATCGGTTTCTGCCATCTGTGGATCGGAGATACTTTTCCCGACATGCCTCTCTGCTCCTTTTTCGACGGAGCGTTGCGGCGGTGTTGCCCGCTTTTGCGGTGGAGTCGGCGTCTGTTGTATCTGCTCGACGATCCGATCGACTTTCGTATCGAAATCGGAGTGCACCGCCGCATTCACCGCTACATGCGTCCGGGGCGCGCTATCGACAGGATAGGTTTTGGCCAGCGGAATATCATCGAGATTCTCTTCAACCGTGACATCTCCCGTCAACGCTTCCGTATCAATGGCAGGCGCTTCCGCTCCGTCGGAGCCGACGATCCCTTCACTCGACTCGATCGCAGACGCAAGAGGCGTCGTCCAGAGTTTCGGCGGCGCATCCGCATAGAGCGTCGCGATGCACAGCCAGAGTAACACTATCCATTTCATTGCCATCAATCCTTACTAATAAATGTAATTATTTATTTAAATAGTTAATAATATCAAATATATTATATTTATTATATAGTAGTAAATATTAACTTTATATTAATAAATATCTGCGGCAAAGGCAAATCTGCTATATCGTCACCGATACGAAAATTGTTAGGCAAAAGCCCGATACTGGACAAGAAAGGGTCTATATGTTACTTTTAGTAACATTAAACGGCACTTTTTCAAAAGCGTTTGAAAAATATATTTATTAAATATTTTAAATTTTATGGAATATAAATTGAGTGTATTTTATAAATGAATATTTTTAACTAAACTATACTTTACTTTTGTATATTAAATAAAAAGTTTTAGTTAGATACATTTTCTCTATGAAAAATAAATACGTACAACGGTCCAGAATCAGTGAAAAGAAATTCAAGGAGATACTCAAATATTTCGCGCTCGATCTGCAGGCAAATCAGATCGCACAATTGACGGGTATCAGCAGAAACAGTATCAACAGCTATATCAAAGCGATACGGCATGCATTGATGCATGCGAGTCTCTCCGCTTCCGACAAGCGGCAGATACATATGGGGACGACCCTGCTCTACGGGGTGAAGTCGCATCAGCACAAGATCTCCGTAGAGCCGCTCCCGGGAGAGAACAACAACACGCTCTACAAACTGATCCGTGCGCATGATATCGACGGGATCAACGCACTCCTCGACGAGCCCTGCGGGGGTCTGATCGATTTTGCGGGCAAGCGCTTTCTGCAGCTGCAGCATCCTGCCCTGACCCCGGCACAAAATCATGAAACGGCGGCCTTCTGGGGATATACCAAACAGAGACTGGTCAAATTCAGAGGTATATCGACACAGAACATCTACCTCCATCTCAAAGAGTGCGAATTCAGATACAACCAGCGGGAGAGAGATCTCTACACACTCATGCTCACCTACTTCCGCAAGCACCCGCTGCAGCTCTGACCGGCCGCCCGTCGCAGCGGCTCAGGAGGCCTGCTGCTGCAGCCACTCCCTGAAATAGTCGATCTGGCGCTCCGTCGCTTCGGTCGCCGTACCGCCCTCCGACTTTCTGGCGTTCATCGAGTGGCGCAGATCGAGAAACTCCCGGACATCCTCCTCCACGCAGGGCGCCATCGCCTTGATCACCTCGTAGGGGAGTTCGCTCAGATCGACACCGATCTTCTCCGCTTCGACGACGATCGCGCCGGTGATTTTGTAGGCATCGCGAAACGGCATGCCGCACTTCTGCACCAGATAGTCGGCCAGATCGGTCGCGCTCAGGTGGCCTATTTTGCACGCTTTTTGCATCTTTTCGACATGGACATGCATCGTATCGAGTGCCGCGGTGAGAATCTCGACGGAGAGCAGCGCCGTCTCGACACTGTCGAAGACCCCCTCCTTGTCCTCCTGCATATCTTTGTTGTAGGCCAGCGGCAGCCCCTTGAGCACCGTCAGCAGCGCGATCAGATTGCCGTAGACACGCCCCGTCTTGCCGCGCAGCAGCTCCGGTACATCGGGGTTCTTCTTCTGCGGCATAATGGAGCTGCTGGTGGAGTAGCTGTCGCTGAGCGAGACAAAGCCGAATTCACTGCTCGACCAGAGAATCAGCTCCTCCGCCAGACGGGAGATGTGTGTCATCAGGACGGAGATGTTGTAGAGGATATCGAGTGCAAAATCGCGGTCACTGACCGTATCGAGGCAGTTGACCGTCGGGGAGGAGAATCCCAGTATCTCGGTCGTCTTGCGTCGATCGATCGGATAAGGGGTGCCGGCGAGCGCCGCACATCCGATCGGCGAAAAGTTGTTGCGCACATAGGCACTCTCGAAACGCTCGATATCGCGCTTGAACATACTCATGTAGGCCAGCATGTGGTAGGCGAAATTGACGGGCTGTGCATGCTGCAGATGCGTCATGCCCGGCAGCATCGTCTCGGTATGGGCTTCTGCGATCTTCAGCAGTACCGCTTCGAGCGCGAGCAGACGCTCTCTGATAAACCGCGTGTTTTTCTGGACATAGAGACGGAAGTCGAGTGCGACCTGATCGTTTCGGCTGCGGGCGGTGTGGAGCTTTTTGCCGGTGTCTCCGATCTTCTCCGTGAGGCGTTTTTCGATCGCCATATGGATATCTTCGTCTGCGATATCGAAATCGAATCGCCCGCTCTCGATCTCTGTGCGGATCTCCGCGAGCCCTTTTCGGATCTCCTCCAGCTCCTGCTCGCTCAGGATGCCCTGCGCCTGCAGCATCGTCGCATGTGCGATCGACCCTTCGATATCTTCGGCATAGAGTTTTTTGTCAAACATCAGGGAGGCGTTGAATCTGTCCAGAAGTTCGGCGCTCTTTTGGGTGACGCGCCCGGAAGCTAATTTTGCCATAATCTCTCCATCTTTTTTGGAGAGATTATAGCCAATCTATGGTTAGATCAGAGGTGGCT
>CAYLLC010000006.1:21999-37203 GCA_964384355.1 uncultured Sulfurospirillum sp. | reverse complement strand
ATGTCACCCTTCGCAGGTACGCTTCCCGCAGGCAGTACCGGATACAAAATCTCCCAGCAGATCAATGCCGCCACCCATGCCGCGAGTATCGATATCTTCGATTCGCTCGGCTCCAAACACACACTCCGCATCGAATACCGAAAAGCCGGTTATATCTTCGATACTAACGGTGTCAAGACCGGTGTCTCATGGGATATGAAGATCACCGTCCCCAAGCCCGGCGATATCGGCGGAGCAGTCAATCCCAACGAACTGGAGGGGCAAGTCATCTTCAACTCCGACGGATCGCTCGCCTCCTACACCCCCACCAGCGTCACCTATACCGCCAACAACGGCTCTTCGCCCAATCAGACGATCGTCCTCGATCTGGGCAGTCCCAACAAATTCGACGGCATGACCAGCTTCGACAGCCCATCCAATACGGCGGGTATCAGTCAGGACGGCTACACAGGCGGTGATCTCGACGGTATCCGTATCGATCAGTCCGGTACCCTCGTAGGCAGCTTCACCAACGGCCGCTCCTTCGGACTGGCGCAGATCGCGATGGCAAAATTCACCAACAACATCGGCCTCGAGAGTGACGGAGGCAACCTCTTCGTACAGACGGCCAACTCCGGCGAGCCGGTCATCGGCCAGGCAGCGGCAGGCGGCCGCGGTTTCGTCCAGTCCAGCGCACTGGAGATGTCCAATGTCGACCTCAGCCGCTCACTGACCCAGCTCATCGTCATTCAGCGTGGTTTTCAGGCCAACTCCAAGACGATCACCACATCCGATCAGATGCTCAATACCCTCCTCCAGCTCAAACAATAAAAATTTTTTCGCTATACTAAGTCCTAAAATCTCTTAGGACTTAGTCGCATGCAAATTACCCTGCTCCACCATACCCCGCTGGTCGTCTGCGCCAACGCGATCCGTACATGCTGGCAAAGCTTCGACAAGAGCGACGAAGGCGGTGAAAAGGACAGAGCCCTGATCGACCGCGTCGGCAACAAATTCAAACACGCCTCCACCCTCGAACATCTCGTCTACACCTTCTATATCCAGGGGATATCCCGTGCCCTGCTGCAGGAGCTCGCCCGTCACCGCATGGCCTCTCTCTCGGTCAAATCGACACGCTACACCCTCAAGGAGCTCAAAGAGGAGGCGCCTTTTACGACGGAGGATAGATCCAGAGCGGGCAAATATCTGGTCTTTACGGATGTCGATGCGGTCGATAAGATGAGTATCCGCGCACTCGAAAATCTGCGCAGCATCCTGAAAAGCGGTATCGCCAACGACAAAGCCAAATATTGCCTGCCCGAATCTTATAAGACGGAGCTCACCTGGACGATCAACGCCCGAAGCCTCCAGAACTTCCTCTCACTCCGCAGCGACAAATCGGCGCTCTGGGAGATCAGACGGCTCGCGCATGCGCTCTATGACCACCTGCCCCGGGATCACCGCTATCTCTTCAGCGACTTTCTGAAGGAGGAACCGTCTCAAACCCCATAGCGAGCCAATCCTGCACCCCTCCCCGATACCAGAGCATCTTCCTTTTCGGATATCCCAGTTTGATCAATTCCCGGATCGCACGCACCGACTGCACGCACCATGCACCGTTGCAAAAGAGCAGAATCCTTTTCGCATGCGAAAAGAGATATCCCGATTTCCCTTTTTCGATATGCAGCAGCCTGAGCAACCGCTCCCGCTCTTCGGGAAAATCGGCATCGTAAGCGATCTCGTTGTAGGGAATGTTGACGGCGGTAGGAATCGTGCCCGTCTTGTACCACTGAGGTTTGCGCGCATCGATCAGCAGATAATCGTCAGGATGCTGCACCGATGCTTTGATAAAACGGAGCACCTCCAGCTCTCCCACCGTCTGGATCTGTGGATCGATCTGTATCGGCTGAATCGTTCCCAGCGTCGTAAAGACCCTCCGCGTACAGGCCGAATCAACTTTACGCGACGCATCGCCAAAGAGCGTCCGGGGCGTGATCGCGATATCCATACATGCGACCGGCTCTTTGCGCTCGATCAGATAGGTGCTGTTGCCCTCCCCCGGCACACGCACTCCCGTATACTGCAGCACCTGCAGATTCTCCGCCCACGCATGCCAGACCAGACAGAGTATCATTCCTGAAATTTTGCGCATTTTCCCCTCCGAAAACGCTATTTTAACATAAATTTTTCCAATAGTTCCAAAACTTTTCCGGGGCACTCTTCATGCGGGATATGCCCGCACCGGGGGATGAGGACCAATCTGGAATTTGGCAGATCGCGATGCAGCCGATACGCTTTTTCGGGCCGTATCACGATATCCTCCGCACCCCAGATAATCAGTGTCGGTATCCTGATCCGGCGATAATAGCCCGAAACGCATCGAATATCCTCCGGGACCAGCTGGCGGCTCGCATCGAGATAGACCGCTTTGGCATGCGGCATGCGGAGATTTTCGGTGACCTTTCCGACGATATCGTCGGGAATTTTACGATCGTCGTAAAAAGCATACCGATAGGCATCACGCACTTCATACGCAGTCGGAAGCAGATAAAACGCCAGCGGCCCCGCTATCGGAATCTGCAGCCATCGTATCAGTTTGGGAAGCTGCTGGGCATAGCTGGCACTGTCGATCAGGACCATCTTGCTGATTCTTGCCGGATCGAGCAGAGCCAGAGAGAGTGCGACCCCTCCGCCGTAGGAGTGGCCTATCACGATCAGATGATCCAGATGCTTTTCTTGCAGCAGACGATCCACCAGCAGCGCCTGATCGTAGACCGAGTAGCGATGGTCGCACGGCTTGGGTGATTGGCCGAACCCTTTCAGATCGATCGCGTAGATATGAAACTTGCGCGAAAGCGGGGGAATGATCCGTGAAAAACTCACACTGCTGGTGCCGAATCCATGCAGCAGCAGCACCGGCGGCCCCTCGCCGTACTCCTCGACATGCAGTTTCAGATCCTGCGGCGCCTTCGCCTGGACGACCCTTTTTTGCCATGTATTGGGGATCTTCTGGCTGCATCCGGTGACGAAAAGCAGCACCAGCGCTGCCGTCAGGATCCTAAGCATGTGCGATGCGCTCCACGATCTTCTCAACCGCTTCGAATGTCTTGATCACCGAAGCGATTTCGACCTTCTCGTGCGTGGAGTGCGGCGAGCGGATATTGGGACCGATCGAGGCGATCTTGATATCGGGATAGAGATCGGAGATGACGGCACACTCCAGTCCCGCATGAATCGCCTTGTAGCTGCATGCTCCAAACACCTCCTCCACGGCACCGCAGACGATTTTCGAAAAGTCGTTGATTTCGGGTCTCCATGCGGGGTATTTCCCTTCGCTTTTCACCTTGTATCCATACGATGTGAAAAACGCCCGCATCTGATCCTCGACTGCAGCCAACCCCTCCGCATCCATCGCTCTGGCCGATACGGAGACTTCACAGACCCCCGCTTTCAGCGAAACCTGCGCCAGATTGAGACTGCGATCGGGAATTGCGAGCGCTTCGTTGTATGCCAGCACGCCGTGCGGGCACCGGTCCAGCATCCCGATCACTGCATCGCTTTCCACGATCGCATGCTGCCCTTGTGCGACGGCGGTGACGCGCACATGATCGTTCTGGGGCAATGTTTCGCCACTGCAGACGACCGCCCGTACGGTCGTGGGGATCGAATTGATCCGTTCGCCCCCTTCGATAGAGACGATATCGATCTCTCTATCCTTGCAATATCGGGCAAAATATTTGATTGCATTGGGAATATCTTTGTCGATCTCGACGCCCGAATGGCCTCCGGGAAAGCCGGATACCACTATTTCGTAGCATGGCTTGTCGGATGCTTCGATCCGATACCGTTTCTGTGCGAAGATATCGACACCGCCCGCACATCCGATATAGACCTCTCCCTCATCTTCACTGTCGAGGTTGAGCATATATCTGCCCGGAAGATCGAACGCCAGTGCATTGGCTCCGATCAACCCCACCTCTTCATCCGCCGTGAAGAGAAATGCACACGCCGCTTCTGCATCCATCAGCGTCATCATCATCGCCACACCGATCCCGTTGTCGGCACCGAGTGTCGAATCCCGGGCCATCAGCCACCCCTCCTCTTCATAGATCTCTATCTGCGGGGCTCTGCCGACACAGACCATATCGTAGTGCGCCTGCAGTATGAGCCCGGGACGGCCTTTGGTCGCGAGGATGTTGCCGGCGCTGTCGCTTTGTACACGATACCCCTTTCGGGTGGCGAAATCGATCAGAAAATCTTTGAGCGCAGCGGCATCATGCGAACAGTGCGGAATTTTTGTCAGTTGTTCAAAATGGGAGAAGATAGCATGCATCGGTATCCTTTCAGAGAGGTCATTGACGAAAGGATACCAAAAAGTTTAAAATTTGTAGTTAAAGCCTATCGAGACGAACGGTACCCATTCGTACTTGTCCAGCTCCTCCTGCAGTGAGAGCATCTCCGCATCCAGATCCGATTTCAGGTTCTCTTTGATCTCCGCCTGTTTCGCTTTGACTTCGGCGGTGATCTCCTGAATCTTGGCATCTTTCTGCGGACCATCGGGGATATCCGCCGTCTCTTCGGCGATACGCTTGTCTATATCGAGTGCCGGACCGTAGTTGAGCTTGTAGCTCGCATTGGCAGATCCCTGATAAGCCACCCCCACATCGAAGGTAAAACCGAAACCGCTTCGCTTGTCAAACGAAGTATCCCAGCCGAAGCCGAAATAGGGCGCTACAGGGTCGAAATCGACTTTGGTCTGAATCGATCCCAGTTCGGAGAGTTGGTAGACATGGTGTTTGCCGTTGAAGTCGAATTCGATTTTGTCCTGATCGCGGGTATTTGGCGTAATATCGCCATCCAGAACACTGTTGTTGACGATCATGCCGCCCTGCAGATTGAACGACCCCTCCCAGGGATGGTACGCCCCGACCAGCATCAGATCCTGCAGTTTGAGATCGAAGTTGTATTTGGTCGTATCGTCTTCGACCTCATAGTCGTTGATACTGAAGTTGTCGAAGCTCGCACGCAGCGCGTAGCGGTCGTTGAATTTTCCTTTGATATTGGCACCCAGTCCGAACAGTGCCGCCTCTGCACCGATCGAAGTCCCCTCATAGCGAACCTCCGCATGCATAGCGGAGAGCAGCAGTGCACTGACGATTGCGATTTTTTTGATCATGGTTTCCTACCTTTGCGATTTTGTGTATATACCACTAAATCGGCACAAAAGGTCGGAAATTTAGCGTATCCGCTGAGAATGGGTCAGTGCGACGGCAATCGCGTCGGTGATATCGAGCGGTCTGATCTCCTTTTTGATCCCGAGTATCCGCTTGACCATAAAGGCGACCTGCTCCTTGGTCGCTTTGCCGTTGCCGGTCACCGCTTTTTTCACCTGAAGCGGTGTATATTCGCTGAAGTTGCCTATCTCCTGCAGCACCTTCAAACTTAAAGCACCGCGAAACTGTGCCAGTTTGATGACCGTTTTGGGGTTGTAGGCGAAAAAGATATCTTCGATCGCGACGGCATCGATCGATTTGCCCGCAATCACGGTATCGAATCCCTCCACCAGCTCCACGATCTGATCCTGAAGCACCTTGGCTCTGATTTTGATCAATCCCGCTTCCAGAAGTATCGTTTTGTTTTTAGTTTTTTCTAATATAGCGTATCCGCAGTTGATACTGCCGGGATCTATTCCCATGATAACCAAGAGGCTCCTTCGTTTGCGACAGACTATTCACACACTTTTCACAATGTGAAAAAGTATCTGTCATGATTAATATCTTTTTAAACAATAGCGGCAGAGAGACTATTCACATGCCATGATGAACACTGTCCGTGCGGCTGCCCGCAAGCAGACCATACAAATGGCGCTGAAATGGCTGCTTGTTCACTCATTTTAGATTATTTTTGCTAAAATATTCACATCTTGCCAAAAAATGTGAATAGAGGAGGTCTTGCGATGTTGTCGGATGATGTTTTAGACCTTCTCAAAGATGAAGTTTCACCGGAAGAGTATCGAAAATATATCCGTCGCATGCAGTTTGACGAAGCGAACTCAACCTCCGATATCGCCGTATTTCTGGTACCAAACAAGCTGCTGGTCAAATGGATTCAGACCAATTATGCCGAAAAGATCGCGCATATTTTCGAATCTTTCACGGGAAAGGCACCGACAGTCGTCATCGAACACAAATCGGCGCGAACCAATGTGAACAAACATGAGAATAGCGTTCCAAACACCCCGCCGAAGGCACCCTCTACAATCTTAAACGCATCATATACTTTTGAAAATTTTGTTGTCGGCACATCCAATCAACTCGCCTTCGCCGCGGCGAAATCTGCCGCGAAATCACCGGGACAGCAATACAACCCGCTCTTTATCTACGGCAGCAGCGGACTGGGCAAAACACACCTCATCCAGGCGATAGGCAACTACGCGATCAATCAGGGCAAGAACGTCATCTACACCACCAGCGAACAGTTTCTCAACGATTTCCTCTTTCATGTACGCAACCATACGATGGACCGGTTTCGCCAGAAGTATCGGCAGTGCGACTTTCTGCTGATCGACGATATTCAGTTTCTCAGCAACAAAGAGCAGACGCAGGAGGAGTTTTTTCATACCTTCAACGAACTCTACAATCTGCACAAACAGATCGTGCTCAGCTCCGACAAGCCTCCCAAAAAAATCGCGGGATTCGAAGAGCGGCTGACCAGCCGATTCGAATGGGGATTGATGGCCGATGTACAGCCTCCGGGGCTGGAGACCAAAATATCGATCATCAAAAAAAAGTGCGAACTCGACAATATCGCACTCGACGATGAAGTGATCCACTATATCGCCGCCAATATGGAAGACAATATCCGCGAAATCGAGAGTGCCATTATCCATCTCAACGCCCACGCCAACCTCCTCTCCCAGAAAATCACGATCGATTTCGCCACGGAGGTTTTGAAAGATTTCATCAAAGAGCGCGCCGTCAACATCTCCCTCGACGATATCATACGCGTCATCGCCCGTGAATTAAATATCAAACCGTCCGATATTAAGTCGAGAAAACGCAGTCAGCCCATCGTAGAAGCCAGACGCATCGGCATCTATCTGGCAAAGACATTGACACCGGAGAACAAAATGAAAGATCTTGCGGAGTTTTTCGGACTCAAGGATCATACTGCCGTATCGCATGCGATGAAAAAGATCAATGCGCTGCTCGATACCGATGAGAATTTCAGGCTCAAAGTCGAAGAGCTCAAAAGCAAGATCACATCAGGCAAATCGCAAAGAGGTGAAGAGAGGTGAAAAGAGAAGAGGTTGCAAGAGAGGCTTCTGATACGACCATATCGATGCTTCGGGAGTTATTCACCTTTTCACCGGCATCTACTACCACTACTAAAAAAATAATAAATAAAAGGGAAGAACCATGATCATTCAAATCAACAAAAACGTTTTGGAACACATTCTCATAAATGCGCAGAGTTTTCTGGAAAAGAAGGATGCCTCCTCCATCACTTCACATGTACTCCTCGATGCAACGACAGAGAAACTGGAAGTCAAAGCGACCGACTTTGAAATCGGTCTGGCGATGCACTCTCAGAATGTCACGATCGAACAGCCGGGTCTTGCCACGGCAAACGGTAAAAAACTGCTCGATATCGTGAAAATTCTCAAAGACGACAACCTCACGCTCAAAACGGAAGAGAGCTTTCTCTATATACAACAGGAGAAATCGAAGTTCAAACTTCCGATGTTCGAGGCATCCGAATATCCGCACTTTCCCGAAATAGCGAACAAAGCGAAATTTGAAATAGAGCCCCTGCAGTTCCTCCACTCCGTCAAAAAGATCTCTCCCGCCATCGATACCAACAATCCCAAATATGAGCTCAACGGTGCACTGATCGATCTGCATGACAATCAGATCCACTTCGTCGCTACCGATACCAGAAGATTGGCCGTCGTGACCTTTCCCAAAGAGATCGAACAGGACATCTCACTCATCATCCCCAAAAAAGCGATTGCCGAGATTCAGAAACTCTTCTTCGACGAAATGGAGATCTACTACGATGAAAACACCCTGCTGATACGGTCGGAAAACTTCATCTTCTTTACCAAGCTGATCAACGGCAAATATCCCGATTATCAGCGTATCATCCCCAAAGAGTACAAGACGGAGCTCTCCGTCAACCGGGATCAGATGATTGCACACATGAAGCAAATTGCAACGATCTCTCAAGAAGTGAAGCTAACTTTCAATAATCATGCTATAATGTTTGAAAGTCTGAACGAAGACAATATCGAAGCCAAAACGGAGATGCCGTTTGAAGCGTCACTCTCCGAAGAGATCGTCCTGGCGGTCAACAGCCGCTATATTCTCGACTTTCTCTCTCAGGTCGAACAGAACCGGTTTCAACTCAGACTCAATGATCCCACCCTGCCCTTTACCCTGCAGAGTGACAATTTCATGACGGTCGTGATGCCTATCATGCTATAAAAAGAAGAGGAAAAATATGCAAAAAGATTACGGAGCCAGCAATATCAAAGTCCTGAAGGGACTCGAAGCGGTACGAAAACGCCCGGGTATGTATATCGGAGATACCAATATCGGCGGTCTCCACCATATGATCTACGAAGTGGTCGACAACTCCATCGATGAAGCGATGGCGGGATACTGTGACAAGATCACCGTCGAAATCACACCCGAAGGATCCGCGATCATTTCGGACAACGGTCGCGGTATTCCCGTCGATATCCACCCTACCGAGAAGATCTCCGCGGCGACGGTCGTACTGACGGTACTGCATGCGGGCGGTAAGTTCGACAAAGACACCTACAAAGTCTCCGGAGGTCTGCATGGTGTCGGTGTCTCCGTCGTCAACGCCCTCTCCAAAAAGCTGATTCTCAAGATCAACCGGGGCGGCAAGAAGTATTATCAGGAGTTCGAGAAGGGTATCCCCACGATGCCGCTCGAAGCGGTCGGTACCACCAACCGCACCGGTACGACGATCGAGTTCTGGCCCGACGACTCCATCTTCGAAGTGACGGAGTTCAGCTATGATATTCTGGCCAAACGCTTCAAAGAGCTCGCCTATCTCAATCCCCGTATCTCGATCACTTTCAAAGACAATCGTGTCGGCAAAGAGGAGATCTACCACTTCGAGGGAGGTACGAGACAGTTCGTCGAAGATCTCAACAAAGCGGATGCGATCACCAAACCGATCCGTATGGAGGGGGAGATGGAGGATATCGAAGTCGATATCGCGATGCTCTACAACACCTCCTATCATGAGAAGCTCTACTCCTTCGTCAACAACATCAAGACACCCGACGGCGGTACGCATGAAGCCGGTTTTCGTGCCGGTCTGACGCGCGCCATCGTCAAATATGTCAACAACAACGCCGCACAGCGTGAAAAAGATACCAAAATCACGGGCGAAGATGTCAAAGAGGGATTGATCGCGATCGTCAGTGTGCGCGTGCCGGAGCCGCAGTTCGAGGGACAGACCAAAGGCAAACTGGGCTCATCCTATGTCCGGCCGCTGGTACAGAAGATGGTCAACGAATATCTGACCAAATATTTCGAAGAGAATCCGATCGAAGCCAAAGCGATCATGCAAAAGGCACTGGCAGCGGCACGCGGTCGCGAAGCGGCCAAAAAAGCGCGCGATCTGACCCGCCGCAAAGATACGATGACCGTCGGCACGCTTCCGGGCAAGCTGGCCGACTGCCAGAGCAAAGATCCGGAGATCTCCGAGCTCTATCTGGTGGAGGGCGACTCTGCCGGCGGTTCGGCCAAGCAGGGGCGCGACAGGGTGTTTCAGGCGATTTTGCCGCTGAAGGGTAAGATCCTCAATGTCGAAAAGAGCCGTCTGGACAAGATTCTCAAATCGGACGAGATCACCAATATCATCACGGCGCTCGGTTGCGGTATCGGAGAGGAGTTCAACGAAGAGAAGCTGCGCTACCACAAAGTGATCATCATGACCGATGCGGATGTCGACGGCAGCCATATCCAGACGCTGCTGCTGACCTTTCTCTTCCGTTTTCTCAAACCGCTGCTGGAGAAGGGGTATGTCTATCTCGCACAGCCACCGCTCTACCGCTACAAAAAGGGCAAAAAGGAGATCTACCTCAAAGATGACCGTGCCCTCAGCGAATATCTGATCGAAAACGGTATCGAATCGATCGAAGAGAAGATGCTCGGAGCCAAAGATATGCTCGAACTCTTCAAGGTGGTCTCCGCCTACCGAAGCGTGCTCAAAGAGCTCGAAAAGCGTTTCCATGTGATCGAAGTGGTGCAGTATCTGGTCGAAAATCCCGATCTGATCGCACTCAAAGGGGATGCGCTCTACGAAAAGGTCGCCGAATATGTCGCCTCGCTGGGCTACAACATCCTCAACAAAAAGATCACCGAGGAGGAGGTCCATCTCTATATCCAGACGATGGAGGGGCTCGAGGAGATCCGTATCAACGACGACCTCTTCGCCAATCCGCTCTTTACCGAAGCGGTCTACATCAACGACAAGATCAGAGAGTGGGATATCGGCAAGAGCAACAAGGCGCTTCTGGAGATGCTGGACGAGATCGAAAAGAGTGCCAAGAAGGGCGCCTATATCCAGCGCTACAAAGGTCTGGGTGAGATGAATCCCGAACAGCTCTGGGAGACGACGATGGATCCGGACAACCGTACGCTGCTGCGTATCACCGTAGAGGATGCCGAAGCGGCCAGCGATACCTTCGTACTCTTCATGGGCGATGAGGTGGAGCCGCGCAGAAACTACATCCAGCAGCATGCCAAAGATGTCAAACATCTGGATGTGTAGGAGCGGGGTATGAAGTACGGCGAGCAGGAGATCAAGGGCTTCGATGTCGAAAAAGATCTGGAGATCTGGCCCAACAAACATGCCAAATCCTATCTGATCAAAATCACGCTGCCGGAGTTTATGGCGCTTTGCCCGCGCTCCGGTTATCCCGATTTTGCGACGATCTATCTGGAGTATATCCCCGATCAGTGGGTCGTCGAGCTCAAAGCGCTCAAACTCTATATCAACTCCTTCATGACGCGCCATATCAGCCATGAAGATAGTGTCAACGAGATCTACGATACCCTCTACGGCAAGCTCTCTCCCAAATGGATGAAAGTGACCGCCGATTTCAATCCGCGCGGCAATGTCCATACCGTCATCGAGATCGACAGCGACAAAATCGTCAGATGATTACACCCCGCCTGATCGAACTCCTCTTCTCCGCCGCTTCGATCCAGCGCTGGAACGACTACCCGCGGATGGTCGATCTGGTCGAGCTGGACAAGCAGGCGCACAAATTCGTCATCGCCTATTTTCTCGCCAAGATCGAAAACGACGACCAGATCAACATGTATCATCTGATCGAAGCGGGTATTTTCGAGTTTTTGCGGCGCGTCGTCGTGACCGATATGCGTCCCGATGTCTTTCGCAAGATTCTGCAGAAGAAGAAAAAAGAGCTCAATGCCTGGGTCATCGACCAGCTGCGCGACGATCTGCAGCCGCTGGAAGAGGGCGCTTTTTTGCAGCGTTTCGAAAACTTCCTGCTCGATGACAACTTCTACGGGCGGGAGCGATTCATCCTCAAGGCGGCCTCCTATCTCTCGACACGCTGGGAGTTTTCGATCATCTATCAGACCAGTCAGTTTCTCAACGATATCGAAGAGGTCAAAAGTGCCGTCGATGACGAGATGGAGGATTATTACGAGTTGATCGGCGTGCGCAAAATCGCGCTCAATAAAAAGCTCTCCCGTTTTATCGATCTCAGCGGCCGGCTTCGCTTCCAGAAGCGCTGGGCGCAGACACCGCGTATCCCCGAGACATCGGTGCTGGGGCACATGCTGACGGTCGCGATGTTCAGCTATTTCTACTCCCGGCAGATCGGCGCATGCGAAAAGCGGCTGGAAAACAACTTCTTCTGTGCACTCTTTCATGATCTGCCAGAGGCGCTGACCAAGGATATCATCACTCCGGTCAAATACTCCGTCAGCGGGCTGGACGATATCATCAGCGCGTATGAGATCGAGAAGATCCAAAACGAGATATTGCCGTTGATTCCCGCGCATATACAGGATGAGTTCTCCTATCTGCTGGGGCTTTACGGCGATGAGCAAAAAGATGAGTTCCTCGATAAAATCTATATCGACAAGATCGAAGTGGTAGAGGATCTGAGCGGTTACAACGAGAATTACTGCCGTGCGATCGACGGCAGAGCGCTGAAGATGGGCGACAGGCTCGCGGCGTTTATCGAAGCGACGATCTCGATCTATCATGGTGTCAAGTCAAACGAACTGATCAAAGGCAAAGAGCAGATCAAGCGCAAAATCGAAGAGAACGGCGTCATCAACGGGGTCGATTTTTATCGGCTTATGGTAGATATAGAGGATTATTTCAGGCGGTAAAAGAGAGACTCCCCTCAAGGTTCCTGCGGCACACACCGAATCAGGGTGCGTTGCTGTGTTCCCACCCTGGCGCGTTGCCCTGAAACGGCGTTGCACAGGTCTTAAGGAGAGCACTCAAAAAGCGATCGCTTTCTCAGTGCTGAGGGGGATTCTATCCCAACAATGCTTAAACAGAGCTATAAAAAGAGTCGAGGGGGCATGATGAAAATTTTGCGGAAAACAAAAATCTGGTTTCTGACATTTTTCAGGGATATATTCGTCTATCACAACAGCTCCCTGGAGTTTCGTGCGAAGCTCTTTGCGGCGATTATCGGAGCCAACAAGGATGTAGATGCATGTGAAGAGAAGCTGCTCGAGGAGGTGGCCGCAGAGATCTATCCCGACGATCTGGCCAGAGCCAATGTACTGGTCATGACCACCAAAGAGTATGTCAACAAGATCGTGCTCAACAACGGGCTCGATCTCAACGAATTGATCCTCGCCATCGATCAGGAGATGCGGGAGGTGAAGCGCTTTTGCGACAAAGTCGATATTTCGATGCTGGAGCGGTTCCTTGTCTGCAGTGAAAACGACAAAGAGACGCATACGATTCAGAAAAGAATTCTCGAATTTTTCCAAAATGAGTTGAAAGATTTCAGGAAAATTTGATAAAATACCTTCCTTCAAACACAGAGGGGTGTCCGAGCGGTTGAAGGAGCACGCCTGGAACGCGTGTATAGGGTCACACCTATCGTGGGTTCGAATCCCATCCCCTCTGCCATATCTTCAGCTGAAAATTTCCCTTTTTACTCATATCTCTGTTGGATATCCTCTTTTGCCCCAACTGCTATTTTTGCACTAGTAACATTTCATTTTGAAATATAATTATAAAAATATTTCAAAATGAATTATAATCTCCTGCAAAAATGGGAGGTTTCGCGATGATGATGCACATGGATCTGGATACTTTTTTCGTTTCGGCACACAGAACGCTGGATATATCTCTGCAGAATCGTCCCGTTGCGGTCGGAGGCAGAAGCAATCTGAAGATTTTCGAGAGAAAAAAGATGGATATCCGACTCTACAATGCCAATCAGGGGGCATTCGTCAATCCCGTTTTTTACAACGATCACCGGCATGATTTCAGAAATTTTTTTGTCGATGTAGCATCTGACGGGCGTGAAAAGATTCGGGGTATCGTCGTCACTTCCAGTTATGAAGCGAGAGCCAGAGGGGTCAAAACGGGGATGCCGCTGGCGGAGGCGCTGCGACTGGTACCGGATATGGTCGTGCTGGTGCCGGACTACCTGCTCTATCATGAGCTTTCGCACAATCTGTATCGTTTTTTGTGTGAAGCGCTCCCCGGCGTCGAGCAATTCAGCATAGACGAGTTTTTCGTCGATCTTGATGGTTGGGTAGGGGAAGAGGAGGTTTTGGCCTATGCGGCGCAGCTAAAGGCGCAGATATGGGATAAATTTCGTCTGCCGATCTCTATCGGCATCTCTCCGGCCAAGTGGATTGCCAAACTGGCGACCAAATATGCCAAACCAAACGGCATCTATATGGTACGAAAAGAGGAGATCGCCGATTTCACGAAGGATATTCCCGTCAAAGCGTTTCCCGGTATCGGCAGAGGCTATGCCCGGCGTCTGGAGCACTATTTCATCGAGACACTCGGAGATGTCAGAGCGAACAAAGCCCTCCTCTACCGCTGGAAAAAACCGGGTCGCCAACTCTACCATCGTGTCGTGGGGGACGATCATGAGCGTGTCGCTTCGCGCAGTGAGCGCAAGTCGATCGGTATCAGCCGGACATTCGATCCGATCGAAGATCGCAGCGAAGTGCTGCGGCGTATACTGATACTGGCCAGACACATCGTCTTTCTCGTGACGCGTCACCGTCTCAATCCTGCGACCTACTACCTGCGGCTCCGCTACGATACCGGCTGCAAAGAGAAGCGGCATGTCACCGTATCGCGTCTTTTCAGTGAATCGCTCTGCAAAGCGCAGTTCAAAGATCTTTTTGCATCGATGGCCAGATGCATAGGCTGTGTGACCAAAATCTCGCTTTCGGTCTCCAATTTCGCCTACCAGCGACACAAGCCCTTCTCTCTGCTGGAGTTCGATCAGGATCGTGCCTCCAGGCGCTTGACTAATTCTCTGCAGAAACTGCGGGAGAAATACTCTCTGGACATCGTCAAAAGCGGGAGTGAACTGTGAGTAAAACAAGCCGTGATATACTCGAGGCACTGAGTCAATTCTGCTATGTGAGCAAGACCCCCTACACTTTCGCAAAGCGAAATGGAGCGCATGCACAGAAGTATCGAAAGGGCATCGTACAGATATATGAATGGGTCGATGCACTCTGCTATTTTTATCTGCAGAAAGAGAAAGAACTCCCTCGTCAGCTGAAGGAACGGCTTCGGCAAAAGCGTCAGGTATTTTCGCAGATGCCGCCATGCGAATATCGTGACGGTTTGATTGCCGGTATCGATCACATTCTCGATTTTATTGATCGGATCGAAGAGGAATAGTTTTACTGTATATTTAACTTATTATGTTATTATAATTAATATTTTAATTTTAAGGATATGATAATGTATAAAAATATATTTGCGGTCGCTGCCGTGACAGCGCTCTTTTTCACAGGATGCGGCGGCAGTGGTAAAAATGACAAAGTGAATCTCGATGCTGCCGTAGCTTATAAAACTTCCGGTGCATACGATTTCAGTGATTATCTCGTACCGAAAGAGAAGAGTATCAATGTCTACGAAGAACGCACTTATGAAAATAAAAGCGGCAAAAAGAAATTCAGCGGCGATCCTCTGAGA